>JAZDNG010000037.1:0-17232 GCA_043800065.1 Candidatus Omnitrophota bacterium
GACATACTTCATTGACGGCGAAAGCGCGATCGCTACATTGGCGAGGAGCGTCCACGGGGTAGTAGTCCATATCAATACGTATATATCTTTCTTTATCTCGTTGACCGGAGTTTTATCAGCCATCTTTTTAAACTTATCAACATCTTTAAGTTTAAACTTCACAAAAACTGACACTGATGTGTGCAGCTCGTATTCCACTTCTGCCTCGGCAAGGGCGGTCTCGCACTTAAAACACCAGTTGACCGGCTTTAACGCCTTATACACATATCCCTTCTCTACCAATTCCGCGAATGATCTCACTATGGCCGCTTCGTATTTGGGATCCAACGTGAGATAAGGATTTTCCCAATCGCCGAATATGCCGAGCCGTTTAAACTCTTCTTTTTGTATATTAACGTATTTAAGCGCGAAATCGCGCGCCTTTTCGCGAAACTCTACCTGCGGCATGTCGGTTTTTTCTATCTTAAGGTCCTTCATCAGCTGGTGTTCTACCGGAAGGCCGTGGCAATCCCAACCCGGGATAAACGGCACCTCATATCCAGCCATCGTATTAAACTTCACTACTATGTCCTTCAGGATCTTATTCAGGGCGTGCCCCATATGTATATCGCCGTTAGCGTAAGGCGGGCCGTCGTGAAGGATATATTTTTTGCCGGCGGACTTTCTTCTTTCCATAATGCGGCCGTATATACGCATATCCGTCCAGGCCTTCAGCATCTCGGGCTCGCGGACCGGAAGGTTCGCTTTCATCGGAAAACTCGTATTCGGCAGATTTATGGTATCTTTGTAATCCATGTGTATATCACTTACGATTCTTAGTAGAGGAGGTTTAAACCTCCTCTACTCGTCGCATCTATTTTAAATATTTCCCTATGATTATATCCAGTTTTTTCTTTGTATCCGCAGGGATTATATCTTTGGGCGTTACTATGGCGTGCTTAAGACTTGATCCGCATTCGCACTCCCGGGCCTCCGGCATATCGCTCACTATCTTTTTTATGACAGCCTTTGCCATCTCAACGTTCTTCTTCATATTATTTATTACCATGTCCATGCTCACGTCTTCGTGGCCCTTGACGTACCAGCAATCATAATCCGTTACCATGGCAAGCGTCGCGAAACATATCTCCGCTTCTCTCGCAAGTTTGGCCTCGGCCATATTCGTCATACCTATTATATCCATGCCCCAACTTCTATAGAGAATCGATTCTGCCCGGGTAGAAAACGGCGGGCCTTCCATATTGATATAAGTGCCGCCCTTATGTACAGTGGCGCCGCATTCGATACCTGCGTTATACGCGACATCGCATAGATTGCGGCAGACGGGATCCGCGAACGATACATGGGCTACTATTCCGTCCCCAAAAAAAGTGGAACGCCGCGCCTGATTGGTCCTGTCCACAAACTGGTCGGGCACTACCATATCAAGCGGTTTCAGGTTCTCCCTGAGGCTCCCAACAGCGCTTATGGATATTATCTTTTCTACGCCCAGTTTCTTCATCCCATATATATTCGCGCGGTAATTGAGGTCGGTGGGAAGCACGCTATGGCTCCTATTGTGCCTCGGCAGAAAGACGACTTCCTTTCCCTCTAATTCTCCCAGCATATACTCATCTGACGGCTCTCCAAAGGGCGTGGAAAGCTTCTTCATCTTCTTATTTTTGATGCCTTCTATGTCATACAAGCCGCTGCCGCCTATTATGCCTATTTTGCCCATTTTAAATCCTTTTTTGGTCAGGTTGTGAGGTTAGGGTAAGGTAGTGTGTTTAGTAGTGGGGTTAAGTAGTGAGTGCATTTGACCCACTACCAACTACTCACTACCTAACTCACTACATAACCCTTACCTCACTACACAATCTTAATTATCAATTTCTACAACTTTATTTTTCGAATGTAACCCTTTTACTATCGTTACTAAACCCTTAGTAATATCGAACTCATCCGCCAAAAGCTCTATGAGCTCTTCATTGGCCGCGCCTTCTACCGGAGCCGATTTTAAAAAGGCGGCGTAGGTGCTGTCATCTATTTTTACAAGTTCGCTGCGAGATGATTTCGCCTTTACCTTTATCCCTATTCTCACATACCACCAAAATGCCGGCCAAGCTGATATAGCGTCGTCACAAGAAAATATCGCAAAAATACCAAAGCCAAAATAGCTAAAATAGGCGATATATCCAGCCCGATACTGTAAGCAGGTATTATGCGTCTAAACGGCGCCAAAATCGGCTCCGTAGTCTTATATAAAAGCTGCACAAGGAAATTATAGGGATCGGGGCTAAACCAGCTCAAAACAGCCCTTATTACGATAAGCCAGTAGGCAAGTGGAATTATTATGTCCAAAACCTTTGCAACCGCTATAAAAAAATTTCCCAGTATAAACATTGTCAGCCCTCGCTCAATTCCTTGGCGCGTTTTCGCGCCGCTTCTATGCCGCCTTTAAGTATATCTTCCAGGCCTTTTTCGGCGAAATATTTAAATGCGGCCTCGGTAGTCCCGCCTTTTGAGGTAACGCGCTTCCTGAGCGATTCCGCCTGTGAATCGCCGTCGGCAAGCAAGAGCGCGCTCCCGAGTGCAGTCTTAGCAGCGAGCAATTTCGCCTTCTCTTTCTCTATGCCCATCTCTATTGCGCAGCGCTCAAGTATCTCTGTCAGATAGAAAAAGTAAGCGGGGCCGCTGCCTGAAATGGCCGTAACCGCGTCCATAAACTTTTCCTCTACCTCTACAACTTCGCCTGTAGCCGTAAAAAGCGTTTTGACGAATTTCATATCTTCCGCTGTAGCGCAATCATTGCGGCATACGGCGGAGGCGCTTGCGTTGACAGAAAGAGCCATATTAGGCATAACGCGAATAACCCCTACCCTATCGTTAATAAATTTCTTTATCCTATTAACGGTAAAACCGGCTGCTATAGACACCAATAGCTTCGAAGGGTTTATAGCGTGACTGACCTCTTTCAACGCATCTTCCACATCCTGCGGTTTTACCGCAAGGACAATGACGCTGCATTCATTGCACAGCTCTTCGGAAGAATTTGAGATATTGGCATCCAGACATTCGCCGACATGCCTCGCTTTATCTTTGTCAATATCATATAAATAAAGGCTCCTCGCATTTACAAGGCCGGAAAATATCGCGCCTTTGGCGATAGCCTCGCCCATATTACCGCAACCCAATATGCCTGTCTTTCTTTCTCTTTCCATGTTCACCTCGTCGGGGACACTCTCCTTCGGAGGGTGTCCCCCTCCCGTCTTTACCGACTTCTATGGTCTTCGCACCCGCTACAAAGTCCGTGGTGCCTTATTAAAAATGGCTGAGCCGATCCGCACTATATCGGCGCCCTCTTCGATGGCGACCTCAAAATCGCCGGACATCCCCATTGAAAGGTGCTTGAGAGAAATGTTCTCGGAATTGAATCCGGCGAGTGCGTCGCGGAGACCCCTTAACTGTTTAAAATACCGCCTCGAACTTTCCGCATCTTCGGAATAAGGCGCTATGGTCATCAAGCCCTTGAGCGCTATATTTTTCATGCCGCTGATTGCAAACAGGATATCTTTAACGGCTTCAGGCCGAATCCCGTATTTCGCCTCTTCGCCGGATACATTGACCTGCAACAGTATGCTATGCACCTTATTTATCTTCCGGGCCTCTTTCTGTATCTCTTCTGCCAGATAAACGCTGTCTACAGAATGGATGAGGTCAAATACCTTTACGGCGGATTTTGCTTTATTTGTCTGAAGATGGCCTATGAAGTGCCAGCGCAGATTTACTGCATCGCCGAGCGATTCATATTTTGATAAAGTGGCCTGAACAGTATTTTCGCCTATATCGGTAACGCCGTTCGCAGCTGCTTCGCGCACGTCTTCCGTATCCGCCTCTTTGACGACGCAAACCAATACGATATCTTCGGCTCTCCGGCCAGAACGCAAAGCCGCTTGCTTGATTCTTTCACAGACGCTGCCAAGATTATCCTTAATCATTTTTATGGCTTGTTAGGATAGCACAAGAGGGGTGCATTGTCAAGAAATTACGACGTATATCTTATGGTAATATTACATACATAGTACCGCTATTCTTCCTTCTTCGGACATCGGCACTGCACACATCGCCTCAAAACACGCTACGGATTTGGGCAAAACTAAAGTCGTTCGGCCGGGGAGCCCTCCGGAATTCCCTCGTGGGTTACGCAGCACCCTTAAGGGTGCTGCTTTCGGGGTAGTATTTCTTCGGTCAGTTCCGGCTTCCCTCGGCCTCACTCCTAAGTTTTGCTGACGTCTCAAATGGCCAAAACCAAATCCTCCGCTATAGTTTTGAGTCGAGTGTTCCGTGCCGATGTCATATAGACCCCGTGGGTCTGTACTAAGGTTGGTGTTGTAATAATATTGGTACCTCTCCGAGCGAATTAAAAATTTTCCGCCGGAGGCGGATCAGCCTTTGGCTGAAGCCTCATTTGAGCCAGGGAAAAAGCGGTTAAATAGGGCGGCCTCGCCTAGTTAGGCGAGGCACTCCCTCAGACATTGCGTCTTCGGTCGGTGGCCACTATGCCGCCCCAGATTTGCCGTTGCTTGCGTATATGCAAATCATCCCGAGCAAAGCCGAGGGGCGCTTTTTCCCGTAGGCGAAAGGCGTAAAATTTTTACCTGAGCGAGGAGAGTGCCAATATTGTTACAAGAAATCGACCCCGAGCGAAGAAAACATCGGATTCCTTTTGAGTGGGCTAGAAATACTCGGCGAAGAGGGTTTTGAGGCGGTTGATTGCTTTGTTGAAAATGCCACCGCTTGTACCGGCGACCGGCATCCCGGCGAGCCGTTTTTCGGCGCCGTAAATCGCGAGGCCCATGGCTGTTATATAGGCAGGATTGTTTATATCGCGGGCGCTTCCTCTTATAGTGCGAGGATACCCCATTTCGGCGCTCACCCCGAAGGCCGCCTCCAGTCTTTCTATAATATCTTCCGATGGAAATGAGCTTCCCGTAATTATTATTTTCGAAACCGGCCTTGGGCCGCATATTTTGCCGGCGCTTTCGCTGAGCGATTCCATAGCGCTAGCCTGAAGGATGTTTGCGCCGCATACATCAATACCTCGCAGGACATCGTTAAAAAATACGGAGAGAGAGGTAAAACTATTGTCCGCTTCGAGTAAGATTATACATCCCGGATCCTCTTCCCTTGGAAATACACACGCGGCAGTCGCAATACCGGAAAAGACGGCATCTTCAAGTTCAACGCCCGCTATATTAAGGCATTTTATTATGTTCTGCAGAAACGGCATATTTGCCGCGATAAGAAGCGCGTCGACCTCCATCTTTACTCCATACAGGCCCAGGGGATTTTTTATGCCGTCCTGGCCGTCTACCACGAAACTCTGCGGGATGGAATGTATTATCTCTTTTTCCAGCCCAAGCGGCACCGCCTCGGCAACCCGTATGACATTTTTTATGTGCCTATTGAAAATCTCTTCGCCCCTTTTACCCAGCCTGACCATGCCTCTCGACTTCTCGTTTGTTATGTTCGCCCCCGACATACTTATGAAGGCCCGCGCAACTTCAAAGCCCGCTTCCTGCTCCGCGGCCTTTAAGGCATATCGCATGGCGTTGCTCAAGACATCTATATCGAGCACGCCCTTATTGCCCATAAACTTGCCGTCGGCTTTTCCCAGGCCTATGACGGCGATACTGCCGTCGGATTCTATGTTAGCTATGCAGACAGTAATGCGCGAAGAGCCCACATTTACAGCTGTTACGATATTTTCCTTGTTCATCTTTTCCATTTCGGACCTATAACCGGCTCACCGAACCGGAGGTCAATGTAACCTATGTCCGAAGGCCATATCTTCGGATCGGCCAATATTTCTTTCAGGCTTAGAAGGCGCTTGGCATAATTTTCATGGCCTATGCGTATTTCCATGTCGTCGTCAAGAGTAAATGACATGCTCTTTATATTTCCGGCATTTATTTCTTGCAGTATATGATTATTTAATATACCAGATTCTTTGATAAATTTAAACAATATTAATGCCTGCCCTAGCGATTTTGAACCTATCTTCTTACCCATAGCCTCGCGAAGATTGACGCCTATACCGCTTATGACCGGCAGGTCTTTATCCGGCGAATCTTTGACATCCGATAAAACTATACACTCTTCATCAATGGGATAATAGCGCCCCTCGCGAAGCTGCGCCACCGGTTTGCGCAAAAGCGCGACAACAAGGATAGAATCGGGAAATGTCCTTCTTATCTGAATGGCCTTCAGCTCGCGGTAATTATTGAGCATATATTCGCCGATTTCGCCCAAATCGAGTTTGAATATATTCTTACCGTAGGCCATTTTGCCTATTTCGCCATAATCGACGCTTGATGTCGATTTATCTCCCCCAAGCAGTATCTTCTTTACGGTAAAATAGGACGAGGTCGTATAAAATAGATACGCGTACCGTAGAAATCCGGCGAGCAACAAAAGAAAGATCGCCAAACCCAGCAATTTTCCCCTCAAGGCCTTTTTAGATTTCATGCCTTACAAAAAATCAATCCTTGTCGCCTCTATTTTTAAGAGCGAGTTCCAAAAGCTTCATACACAACTCATCAAACCTTATGCCCGCAGAACCTGCCGCTTTCGGAAGCAGGCTCCTTGTCGTAAGCCCCGGAATAGTATTTACCTCAAGCACAAAGATATCGCCGCGCTCGGATAAGATCATATCCACTCTTGAAAAATCCCGGCACCTTAATGCTTTATGGGCCAAAAGCCCAAGCTTCTGCGCCCTTTTATAGATATGCCTCGGGAGAGAGGCCGGCACCATGTATTCTGTTTTCTTGTCTTTATATTTCGCGTAAAAATCGTAAAAATCTCTGCCGGGTACAATCTCTATGACGGGGAGCGGTTTTTCATCCAGAATGCCCACGGTTATCTCGCGCCCTTCGATAAAGCGCTCTACTATTATTTTATCGCTGTACCGGAAGGCCCTTTTGAAAGCATCATTTAATTCTTCGTTTCTCTTTACAATGGATAAGCCTATGCTGGAACCTTCGTTCTGCGGTTTTACAACAAGAGGATATAAAAAGCCCTTTGCCTTTTTCGCGTTACGCCTGTCGAGAATTCTATAAGGCGGTACCGGAATCCCGCGCTTTTCAAATATCTTTTTGGACGCTATTTTATCAAGCGCTAATTTTGATGCCGTGACGCCGGAACCCGTATACGGAAACCCCATATTTTCCAGCACCTTCTGTATTGTACCGTCCTCGCCAAAACGGCCGTGTAAGGCCAAAAATACAAGATCGGCTGACAGCTTATTCATAACGCGCTTCACCCCGACGCCCGTAAGGTCCTCCCAAACGACATCGCAGCCGGCCTTCTTCAGGGCTTTGTATACTGCCCGTCCGGATCTTATCGATATTGCCCGCTCGCTGGACGGCCCGCCCGCCAAGACCGCCACTTTGCCGAATCCCTTCGGGTTATACAATTTTTATCTCCGGTTCGAGCTCGATCCCGAACTTTTTTTTAACTGCGCTTTTCGCGATACTTATCAGCTCAATAATATCGCCGCACGTTGCGTTTCCGGTATTGACTATAAGATTCGCGTGCTTGGGCGAGATAAGCGCGCCGCCGGAACGTCTGCCTTTGAGGCCGCACCGGTCTATCAATTCTCCCGCGGAGACACCGGTATCTTTCGGATTTTTGAAGACGCAGCCGGCGCTTGGCAAAGACAAGTCCTGAGCCGTACGTTTCTTTTTCAAATAATTATTACATTCTCCGGCAATATTCTCTTTATCATCTTTTCTTAGCCGAAATTTAATTTCTGTTATCACCAAGTCTTTTAAGTTTGATGACCTGTACCCGAAATTAAGTTCTTTTTTTGAAAAGATTTGTTTATTACTCCCGAAATCGTAGGCCTTTACCTCTTCCACGAAATCCCCGACGCTATTCCACGTATCTTTCTTCGTATAATGGCGCGCGCCCGCATTCATGGTCACCGCTCCGCCTATCGTGCCCGGCACGCCGGCCAAAAACTCAAGGCCGCTCAGGTTATGCTCTCTTAAAAAGTGGAGAAATTCTGCGGTACGAACGGCGGATGAAACCACAACTTTGAAGTCGCCATGGTATATCTTCTTTGAGCGCGGCGATGTCATGCTTATAACCAGGCCTTTTATGCCTTCGTCGCGCACAAGTAGATTGGTCCCGCTGCCGACTATAAATACGGGTAAATTCCGCTCTTTCGCCATGCTGAGGCAGCTTCGCAGGTCGTCAATGTCGTCCGGCTCGATCCATATCTCGGCGGGCCCGCCTACCTTGAAAGAGGTATGCCTCTTCATCGGCTCATTATAGAGTACCCTGCCTTTTACCAAATCTTTTACATCCATAAGCGATTCTGTTATCACAATACACCTTTATTGTTGAAAAAAGTTTCCAATTCGGACGCAATCTCATTCACATCCCCTGCTCCCAAAATCAATATCATATCATTCTTTTTGGTAATACCTTTAATCCTGTTCACTATCGCCTCTTTCTTCAGGTACTCTACGCTGCTTTTCCCCAGTCTTTTCATTTCCGAGCAAAGCCGCCGAGCGCTGACTCCTCTTATTGGTTTTTCGCTCGCGGCATATATGTCAGTTAATATAAGCCGGTCTGCCTCGCCGAAACACTTAAGAAAATCTTTAAATAGCTCTTTAGTCCTTGTGTAGCGGTGCGGCTGAAAGACGACTATAAGATTCTTTTCGAGCGATCTGCACGAGCTGAGAACCGCCTTTATCTCTGTGGGATGATGCGCGTAATCCTCTACTACCATTACCTCCGAGGGGGTATCTTTTATCTCAAACCTTCTCTTTGTACCCTTATAATGCCTTATACTATCTTTTATCTTCTCAAAATCTATTCCCGCGTCGTGCGCTACCGCTATTGCTGCCAGGGTATTCAAGACATTATGGCGGCCGGGTTTCGGAAAAGTCAGCACATTCGGCATCTCCTTGCCTCGCACAGAACACCGAAAGCGCACACTAAGCGCTTCCTCTTTTATGTCGAATGCTTTTATATCTGGATCGCCTTTAAGGCCGAAAGTGACCTTCTTCCCCCGATAACTCTTCAGCACGTCTTTAAGGTATCTGTCGTCGCTATTATAATAAACAGCGCCGCCTGTTTTCACGTTATCGGTAAATTTTTTATAAATATTCAAAGCGTTATTTATATCCTTAAAATAGTTCATGTGTTCCTTGTCTATATTTAATAAAACGGCGATGTCGGGGCGAAATTTCAGAAAAGATCCGTCGCTTTCGTCGGCTTCGGCCACAAAATAATCTCCCATGCCGCAAAGTATGTTTGAACCGAAATTCAGAACCTCGCCGCCTATTGCCGCGGACGGATCCAATCCGGCATCTTTAAATAGAAGTGCCGTAAGAGCGCTTGTTGTGGTCTTGCCGTGAGAACCGGTGATCGCTATGCCCTTCTTTTGGGCGAGCATCTCGGACAGCATATCGGCGCGGTGCATTATTTTTATGCGCCTGCGCCGGGCGGCCTTCAATTCGCTATTATCGCTATCGATTGCGCTGGAATATACCGCAATATCGCAGTTCGCGATATTCTCTTTTTTGTGGCCGATAAAGCACTTTATGCCTTCTTTCCTCATCTCTTTTATGATGCTGCTATTCCTTACATCCGAACCGCTTACGGCGCGGCCTGTAAAATTAAGAATACGGGCTATGCCGCTCATCCCTATGCCGCCGATCCCTATAAAATGTATTTTTTCCTTTGTACTCAACATAATAGCTCGTTTCTACCGAAGTAGGGGAGGTTTAAACCTCCCCTACTTTTGCAATAGGGTTTCAACTTCATCAGCTAATTTTTCCGCGGCCTCGCGCATGGAAAGGTTAGCCAGCTTTCTTTTCATCAGATACCTTAATGCGCTGTCTTCCAAAAGGCGCAGAATAGCCGCCTTAAGCGATTCGGCAGAAAGATTCTTCTCTTCTATCATAATAGCGGCGTTTCTATCAGTAAGGTATTTGGCATTATCCGCCTGATGGCCTCCGGCAAAGGGATATGGTATTAGAATGGATGGCATCTTATGCAGGCATAATTCAAATATAGACGAGGCCCCGGCCCTGCTTATAGTCGCGTCGGCGGCGCTGTATGCCGCACCCATATCTTTGAAAAAAGAATACACTCCGTAAGAAACGCCTCCGATCTTTTCATACGCGTCTCGGACCATATCGTAATCGTTGTCACCCGATATGTGTATCACCTGAATACGCCGGCGCAGCAATTCGTCCATCCCCCGAAAGACATCCAATAGAACCGCGTTGATCCTCCCAGACCCCTGGCTTCCGCCTGTTACGAGTATCGTAAACTTAGATTTATCCATCTCCAAAAAATCAAGCGCTTTCTCGCGCGCACTTATCTTCGCGGCAGAGCGTCTTATAGGATTTCCCGTAACCACCATATTCTTCCTTTTTCGCTTTCCATTCGACGGAAAACTCAGGGCGACTTTTGTCGCGAAGTTGCGCATCAATCTGTTTGCCCTTCCCATCGTTATGTTCTGCTCGTGTATTATAGTCGGGACCTTAAGGAGCGACGCGGCCACAAAAGGCGGCCCGGAGACATACGAGCCGAAAGCTACAAAACAATCCGGCTTTTCCCTGAAGACGATGCCTGCTGATTTCACGGCTCCGGTAAAAAGCGATTTTATAAAATCTACGTTGCCGGCAAAGGACCTTCTCTCCATGCCCTTTACGGGCAGCGTATAAAAATCGTACCCGCTTTCTTCAAGGAGGCGTTTAGCCAGAAGGTTTTCCGAAGTTATAAAAGATATACTCAAATTATCCCTATGACGCTTCAGGAGCTCTTCTGCCAGAGTAATCCCCGGAAATATATGGCCTGCGGTACCGCCGCATGCTATTATTATCCTTTTTCGCTTCTTTTCGCGCTTATCTGACATTTTCCCGTCCTATATTGAGAAGCATTGCAACCAAAATCAAATGCACTACGAGGGAAGTCCCCCCATAACTCATAAAAGGCAGCGGTAATCCTTTTGTCGGCAAAACACCCGTAGACACACCTATGTTGATTACCGCTTCCAGGCCTATTGTCGAAGAGATACCCATAGCCAATAGCCTCGAAAATTCGGAATCCTTACGGAATGCCAGAGTCATCCCCTGCCATACGAATACTGCAAACAGGATAACGATAAGCGAGGCCCCTAAAAGCCCCAGCTCTTCCCCTATTATCGAAAATATAAAATCTGTATGAGACTCGGGAAGATAAAATAATTTCTGCGTTGAATTTCCCAGCCCTACGCCCAAAAGCCCCCCCGAGCCAAGAGCGACAAAAGATTGTATTATCTGAAACCCCGTACCCTTTGGGTCTTTCCACGGATTGATAAAAGCGAGTATCCGTGACGCCCTATAAGGAACCGAACGGACAAGATAGTAGAATGCCGGTATGCCGGCCGCGAAAATAATTAATATATGCCATATATCGGCTCCATATACAAACAGTAAAAGTACGCCCAACGCCGCCAACTCAAAAGAGCTTCCGAGGTCGGGCTGAAGCAATACAAGGCCGCTCAA
The DNA here is from genome assembly GCA_043800065.1 of Candidatus Omnitrophota bacterium. GTDB lineage: Bacteria > Omnitrophota > Gorgyraeia > JAHIPI01 > JAHIPI01 > JAHIPI01. Next base: position 11,547 of record JAZDNG010000037.1, read on the forward strand.
AGCGCCTATTATGAGCATTGCCGGAACAAAAACGCCAAAAAGAGAGTAACCTTTTACGGATTTCCTGTCCAAAAAGTCCGCCAGATACAGCAAAAAAATCGGTTTTACAAGCTCAACAGGCTGAAAATTCATGCCGCCCAGCCTGAACCAGCGCCTGGCCCCGCCTATTGAAGTGCCTATGCCCGGCACAAGGACCAAGGCCAAAAGTAAAAACGCGAAAAGCAAAAGCGGCCGTGAATACCTTCTAAGTGCATGAAGGTCTATATGCATAAAATATACGGCTAGTACAAGCCCCAGAATAAGCGAGAGAAGATGCCGCTTAAGAAAATAGAAGTTGTCGTGAAAATTTTCATAGGCATAAACGGCGCTTGAACTATATATCATGACTACGCCGAATGCTACAAGCGCCGTCGTAACTACCAAAATCGCTATTCGTATATCCCGCAAGTCATCTCTCATTATCGTGATGACAGAGGCGCCGGTTCCGGAATTTTGTAGAGCGCATTCAAAACTGCGGAGCTAAACGCCTCTCCTCTCTCTTTATAATCTCTGAACATATCAAAACTTGAACACATGGGCGATAGAAGAACGGTATCTCCTTCTATGGACATCTGCCTCGCTAAAGAGACCGCGTCTTTCATTGCCCTTGCCTCTCTAATCGGCATTAATAAGCCCTCCAGGTCTTTTCTTATCTTGTTTCGCGCCTCTCCTATAAGTATGACGCATTTCAACTTATCCGCACACTTTCTAACGGGCGAATAATCACTGCCTTTATCCCGGCCGCCGGCTATAAGTATAACACCGCCGGAAAGCGAATTAAGCGCTTTTATCGTACTATTGACGGTTGTACTTTTAGAATCGTCTATATATTTTACGCCGCCGGATTCGGCGACTAATTCAAACCTGTGCCTGAGCCCTGCGAAATCCGTCAAAACGGGCAGCATCTTTGCGTCTTTTTTTATAAGCTTTACGGCCAATATGGATGCGAGCGCATTTTCAACGTTATGCTCGCCGGCGAGAGTAATATCGCTTCTTCTGCAAACCTCCTCCGGGGTCTTGACTAAATTAAGCATCACTTTTTCACCGTCCAGATAGATGCCCTTTACCTTTTCTTTCATACTAAAATAAAATACTTTTGAATTTATCTTCTTCCCCAGCCCCCTGACTACAGAATCATCATAATTTAATACGGCGTAATCGGTACTCTTTTGATTTTCAAATAACCTGGACTTAGCTTTTCGGTACTCGGCCATATCGCGGTATCTGTCAAGATGATCTTCGGTCAGATTCAGATAGACCGCTACCTTCGGCCTGAATTTTTTTATCGCCTCGAGCTGAAAAGAGCTGGCCTCCACAGAGACTACAGAATCCCCTTTTACCTTTAACGCTTCTTCGCATATCGGCGTTCCGATATTGCCCAAAAGATGCGATTTTATGTTATTCGCTCTAAGTATTTCGTAAATAAGCGTTGATGTAGTGCTTTTTCCGTTTGTCCCGGTCACGGCAATTATGGGAGCGCGGCAGAAAAGGCTGCCCAGCTCAAGCTCGCCGATTACGGGTATCTTATTCTCACTCGCCCATCTTACGCACTCGGCATTTAGCGGTACTCCCGGCGATATCACCATTATATCGGTATTCGTAATGAATTGCCTTGTATGGCTGCCCACTTCATATTCAATACCGCCGAGAAGGCTTAACCTTTCCCTCACCTCGAACATATCCTTTGATTCGCTGATGCGCACTTTTGCCTTAAGCGCCTTCAAAAGTTTCGCGGCGCTAAACCCGCTATCCGCAAGGCCTATTATGGTTACGCGTTTATTTTTAAAAACCATTTTTCCTTCCCTACATCAATTTAAGCGACGCGAGCGTAAGAAGCGAGAGGATTGCTGATACTATCCAAAAGCGTATCGTTATCTTGGACTCTGCCCATCCCTTTAACTGGAAATGGTGATGAAGCGGCGCCATTAAAAATATTCTCTTCTTCCTCAGTTTAAACGAAGCGACTTGTAAAATTACCGATAAAGCTTCCACGACAAATACGCCGCCTACAAGCGCCAGCAGTATCTCTTTTTTAATGAGTACCGCTACGACGCCTATCGCCCCGCCGAGGGCAAGAGAGCCCGTGTCCCCCATAAAGACTGACGCGGGATGGGAATTGAACCAAAGAAAACCGAGTCCTGAGCCGACGATTGCGGCGCAAAAGACCGAGATCTCCGCCGCCTGAGGTATGAACGGTACCCCCAGATAGCCGCTCAAATTTAAATTCCCCGTAATGTAGCTCAGGGCGCTGTAAGTACCCGCTATCATGGCAATGCACCCTATCGCAAGGCCATCAAGGCCGTCGGTAAGATTCACGGCATTGCTTGCGCCCACTATGACAATGATCACGAACGGTATATAAAATATTCCCAGGTCTATGACAAGTTTTTTCAGAAAAGGAAAATACAAAATACTGTTTCCTTCCACCGGTATATACAAAAAAAATGCGACTATGAAACCGACTATTATTTGGCCTGTAAATTTTGTGATCGACCTGAGCCCCCTCACATCCTCGCGGACAAGCTTTATATAATCATCGATAAACCCGATTACAGCAAGCCATAGGGTCGAAGCAAGTGCCAGCCATACATAAGAATTATCCAGGCGCGCCCACAGAAGAGTCGATAAAAGAATACTAACCACTATTAAAATACCGCCCATGGTGGGCGTGCCCGTCTTTTGGCCGTGGAATTTATCCAGAGTAGGCGCATCGCGTCTCGATGTCTTTTCCCCCACTTTGTGCAGTGAGAGAAGTCGTATAACCCAAGGCCCAAGAAATACACATAGTAAAAACGAGGTAACAGCCGCGAAAGCGGTCCGGAATGTTATGTACCTGAAGACATTAAACCCGAACCAAAAATCACTTAGGGGATATAAGAGATGGTAAAGCACTTTATGACTTCCTCCATGCGCATCGTGCGCGAACCTTTTACGAGTACGACATCATCCGGTTTCAATATTTTTTTTAGAACAGATGCGGCCTCTTTTTTTGTCCGGCAGAACCATATATTTTGCATACCGCTTTTCTTAGCTGCGAGGAAACTATTGCGTGCCAATTTTCCAACGCTTATGAACTTGTCTATGCCCGAATCGGCTACCAGTCTCCCCATTTCGCCGTGATAACAGGCGGATTTTCTGCCTAATTCCAGCATATCGCCGCTCACAAGTACCTTACTGCCTTTGGAATTGTAACTTGACAACGTGGCAATCGCGCTACTCATTGAGAGAGGATTAGAATTATATGTATCATCTATAAACTCTATACCTTCAATTATACTCCTTACCATTCTCTTATCAAGCGAAACATAACCGCACAGCGCTTCGCTGATTCTCGCGAGCCTTATGCCAAACAGCGCTCCTATAGAAATTGCGGCCAGCGCATTATATATATCATGATATGAGGCGGATTTTATTAAAAAAGTTGTGCCGCTGACTCTAAATGACCAATTTCTGCCTTCGTGTTTTATTGACTCTGCCCTAAAATCGGAATTATTCTCTATGCCAAAACGTACGGTCTTTAAAGTTTCCCTGCCAAAAGAGCGGAGAATGGGGTCATCACCGTTTAAAACGGCGATATCCCCACTTTTCAAAAAATCCAGGAGTTCTTTTTTGGCAGCATATACGCCGCTTAAATTCCTTAAATATTGCAGATGAGACGGGCCTATATTGGTTATGACTCCGACATTAGGGCGGCTTATTTCGGCAAGCCTTTTTATTTCACCCCTCCTATTCATGCCCAGTTCCACCACAAGACTATCGTACGTATCTTGCAGCTTGAACAAAGTATGCGGAACGCCGATGAGATTATTTTCGGTTCCGGAATTTTTTAAGGGACGCCATTTCGTCTTTAGCACTATATATATCATCTCTTTCGCACTCGTTTTGCCATTGGAACCCGTAATTGCCGCGACGGGAATATCAAATCTTTCTCTATGAAAGCGCGCCAAGTCGCCCAGCGCCGTTATTGTATCATCTACGGCTACAAATACACGATTATCGGCGGATTTAAAATCGAAACCAAATCTCTTTTTTGCATAATTTATTTTTTTAGACGCTATGATTACTCCGGACGCCCCCTTCGCGAGCGCTCTGGCGATAAAATCGTGGCCGTCATAGCGCTCGCCGGGAATGGCTATAAAAATGGCGCCGCTTTTTACTGTCCGGCTGTCCGTAGAGACACCTGTAACCTCTTTAATCGCGGGATGATTAAGGCATCTTCCGCCCGTCGCCTTTATGATATCGTTTACCGTAAACCCCGTTAGACCTCCAACAGGCTTTACGCCTTTTTCCGCACTCTTGTTTTGCATTCCTATATCCTATATTATGCCACCGTCTCGACCATTAGATAACGTACTTGAAGAGGTCTAACGGGGTAAACATTTACTATGCCTTTTAGTCAATATCTCTTCTATCGCTTCCTTGTCGCTGAAAGGAAATATCTCTTTGCCTATTATCTGGTAATCTTCGTGGCCTTTGCCGGCTATAATCACAACGTCGTATTTTCCTCTTACCGCAAGCGACTCCCTTATAGCCTTAAACCTGTCGGAAATCCTTTCATATCCGCTAAAACCCTTTACAATACCGGCCTCTATTTCATCCAATATGGCCTCCGGATTCTCGCTTCTCGGATTATCGCTCGTAAGTATAATTTCGTCCGCGATTTTGCTCGCTATCCGCCCCATCTTGGGCCGTTTTGTCCTGTCGCGGTCTCCTCCGCAGCCAAAGACAGCCACGAGCTTACCCTTGCAAAGCGGCCTCAGCTCGGAAAGCACCTTTTCCAGCGCATCGTGCGTATGCGCATAATCTACAAATATCCTAAAGGGCTGCCCCATATCAATCGATTCCAACCTGCCCGGAGGCGCTTGAAAGCGTCTGACGGCTCTTTTAATGATCTCAGGGCTTACTCCCTCGGAAAAACACGCCGAAGCGGCGGCAAGAATATTGTAGATATTATGCCGTCCGATAAGCGCGGTCTTCATCTTGATATTTCCCCTCGGAGTGGTAATCACAAAAGAAGAGCCGCTTATATCCGATTCTATCCCCACTGCCCTGAAATCCGCTTTATTCTTTATGCCGTAATCGATTACCTTCGCCTTTGTGGCTTTCTTAAAATAATCGCAATAACCGTCGTCTCTATTCAAAACCGCCGTCCCATTTTTTGTGAGCGATTCAAACAATATTCTCTTTGACGCCGCGTAATTTTTCATAGTCTTATGGTAGTCGAGATGGTCTCCTGTTATATTTGTCAAAACTGCCGTCTTAAAATTTACGCCAAATACGCGGTCCTGCTTAAGCGCGTGGCTTGAAACCTCCATCACCGCATAATCGCTTCCCGATTTCCTCATTCTGTCAAACAGTGAATGCAGCAACATCGGCCCCGGAGTAGTATTGAATGAGCTTTCCGTCTTTTTGCTTATTTTATAGCCGACCGTCCCCAAAAGAGACGGCAGGCGTTTCGCCTCTTTTAATATCTCATATATGAGATAAGAGACAGTGGTCAATCCTTGAGTTGTTAAACCTTCCTCAAATTCTTTCTGGGATTGGAATTTGGATTTTATATCCTCTAGTTCTCTTTGGACTATATAATCATCAGCTTTTAATTCTTGGCGCCTTGCCTCCTGAATAATCAATTTATTTTCAATTAAGG
>JAZDNG010000001.1:0-19012 GCA_043800065.1 Candidatus Omnitrophota bacterium
TCCAGAAACGAACTCCCGTCTCCACGTGTGCCTTCGGGGAAAATAAATATAGGTTGGCCCTTTTTTATACGGGCTATGACCTCGCGCATCCCCCTGGCCGGAGCATCCCTGTCAATGTTTATGAGATTTAACTTGGGCATATACCAGCCCCATAATCTGCCTTCAAACAATTCTTTCTTCCCCATATAATTCATACTGCCTTTAATAAACGCGCCCGCGGCAATAGCGTCAAGATGGCTCACATGATTGCACGTTACCATATAGGAGCCTTTTTTCGGCAGATTTTCCATACCGTAGTGCTTAACGCCGCAAAGTATTCTGAGAAGCATTCTGAGAAAAAAACATGTTATACTGTTAATCATTTTTTAATTGCCTTGACTCTTTTCAATATACTTTCCGCCACTTCTTCTATGGTCATCTTCGTAGTATCGATTAAAATGGCGTCATCCGCTTTTTTGAGCGGCCCCACGGCCCTATTCTCGTCTGACTTGTCCCTCGCTGCCACGTCCTGTTTTACTTCCGCGATCGTTATGCCGGGATCTTTGGTTGTAAGTTCTTTATACCGCCTCTTAACTCTTTCGTCTATACTGGCATCAAGGTAGATCTTTATATCAGCGTCCGGAAATACTATCGTTCCTATGTCCCTTCCTTCCAAAACAGCGCCTTTACCCATGGCTGCTTTCCGCTGCAGATTTACCATCTCTTCACGCACACCTTTTATGCCGGCAATATATTTGACATTATTTGTAACAAACGGTGTGCGTATCTCTTCTGAGACATCCTCACCGTCAAGCTTAACGCATAATCCGGAATCCCCGCCTGCCACAAGGCGTATATCCGTCTTCTTCGCCAGATCTATAAGGGCTTCGGGATTGTTCGGGTCTATTTTATTCCTGACAGCCTTAAGAGTAAGCGCGCGGTACATGGCGCCTGTGTCTACATAAATGAGGCCTAATCTTTTTGCGACTTCCTTGGAAACGGTGCTTTTACCGCTTCCGGCCGGCCCGTCAATCGCTACTATCAATTTACTTTCCATACACAAATTTATCGCGTTTTTTCTTGGCTTTCGATAGGACTATTTTTAATTTAGGTATATCTCTTGCTTTGATTAGTCTCGCTATGATTTCCAATTGCCCGAAGTACTTTTTTATATCGGCGCTGGCGCTTTTGCTGTTATCTGTCAAAATCGCAGACCAAAGATCAGGGTCTCCGGATGCAATACGAGTAGTGCCCCCAAAACCTGTTGAGGCAAACTTAAGAGACGATTCATCGGCCGCTAAAGAAAGGGCCGCCGCAACTGCATGCGGCAGATGGCTTATATTGCTCACTCTTCTGTCGTGCTCTTCGGGAGATAGCTCATATGTTTTAGAACCTAATTTTTTCCAAAAACTCTTAACCGCCCTTAACGCCGCCCTGTCGGTTTTTCCTGTTTTCGTTATAATGCACGGGGTGCCGCTGAAGAGCCTGCTCGTCGCCTTACTCACTCCTCGCTGTTCCGAACCTGCCATAGGATGCGTCCCGACAAAACGCGCTTTTCGGCTGACAATTTTTTCGGCATCTTTCACAATGCGGCCCTTGACGCTGGCTACATCTATAACAATGCAATCTTTCTTTAAATTAGGCAGCACTTTTTTTAGGGCACTGATCACTTTATCCACGGGTGTAGCCAATATCACCATATCGGAATCTATAACCGAACTTTTCAAATCAAGCGTCCCGCCATCTACAGCTTTACGCCGAAGCGCCCTTCTAAGGCTATTTTTGTGCGCCGTTACGCCTATGATTCGCCCCGCTAATTTATGCTTCTTAGCGGCTAAGCCGATTGAACCGCCTATCAGCCCGACTCCTATTATTGTTATTTGTTTAAACTTCATAATTCTCTACCCACTGCCTTTGCGATTTTTGCGAGCTCTTTCATCATATCCGTAAATTTTCCCGGTAAAAGCGACTGCGCGCCGTCCGACAATGCCTCTTCCGGATTGGGATGCACCTCTATGATAAGCCCGTCCGCACCGGCAGCTATTGCGGCTTTTGAGCAAGGAGAGATCAAGCCCCATTTCCCCGTAGCATGGCTCGGATCGACTAAAACAGGAAGATGACTGAGCTGTTTTATAACAGGCACGGCGCTTATATCCAATGTGAACCGCGTATGATCTTCAAACGTCCTTATGCCGCGTTCACATAAAATAACATTAAAATTGCCTTCCGACAATATATACTCGGCCGACATAAGAAGTTCTTTAATGGTGGCTGACATACCTCTCTTCAAGAGAACCGGCTTCTTTGACTGTCCTACTTCTTTTAGAAGATTAAAATTCTGCATGTTGCGCGCGCCTATCTGGATAAGGTCCGCATATTTCTCAACCAGGGGCATATCCCTCACATCCATGACCTCAGTTACGATAGGAAGCCCCGTTATCTTTCTGGCCTCTTTTAAAAATTTCAACCCCTCTTCGCCGAGCCCCTGGAACGAATAAGGCGAGGTGCGCGGTTTAAAAGCGCCTCCGCGTAAAATAACGGCTCCGGCACTTTTCACATCCTTTGCTATTTTTACAAGAAGTGCCTCGTTCTCCACGGAACACGGCCCGGCCATAACGACTATCTTTTCACCGCCTACTTTTATACCACCGACATCCACTATGGTGTCTTCTCCCTTGAAATCCCTTGAAACAAGCTTGTAGGGCTTCAATATAGGCACAACCTTTTCAACGCCGGGATATACCTCTAAAGGCTGTATCCTTATTATGTCCTCTTCGCCTATCACACCTATAATAGTGCGTTCAACGCCTTTTGAAACCATAGGTTTAAGGCCGAGCTTCTTTACCTTCTCTATAATATGGTTTATCTCTTTTTCTGTGGCATTCGGTCTAAGTACGATTATCATCTTTAACTCCTATGTTAAAATAAATCTACTTCAATGCCGTTCCATTTGCCGCTTAATATCTTTTTAAGGCCTTTGATAAATTTTTTATTTTCCGGCATTGTGCCGACGGTAACTCGTATAAAGCTATACATCTGGTAAAAATCCATATCCCTCACAATAACACCCTCGCCTACGAGCTTTCTGAACATGTCCTTGCCGCTTTTTCCTTCTCCCAGATCTATGAGGATAAAATTGGTGTCGCTTTTTACATATTTAAGTCCTATGGCGTCCAATTCTTTGTAAAGATACTGTTTGCATTCGGCTATAACGAGCTTGCACGTCTCAATATGTTCTTTATCCTTAAGGCTTGCTATTGCCGCGGCTTGCGCCAGGCTATTGATGTTGAAAGGCATCTGCGTGCGCTTCATATACTTTATCAGCTCTTCTCCCGCTATTCCGTAACCGATCCTTAACCCGGCCAGGCCATGCGCCTTTGAGAAAGTCCTCAGTATGATGACGTTCTTTCTTCCTATATATCTTATGGTGTCAGGAAAGTCCTCTCTTTCCACAAAGTCATAGTAAGCCTCGTCGAATACCGCTATGACATTTGCTGGCAGCTTTTCTAAAAATGCCTCTACTTCCATCTCCCCCACAGACCTTCCTGTCGGATTGTTCGGATTGTCTATAAATACTAGCTTGGTCTTCGGAGTAATAGCTGCTGTCATAGCATTTAAATCGGGTTTATAATCCTTAAGCGGTATAATTACGGGTTTACCGCCGACTACTTTTGTCGCAATCTCATAAAGCATAAACGCGGGGTGGTTTATTACGACCTCGTCGCCCGCATTAACAAAAGACAATAAAATAAATTCTATGATCTCGTCTGAACCGTTGCCTAGAATAAGGTTCTCGGGCAGCACATTAAGCTCCTCGCTCAATGCCTTTATTATATCGTGGCAGAAGGGGTCCGGATACCTGTTGACCCCGGCCGCGGCCTTACACATCGCCTCTACCGCCTTCTTCGAGGGGCCTATCGGATTTTCGTTAGAAACGAGTTTGGCGATCTTTCTCAAGGGGAGGAGCTTCAGAAGGCTGTATTTTTTTCTCAGTTCGCGCTTAACCTCGCTTATGGGCTTGCCGGGCTCATACGACTTCAGGTCCAGTATTGCCTTTCTCACCAAATCTTTTATCATGTTAATTTCCCGTATTTGTATTGCGTATCGCGTATAGCGTATCGTGAAAAACGCAATACTCAATACGCACGACGCAATACGTTAACCCGCCTTCGGATAAGAACCGAGTATTTTTACATACGTGCATTCTTTTTTTAAATCCTGAATGGCCTTTTTCGCTTTCGGGTCCTCGTGGTGCCCTTCCAGGTCAACAAAGAAATAATATTCCCACGGCCTTTTCTTGGATGGCCTGGATTCTATTTTCGTAAGATTGATCCTGTTCTTTTTGAAAGGTGTAAGCATGTCGTGCAGCGCACCCACTTTATCTTTCACTGATATCATAAGCGATGTCTTGTCATCTCTGGTCGCTCGCGGCATGGCCCTGCCTACTACCAAAAAACGGGTGGTGTTATGGGAAACGTCTTCTATGGACTTTGCGAGCACATTTAATCCGTATTCTCTCGCGGCCATGATACTTCCTATCGCGGCGGCCCCGTTCTCTTTTGAAGCGATTTCTGCCCCTTTCGCTGTGCTCGAAACTTCTTTAAGTTCGACTTGAGGCATATTGCTTTCGAGCCATAGTCTGCATTGCCCGTATACCTGCGGGATGGAATATATCCGTTTTATCCTCTTTAAATCCGTTTCTCTGCTAAGAAGATTATGAGATATGCCTAGATATACCTCGGAACATATCTTAAGGGACGAATCTGCCAGCATGTCCAGGGTATGGTTTACAGCGCCTTCTATCGAGTTTTCTATAGGTACTACGCCGTAATCGGCCCTATTTCGCTCTACTTCCACGAATATGTCGGTTATATTGTTGCACGCTACATATTCGACGCTGGAACCAAACTTTTTTAGCGCTGCCCTATGCGTAAAGGTGAATTGCGGCCCTAAGTACGTTATCTTTAAAGGCTTCTCAAGGCTTAGCGAACCGGACATTATTTCCCTATAGATCGCTTTTAAGGCCTTATTGGTCAAAGGGCCCTTATTATTAGATGTCATGCTGTGGTATACTTCTCTTTCCCTATCCGGCGAATATACGCTCGCCTTTTGCCTGGACTTTACTTTGCCTATCGCGAGACTCAATTTTGCTCTTCCATTAAGCAAATTCAGAATGCGCTCATCCAGTTTGTCAATTTTTTTACGAAGTCTGGCTAGGTTCATTATTTGCCTCCCTTAATCCCCCCGCTTTTGCCTTTTCTTCTTCCGTTAGATCTTCTTCCTTAAATTCATTTAATAAAGGCAAATCTCTCAGTGTATTTAAACCAAAATGTTCAAGAAAAAGCCGAGTTGTGCCGTAAAGTATGGGCCTGCCCGGCGCATCCTTTCTGCCCGCTATCCTTGTAAGGCCGCGCTCCAAAAGCGTCCCTAGCGGCCCCTCGACATTTACGCCTCTTATAGATTCTACATCGCTTCTTGTAACGGGCTGTTTATACGCAATAACGGAAAGGGTCTCCAGTGATGCCCTGGAAAGCCTGGGCCTTTGGTCTTTGAAAAATTTCCTTACGTAAGGCGCTACTTCCGGCGACGTGCTTAAGCGGTACCCCTCGGCCACTTTTATGACCCGTAACGCCGTATCGTCGCTCGCGTATTTTATCTTTAATTCTTCAAAAGCAGTTTCTACCGCTTTTTCGTCCACGCCGAAAAGCGTCTTGATCCGAGCAGCTTGGACCGGCGAAGAGCTGACGAATAAAAATGCCTCCAGTAATTTCTTTAATTCATTTTGTTCCATGTTTATGTCTCGCTTTGAGCGGCCGTTTTGACAGAGTTCGGGTTGCGTATTATCTCTATTTCCCCGAAAGGCTCTTCCTGGACAATAAGTATCTCTTTGAGCCTTATAAGCTCCAGCACCGCAAGAAAAGTCACAACTATTTCAAACTTGCTCCCTGCTTTTTTGAAAAGATCGCCGAAGTAGATCCTGGGTTGATCGACAAGTATATGGACGATATCGTGGATCTTATCCGCTACGGTGAATTTATCCTTAATGACCTTGTGAAACGTATCCTTCGGAATGTCCTTTAAAATTTTCGAGAAGGCGCTCAAAAGATCAAATATGCTTGTCTCAAAAAATGCGTTTTCGTCCTCTATTTCCGGAAGCGGCCTCTCTTCAGCTTTCCTAGTATACTGCTGGCTGGTCGTAGTCTCTATTTCTGCCAGTTTATCCGATACTTCTTTGAACTTTTTATATTCAAGCAGTTTCCTCACCAGCTCTGAACGCGGATCTTCCTCTTCTATCTCATCCTGCGGCACTTCTTCCGGAGGAAGGAGCATCCTCGATTTTATCTGCATGAGCGTGGCGGCCATTACTATAAATTCGCCTGCTATATCCAGATCCAGCATCTTCATCATCTCAAGGTATTCAAGATACTGGTCGGTAACCTTGGCTATAGGAATATCGTATATATCGACTTCGTCTTTTTTTATAAGATAGAGCAGAAGGTCCAGCGGCCCTTCAAATATTTCAAGCTTTACTTTATACTTCATATATATGCAGTATTTTCCTTATATCTTTCATCGTCTTTCGGGCCTCATCGCGCGCCTTTTCGGAAGATTTGCGCCATGGTGAAAGCACTCTCTCATCAAATTTATCTTTTAGCCACCTGCGCTTTTCTCTCATCGGGCTTAAGTGTTCTATCAAAAGCTCGGCCATCGCCTTCTTACATTCTGTGCACCCTTTATGGGCATTTTTGCAGCACTCTTCTATTTCTTTGATCTTATCTCCGGAGGCAAATACCTTGTAATAAGAAAAAACCGTGCATATATGAGGATGGCCCTTGTCGGAGAGCTTTATCCTTTCAGGATCTGTTATCATCCTGTCTACCTTCTTTTTAATATTATCAGGGTCTTCGCTTATGGCTATGAAATTGTCATAACTTTTAGACATTTTGCGGTTATCTATGCCCAGAAGCTTCGGTGTATCGGTTAAAAGCGCCTCCGGTTCCGGAAATACGTTTTCTCCGTATAAACTATGGAAGCGCCTGATGGTCTCCCGCGTCAGCTCAAGGTGCGGGAGCTGGTCCGCGCCTACGGGCACGGCATTTGCCTTATATAGCGCTATATCCGCGCCCTGTAAAACGGGATAGCCCAAAAAGGCATAGGTCGTAAGATCTCTTCCTTTTATTTCGCGGAGCTGTTCCTTGTAAGTGGGGTTTCTCTCGAGCCATCCGAGCGGCACAAGAAGCGAAAAAACCATGTATAATTCAAGGTGTTCCGGCACATGCGACTGGATAAATAAGACGCTTTTATCCATATCGAGGCCGCAGCTGAGCCAGTCGAGCATCATCTCTTTTGTATACTCGTCGATCTTTTTAGGATCTTCATACTCGCTCATAAGGGCATGCCAATCGGCTATCATAAAATAACACTCATACTCTTCCTGGAGCCGCACCCAATTTGCGAGCGCGCCGGCAAGATGCCCTATGTGTAAAGGCCCTGTCGGCCGCATGCCGCTTAAGATGCGCTTCTTCATGCTATTTGCCTCCCAACCGTCGGGCGAATTTCTGCATTTCGTAAGCTTCTATCGTATCGCCTTCTTTTATATCATTATGGTTAAACAACGCTATGCCGCATTCAAAACCTTCGGCGACTTCCCTGGCATCGTCTTTAAACCTCTTCAGAGAGTTTATCTTGCCTTCATAAACTATTTTTCCGTTCCTTACTAATTTTGCAATGGCGCTCCGCACAATCTTTCCTTTTACCACATACGAACCGGCTATTGTGCCGACTTTTGATCCCACGAACACTTGGCGTATTTGCGCCCTACCCAGAAATACCTCTTTATAGATCGGCTCAAGCATACCTTCCATAGCGGCTTTTATATCGGCTATGGTTTCATAAATAATGTTGTATAATTTTACCTCCACGCCCTCTCTTTCTGCTGTTATCTGAGCCTTCGGTTCAACCCTTACGTGAAATCCTATGACAATAGCCTTGGAAGCAAGTGCCAATACCACATCCGAATCATTTACATCTCCTACCGCAGTATGTATTATGTTTATATTGATGTCCTTAGTGCTAAGCTCAAGAAGCGATTTCTCAAGCGCCTCTATAGAGCCGGATACATCGCCTTTTAATACGATGTTCAGTTCTTTTATCTTGCCCGCCGTTATATCTTGATATAACCCCTCAAGGCTGATGCGCTGCGAACTGCTCAGCTTCTTCTCCGTATCGGCTGCCTCTTTTTGCAGGCAGTAATCGCGCGCCTTTCTCTCATCCAGGACAACAAAAAATCTCTCTCCTGCGCGCGGAACGCCGGATAACCCCATTATCTCTACCGGCATGGAAGGCGGCGCTTCCGTAACACGTTCGCCCCTGTCGTTCATCATTGCCTTTACGCGCCCGCAATGAGAACCCGCCACTACAACATCGCCGGTGCGCAGCGTACCGCCCTTAACCAAAACTGTCGCAACCACACCCTTGCCGCGGGAAAGTTCGCTTTCCACCACTACGCCTTTGGCAAGCGTATTGGGATTGGCCTTCAATTCCAGCAATTCTGCCTCAAGGAGCAGCATCTCGAGAAGTTCATCTATGCCTTTACCCGTTTTTGCCGAAACTTGAACGCTTATCGTCTTGCCGCCCCAATCTTCCGGGGCAAGGTTGATCTGAGCCAACTGCGTCTTTACTTTCTCAATATTTACATGGGGCAGGTCGCACTTATTCAGCGCTACTACTATCGGCACTCCCGCTGCCTTTGCGTGGTCAGCTGCTTCTATGGTCTGCGGTTTTACGCCGTCATCCGCTGCTACTACAAGGACAACTACGTCGGTAGCGTTCGCGCCCCTTGCCCTCATCTCTGTAAACGCCTCATGGCCCGGTGTATCTAAAAATGTTACGGCGCCTTTTTTGAACATAACCTGATAAGCTCCGATATGCTGAGTTATGCCGCCGTACTCCCGCGAGGCGACCTTGGTCTTTCTTATAGTGTCCAAAAGTGATGTCTTGCCATGGTCGACGTGCCCCATAAAAGTAACGACCGGAGGCCTCAGCACTAGATTTTTCTTATCTTCCTTTTCCTCTTCTTTAAGGACCTTTTGTTCGAGAGTGGGGGCCTCAGTTATCTCAACGCCGTAAAAAGCCGCTATATTTTTAACTACATCAGCCCCAAGCCCCTGATTTATTGTGACGAATATGCCTTTTTCTATCATCGTCTTCATCAACTCATTAGGCCTAACGTCCAATTTAACGGCAAAATCCTTGACCGCTATAGGAATATCTACGGATATCTTCTTCCTCGGGGGCGCATCGCTTTCTGCAAATTCTTCTTTGGATGCCTCGGGCTGAAGCACCTGCGGAGTTGCCTTTTCCGTATGTTCTTTTATTTCGGGGAATATGTCGGGTTTTTCTACCGGTTTTTTCGGAGGCGTTATTTTGGGCGTCGAGGCTTCTGTTTTTGCATGAGAAGGCGGTATTACTTTTGACGGGGCTTTTTTTTCTTCTTTGACGGACTTTTTTAGAATTATCTTCTTCGGTTTTTTTACCTTGGGAGAAGCAGTCTCTTTTTTCGGCGCGGGCGCGGACTTGGCCGAGGCGGCCTTCTTTCCTTTTTTATCTTTATTCTCTTTATCTTTTGCCGGCTTTTTGGCCATAGTCTATTCTTTACCCTCTTTTGTGCTTTCCCCGGTATTCTCTCCGGCGACCTCCCCAGAAGGTCCTTTTTCTTTTGCACGTTCAGTTTCTGCGGCCTTTTCTTTTGCGATATCTAGCCGTGCAGATGCTTGTTTATTCTTAATATCTTCTTGAATGCGCTTGATCACGTCTTTGGCCGATTCTATCATCTTTTTCGCCGTCTTTTCGGCTATCCCCGGCAGATTGACAAGATCTTTCAATTTGGCGCTGGCTATCTTATCAATTGTGTCAAATCCGGATTCTTCCAGGATGTCCGCCGCTTTTTTTCCTATTCCTTCTATTGATAATATAGAAACTTCCTCAAGCGCCTTTATGTCTTTCTTGCTCCTTATATCTATGTTCCAACCCGTTAATTTTGACGCGAGGCGGACGTTTTGACCGTGCTTGCCTATGGCTAAAGAAAGCTGGTCATCCTCCACTATAACTCTCGCCTGCAATTTTTCTTTGTTGATTTCTATTTTTGATATCTCCGCGGGGCTAAGAGCAGCTTTGATGTATTCTTTAACATCGTCGCTCCATTTTATGATATCTATCCTTTCTCCGCCCAATTCTCTTACTATATCCTTAACACGCTGGCCCCGCATGCCGACGCACGCGCCAACAGCGTCTATCTTTTCTTCCTTTGAACATACAGAAAGTTTTGTCCTGTCGCCGGCTTCCCTTACTATACATTTTATCTCGACTATGCTTTCGTCTATTTCGGGCACTTCCAGCTCAAAGAGCCGCCTTACAAACATGGGGTGCGTCCTGGAAAGTATTATCTGCGGGCCCTTTGTGCTCTTTTTGACTTCCATGATAAGGGCCCTGACTCTGTCGCCCTGCCTGAAATTATCTTTAGGGCACATCTCTCTTCGCGACAATATGGCCTCGGTCTTTCCAAGATCGATGATCAAACTGCCTTTATCAAACCTGTGCACCGCTCCGGTGCAAAGAGAAAAAATCCTCGCCGTAAAATCTCCGTATATTATGTCCCTTTCGGCCTCGCGAATTCTTTGTATTATTACCTGTTTGGCAGTTTGCGCCGCGATCCTGCCGAACTCGCCGGATTTAATATCCTTGCCGCCGCTCGTTACTTTTATCTCCCCTGTAGCCCTATCTATGGTCACGGTTATGTCTTCGGTATTTTTGCCGACTATCTTTTTGGCCGCGCTTACCAAAGCGGATTCAATGGCAGTAAAGAGGAGTTCCTTCTTTATGCCCTTCTCCCTTTCTATGTGATCCAGTATATTTAGCAGATCCTCGTTCATTCTCTACCTCTTTTCATTAAATCAAATCACCGCAATGCAATCGCACAGATGCCACCTTATCGAAAGCTATGCTTAGCTTGGCCCCTTTTTCCGTCACTATTAATATATCTTCGCCGTTAAATTCTTCCATAATGCCTATGAACTCTTTTCTGTCTTCAACCGGTATATATGTGTGGACGCGTATCTTTTTGCCTTTTTGCTTTGCAAGATCGGCCTTTGTCTTAAGCGGCCTGTCCAGGCCGGGCGATGAGACTTCAAGAAGATAGCTTCCGTCAATAATATCTTCTTTGTCCAATCGCTCGCCTATAACTTCGTTCATCCTTGCGCATTCGTCTACCGTTATGCCGCTATCCGTATCTGCCAATATGCTCAATACGTGGTTCCTGCCATGCTTTCTATAAGCTATGTCTACTAACTCTATCTTATTGTCGCGCAAGACGTTGTGTATTATGGGTTTTACCTTTTCTAGCATATCGCCTTTTTGCATATTTTATTCTCTGTCATTGCGGGCCCGCCAGAGGCGGGCGAAGCAATCTAATGAGATCCCTCGTCCCGCCGTGGCGGAACTCGGGATAAATTCGGCCATATAACTTACGTCACCGCAATCTATTGCAATATTCCGTAAGTTATGGCCTCATTTAAATAAAAAAGTGGGTCTACGACTTATTAAACCCACTTTATCTCCTTAAAATAAAGTTCTGGAGAAATAATACTATAATATGCCTGTTTTGTCAAGAAAAATCGCGCGTATTTTTATGTAAGCGATTGGATCTTTTTTATAACCTCTTCCGGGCTAAGCAGTTCTATCTTTTTATCTTTCCTCGTCTTCAGCTCCACCTTGCCGCTAGTGAGATTCCTTTCTCCTATCACTACCTGTATGGGTACGCCTATAAGGTCGGCGTCTTTGAATTTTACGCCTGCCGATTCCGGCCGGTCATCAAGCAAGACCTCTATATCTAAATCCAACAATTCATTGTAAAGGTTTTCCGCTATATTCATAGATTCTTTATGGGCGGTATTGAGCGGCAAAATTATCACTTTGTATGGCGCTAAAGACATCGGCCAGATTATGCCGTCTTTATCGTTGCTCTTTTCTATGCATGTAGCTATGATCCTGTTGACGCCTATCCCGTAGCAGCCCATGATGCAGGGCTTCTCTTTGCCGTCCTCGCCCAGAAATTTCGCGCCGAGCGGCTTACTGTATTTGGTCCCCAACTTAAAGGTATGTCCTACTTCGATCGCGCGTTCTATGCTTATCTTCGAACTGCATTTGGGGCAGGGATCCTCAATGGTCGCTATCCTTATGTCACCCCACTTGCCGACTGTGAAGTCCCTGTCAAAGTTTGCGTTCAATATATGCTTGTCTTTTTTGTTAGCTCCTACGACAAAGTTAGTAAGGCCTTTTATGCCATTATCGGCTATTACGACCGCATTTTTCAATCCGACCGGCCCGGTAAACCCGACAGGCGCTCCGGTAAGCTTCAGAATCAGTTCGGGATCGCCCATTTCAAGAATTTCACAGCCTAAAACCTTTTTCAGTTTCACTTCGTTTAACTCGTGGTCACCCCTCAATAAAACAGCGGCTGTTTTTCCGTCTACTTTGTATATTAAAGTTTTAACCAGTTCTTTAGGAGATATTTTAAGTAAGTGGCCGACTTTATCAATAGTGCTCACGCCCGGCGTATCGACTTCACTTAAGGCCTTCGAATCTGATTTCTGCGCTCTGGCTTCGGCTTTTTGCGAAACACAGTCCATACTTGCCAGGCTTGCTGCGTATCCGCAAATTTTACAAATCGCTATTATGTCTTCTCCGTTCGGCGACGGCACCATAAACTCATGAGATATATTGCCCCCCATAATGCCGGGGTCTGCTTCTACCGCTATATAATCAAGCCCCGAGCGATCAAATATGCGGCAGTAAGCCTCGTACATCTTCTTATAACTTTCCTCAAGGCCCTTTTCGTCTTTATCGAAACTGTAAGCGTCTTTCATTATAAATTCGCGCGAGCGTATCACGCCAAAGCGCGGCCTTATCTCGTCGCGGAATTTAGTTTGTATCTGGTAAAGTGTAAGCGGAAGCTGTTTATACGATTTTAGTTCACCGGCTACAAGATCTGTCATAACCTCTTCATGAGTTGGCCCGAGTATTGTCTTTTTGCCGTGGCGGTCCACAAATGACACCATGTCCTCGCCCAGCGTAAGCATCCTTCCGCTCTTCTCCCACAATTCTGCGGGCTGAATCGAAGGCAGAAGAACTTCAAGGGCGCCGGATTTATTCATCTCTTCCCTTATTATCTTCTCAACTTTTTGCAATACCCGTAATCCGAGAGGAAGGTAGGTATACGCGCCGGCGGCGAGCTTGCGAACAAGTCCCGCCCTTATCATCAAAATATGGCTTGGTATTTCCGCGCCCTGAGGGATCTCTTTCTGGGTCTGTATAAAGGCCTTTGACATTAACATAACGATATTTCCTTCATTATCTCTTTTATAAAATCGCGCTCTTTTATGCGCTTTATGATTTTGCCTTTCTTAAACAATACTCCACTCGCTTTCCCCGCAGCTATTCCCATATCGGCATGCGCCGCTTCCCCCGGGCCGTTCACCTCGCATCCCATCACGGCGACGGTAATTCCTTTGGCTGATAGCTTCCGCCCGAGGCGGACCCGCCTATGGCGGGGATAACTGATAACTGATAGCGCCTGTTCCAGTTTCCCTACTATCTTAACCAGATCCACCTGACATCGGCCGCAAGTAGGACAAGAAATTATTTCCGGACCAAACCGCCTCAAATGCAGAGAAGATAGTATGGCTTTGGCCACTTCTACTTCGCAAACAGGATCACCGGTAATCGAGACCCTTATGGTATCGCCTATTCCTTCCTCCAAAAGAGTTCCAATGCCTATTGCCGACTTGACCGTCGCGCTTGTGGGAGGGCCGGCTGCTGTAATCCCCAAATGAAAAGGATAATCGCAAAGAACGCTCATCTTTCTGTAAGCTTCTATCGTCTCAGGAACGCTGGATGACTTAAGCGATATCATTATATCACGAAATCCGACATTTTCGAAAATTTTTGTGTAAGCGAGCGCGCTTTTTACCATACTATCGACAACGCTTCCGCCTTTTAAGGCAACCCCCGCCGGATATTTCCCGCTTGGCGGGGCAAGTGACCCCGAGTTCACGCCTATGCGTACAGGTATGCCGGATCTTTTGGCGCTCTTTAATATCCTTTTTATATCCCCTTCTCTATTTATATTGCCGGGATTCAGGCGAACGGCAGCCGCTCCCGCATCTATGGCTCCCAGGGCCAATTGCGGAATAAAATGTATATCCACCTCTACGGGAAGCCTTGATTTGTCTATTATTTTCTTAAGCGGCCTTAGTGAACTAATATCTTTCACAGCTATTCTTACTATTTCGCATCCGGCCTTTGCCAAATCTCCTATTTCGGCCAGCGTCGCGCGGACATTTTTCGTGTCCGTCTTAGTCATGGACTGTATAGAAATAGGCGCACCCCCGCCTATCTCCACATCGCCTATTTTTACTTTTCGCGTTTTGCGTCGCAAAAAAGGGGACGTTTCACTTTGTTGCAACACTTTTCTATGCAATGAGTTACACACCTCTATTTTCCACCTTTTCTATCGTTTACTGTATTAAATTTTGGAAAATGGCTTGTTGTGATTCCTTTATTTATAAAGAGTTATATCAAAGGGAAACGTCCCCTTTTCCCACGTCCCCTTTTCCCAATATTATTTGAACCACTTGGGCAGATTTAGAATATCGTTCCAGCTTACGAATAATACGAATGCGATCAAAAGAGCAAACGCTATATTTTGGGCGATTTCCTGCGCCCTGGCGCTGACCGGCTTTCCCTTTATCTTTTCTATAAGCAAAAACAGAATATGCCCGCCGTCCAATATAGGAAAAGGCAGGAGATTGAATATTGCAAGAGATACGCTTATAAGAGCGCTTATGTGTAAAAGATATACGAGTCCCATGCTCGCCGCTTTGCCCGTCATGGCAAAGATCCCTATAGGCCCGGCTACGGCCTTCACCGAAACCGCCCCTATAATCATCCCCCATATCGCCTGATAAGTGATGATGGTTATTTTCCACACGGTATCGGCTCCCATCGCTATCGCTTTGAAGAATCCGTATTTTACAAAGACCACTTCATCCGAAGGCGCTATACCTATCATGGTCTTTCTTTGCGGTTTGCCGAGTATATCCTTTGAGTCTTCCGAGCGTCCTTTCACGCTGAATATGCGTTTTTCGCCGTCTCTATCGATAGCAACCTTTATATCGCCTTCTTTTCTGTCGCGTATGGCATACAAAACGTCTTCCCAGTATTTCACGCTCTTGCCTTCTATGCTCAATATTATATCACCGGATTTTATGCCTGCTTTTTCCGCAGGATACCCCTCCAAAACTCCGCCTATGCGCGCAGTGGGAACCGGAGAGCCGAGCATTAATACAAAAGAGAACAATAAAAATCCAAGGATATAATTTACTAAAGAACCCGCTACTATGATATTAAACCTCTTACAGATCGGCTTTGAATAAAACTCCCAGTTCTTTCCTTTCAGTTTTTCCGAAAGTTCATCCCCTGCCATTTTCACATACCCGCCGAACGGTATGAGAGAAAGCGCATACTCTGTCCCGCCCCTCTTGAATGATTTTATCTTCGGTCCGAAACCAAAAGAAAAGACCTCTACTTTTACTCCCATTTTTTTCGCCATCCAAAAATGGCCAAATTCGTGTGACAGTATCATAACGCTGAAAACGACTATAACTCCTATTATTGATATTAACAAAATCTTTTAACCTCCTCTTCTGCCCATTCACCTATTACGTCTATCTCATTCAAAGACGGGAATTCTATCTTTTTATGTTTTGACAACACCTTTTCTATTATAGCCGGTATCGCGGTAAAATCTATCTTTCCGCCGAGGAATGCCCTGACAGCGGCTTCATTTGAAGCATTGAGGACACAAGGCGCGCTTCCGCCCGCTTTGGCAGCTTCGTAAGCGATTCTGAGTGCCGGAAATTTTACTTTATCGGGTTTACAGAAAGATAATCTTCCTATATCTACCAGATCCAGGCGCTTGAGCCTGTTTTCGCATCTTTCGGGATAGCTCAGGGCATATTGTATGGGAATGCGCATGTCGGTTATGCTTAATTGCGCCAGCAAAACACCGTCCACGAATTCCACCATGGAATGAATTACTGCCTCCGGATGGATCAACACTTCTATGGAACCGATATCCATTCCGAAAAACCACTTTGCCTCAATAACTTCAAGCCCCTTATTCATCATTGTCGCCGAATCTACCGATATTTTTTTTCCCATCTTCCATTTAGGATGTCTTAGAACCTTCTCCTGGGATAAATTTTTGAACGCCTTTTTGGGCACATTCCATAACGGCCCGCCGGAAGATGTTATGTAAAGCCTATCGACGATTGCCGCGTTATTGCCCGCAAGGCACTGAAATACGGCGCTATGCTCGCTGTCAACCGGGATAATGGTCGAATTTCGCCTCTTCGCCTCACGCATTATTAGATGGCCCGCGCTTACGAGCGCCTCTTTGGAGGCAAGCGCGACGTCCTTGCCGCGCGACACCGCGGAATAAGCAGGCCTTATAGAAGCGCTGCCTGTGATTGCCACCATTATTATGTCGGCGTCCTTCTGCCCCGCCAATTCCTCGTGCGCACCGTCTCCGGCGAGTATAGTTGTGTGATGCCTTGTTCTTTTTCGCAATTCCTTTACGAGCGATTCATCGCTTATTGCGGCCATGGACGGTTTGAATTCGTTTATCTGCCTGGCGAGGAGAGGAATGTTTGAGTGCGCGGATAGGCCCGACACCTCAAATCTATCGCTCAAATCCGAAATAACCTTTAGGGTGTTGCGGCCGATCGAACCTGTGGAACCAAGTATACATACTTTTTTCTTCTTCATATCTTCGCCTAAGAACCAAGTAGGGGAGGTTTAAACCTCCCCTACTACTGTAGCTTTACAGTACAAACGCAGTTATATAAAAATATAAGAGCGGCGCTGCCAAAAGAAGGCTGTCTATCATATCCAAAACGCCGCCTAACCCCGGCAGGCATTCACCCGAATCCTTGACGCCGCAATCTCTTTTGAAAAGTGACTCAGTAAGATCGCCTATCGGAGCGATTATGCCTATAAGCAGGCCCGCTATCAAGAGCTGCTGCATGGAGATGTTCGGGAAAAATGGCTTACTCAGCGCCGCTAATACCAAAGTAGTTACGAATCCGCCTATCGCGCCCTCTACGCTCTTTTTAGGGCTTATACGCGGTATAAGAAGATGCTTACCCGTCGCAGAACCTATAAAATACGCGCCCGCGTCCCCTCCTTCGGTCAAAAGAAGCAGAAATACTACCAGGTTATTCCCCAAAGGAAGGTATTTCAGTTTTATCAAAAAACTGAAGAACCAGCTTATATAAAGGATGCCAAATAATGTTACAGCCGTAGATGCCAAAATGTCGGAGCCGTCTTTTTTGGCGAATTGGCGCGCAAATATAAAAACGGAAAATAGCACTATTGAAAATACTACTGCTCCTTCCGTCTTAAGGTTGTATTCGAGATACGTGAAGATAGGCACAAGTATGCCTAAAAATGTGCCGAGATATTTATATACCGTTATATTCTTCTTCTCCACCATGGAGTAGAATTCAAATAAGGACATTCCTATAAACCATGTGGCAACGGCGCAAAATACCCAGTTAGGAAAGAAAAAAATGACTAAGATCGTAAGCAATATCACTAAAATAGAACTGATTATTCTCTGTTTCAGCATATCACTCTCCGAGCCTTCTTTTTCTATTCTTGTAGGCATCTAGCGCTTTTCTTAAATCAGTCTTTCCAAAGTCGGGCCATAATTTTTTGGTTATATATATCTCCGAATATGACGTTTGCCACAATAAAAAATTGCTCAGGCGCATCTCCCCGCCCGTTCTTATCAAAAGCTCAGGGTCCGGCATGCCTTTCGTGTATAAATAACCGGAGAATGTCTTTTCGGATATATTTTCCGGCTTTATCTTATGTTTTTTGGCGTCGGCGGCTATGCGGCGGGTTGCTTCCAATATTTCATCTCTGCCGCCATAGTTAAGGGCTAGATTCAAAGCGATGCGTGAATTGTGCCTGGTCAGCTCTCTGACTTTATTTATCTTCCGGCGGAGAGCAGCCGGAAATTTATCTATTTTGCCGATCGCGTTAAACCTTACGCCCTTATCCATCAGGTTTTTATATTCGGTATCCAAATAATGTTCCAAAAACCCCAAAAGGGCGCTGATTTCTTCTTTCGGCCGCTTCCAATTCTCCGTGCTGAAAGCATACAGGGTGAGTATTTTTATCCCCACATCCGGAGCGGCATTCAGGATTCTACGGACCGCTTTTACGCCTTCGCCGTGACCCGCCGTTAGGGGCAATTTGCGCAAACGTGCCCACCGCCTGTTTCCGTCCATTATTATGGCTACGTGTCGAGGTGTATCCGACATATGCTTAAACCCGTATCAATGTCTGTTTTCGTTCCGAACCGACGGAAACCATGCTTATCTTTCTATTCACAAGCTTAGAGATATAAGCGATATATTTTCGCGCTTTGCCGGGTAACTGCCTATATTTAGTAATCGCGCTTATATCGACATTCCATCCCGGCAATTCTTCATAAACCGGCTCGCAGGCCGAAAGCGTCTCCATGTTGCCGGGAAAATTTTTCAGGGTCTTACCGCCGCATTTATACGCCACGCAGACTTTGATGGTATCCGTATCGTCAAGGACATCGAGCTTGGTCAACGCCAATTCCGTAATTCCGTTTATCATGACGGCATGCTTTAATATTACGGCGTCACACCAGCCGCATCTTCTGGGCCTGCCGGTGGTAGCGCCGAATTCCTTTCCTTTTTTGCGTATCTTATCCATAAGTTCCGGCCCGAATTCCGTAGGGAAAGGCCCTTCGCCGACTCTGGTGGTATACGCCTTTGCCACGCCTACGACTTTATCTATATTTATCGGGCTTACACCCGTGCCAGTGCATGCTCCGCCGGCAGTGGCGCTTGAGGAAGTAACATAAGGATAAGTTCCG
>JAZDNG010000002.1:0-2484 GCA_043800065.1 Candidatus Omnitrophota bacterium
GGATTTACCTTCTTCGCCAGGTCCCACACAGCCACAGAATCTTTGCCGAGTGAGTTTGCCACGACGAGAGAATCGCCATACTTCTTATAAGCTTCCCTGATCAAATCTTTTGACCTTTCGACCTTCTCTTTGAAATTCAGCTTTTCGACTAACACTTTTAAATCTTCCTTTGAATCTAAGATACTCATTTGCTTTCTCCTCCTTATGTTTTGACTTCCGCCGGTAAGGCGGACTCGCCTTTCCGGCGGGCAACTGCAGCCGCTCTCCTAAATTGAATATGTGAGCGCTTGCCTTTCCGAATTGACCTGTTGCGTCAGGTCCTCAAAATTCACATTGTCTATAATGTCTGATGTCGCCTTTGTGACATCCTGCCATATTTTTCTCAATGCGCACTTATAAACATCTCCGCACTTGGAATACCCGTCCCTCACGCACGAAATCGGCTCTATCGGAGCGTCAACGAACCGTATGACATCCCCTACCGTTATTTCGGCGGGGGGCCCGGATAAATGATATCCACCTATCTTTCCACGTTTGCTTGCGACAAAACCGCCTCTTTTCAAATCCAATAGCACCTGCTCCAAAAACTTGACAGGGGCATCAATATGTTCGGCTATTTCGTGGATAGTAACCGTATCCTTACTATAGTTAGCTGCCAAATACAGAATTGCCTTTAGCGAATAGTCGCCTTTATAGGTTATTTTCATCTTTCACCTCAATCTCTATTATCTCTATTACAATAGTAGAGTATACACTATGAACACACTTTTGTCAAGTCCTTTTTTAAAATTTCTTAATGGCGAGAAGCGCCTTTTTGGCGAGTATTATATCCGGAGCCTGCTCAGCATTTCCTCTTCGGCCGGCCGGACTGTGACAAAATCGGAGTCAGAGGTAGAAACCGTCTTGTAACCGATACTGACTTCCTTATCGTCCTGGCATCTGTCGCTATATCTTGCGATTATAGAAGCGGCTGTATTAATCAGGTTCTTATCGAATATCCCCCTGCCCAACCCAAGCGGCCCTTTTATACTTATCGGCCAGAAAGATATATCGTCTGCGGCTTTCAATCTTGATAATTCGTTATTTTCGTCCTCGTTCCTGCCGACGGCCACTTTAGCATCCGGGCTAAGGCGGAAATGCCTGCCTACCTTAAGCAGCCTGACGTCGTTGACCGTAAAATCGTCCTTTTCCTTCATTAGGTCCCGCATCCTCGCCGCAAAGGCGGGGTCAGTCAAAAGACATCCGCCGGCCGGGCACGGGTAATCGTTGATGCCGAAGTCTTTTGCCAATTGGATCTGCGGTTTCCTTGAGCGGCCGCTTATGTCCAGCAGTTTTTCTCTATCGACTACGCCTTCTTTTTCCGGGATGGATGGTTCAAACAGCTTCGCTGAAAGCGGCCTTACTATCAACCCCCCTAACCCGCTATCCCTTTCTATGATCCGCATGGCGTCGCGCCGCTGGGACATCGGCCGTTCTCCCAACACCTCGCCGGTAATTATGAAAGACGCTCCGGAATCTTTCATATACGCGTGCGCCTTTTTGAACATGAATATACGGCAGTCCAGGCAGGGATTTATATTGCTTCCGTACCCGTATTTCGGCTTCTTGACTATTTCGAAATAGTCTTCGCTGACTTCGAATACCTTAAGTTTTATCCCCAAATTATCGGCGGCGGATTTGCTGGCAAGACAGCTTTTTCCGCGGGTAGTGCAGTTACAGAATACGGTCAGGAAATTCACCGCTTCTAATTCTATACCTTGCTCAAGGATAAGTTTAGCGGCTAATATGCTGTCTAACCCGCCGGATAATAAAGCTATAGCTTTTGCCATACGTCGATTATAGCATTAATCGCAAAAAGAGACAATAATTTACGTCCTATATTCTTGCGGGTACTTCGGCCGGTTCGCCCGAAAGGATATTCATGGCCTCTTTTGCCGCTTTTCTCCCTGAGTATAACATTGCTCCAAAGCTGGGACCCATGCGGGGCAAGCCGTAGACTGTGGCAACGGCCATTCCGCAAACCAGGAGCCCCGGATATACTTCGCCTGTCTTTTCTACAACAGCGTCTTCCGATGTATTGATATCCATCGGCCCAAACGTCTCCATTGCGATTATCTTTCTCTTCTCCAGGCTTTTGCATACCCACGCATCATGGCCCGTCGCGTCTATTACAAGTTTCGATTCTAAAGATATGGGATCGACACATGTAATCGCCCTTGGAAGCGCCGAGACAGGCGTCCAGTTTATGACTGCGCCTTCTACCCTTTTATTCCGCAATACTACATCGTCAAACTTTGTCATATTGAGGATCCTTGCTCCCGCGTCGCACGCTGCTGAAATAAGCTTGGAGCACGCGTTCGGGCCATCAGCGACAAATAGGCCCTCTTTCACTTCCTTATAGGGTATTTTCAGCTCATCCAGGATTTCATTAGACGGGGCTCTGAATGTCAGGGTATTCATCAGATATCCGCCTATCCAAAAACC
>JAZDNG010000013.1:0-17419 GCA_043800065.1 Candidatus Omnitrophota bacterium
TAACCGCAGTAGATATCAGGGCCCAGGGCCTCTACGTCGTCTGCCGAATCACATATGCGCTGCCTTACGTCTTCATTTGACAAATCGGGAGCTGCAGATAAAACCAGTGCCGCTAGGCCGGCAACATGGGGGCAGGCCATAGATGTGCCGCGCGAACGATAATAATTACCGCCTACAATGCTCTTACCATCTCCGTACATATCTGTCGGGTAGCTGTTATTATCCGACCTTAACGACAGGATATTGCGCCCACATACATTGGTTCCGTCGCCGATTGTGCTGTCTCCGCCCGGAGCTGAAACGGCTATTAAATCGCCGTAGTTAGAAAAATCGGATTTTTCATCCTCGTGGTCTGATGAAGCAACTGCCATAACTGTTGATATGTTAGCAGGACTAAAATTGACAACATCATCATTGTCATTTCCTGCCGCAGCGATGCTTATACATCCAAGAGAATAAGCATAGTTGAAAGCGTCTGTTAGTGTTTGGCTTAAAAATATGCCTCCCCAGGAATTGCTTAATATATCAGCTCCGTTATCCGTAGCATAATGAACGCAATCGGCAAGGTCAGTAATATTTCCGCCTCCATTATCCGATAGGCCTTTTAATGCCATTACTTTCGCAAATGGGGCTACGCCGGTTATGCCGATTGAATTATTGCCGATTGCCGCAATTGTACCGGAACAATGGGTTCCATGCCCATATCCATCCATGGGATTGTTGTCTTTATTTGCAAAATCCCAACCTTTTATATCGTCTGCATAACCGTTTTCATCATCATCGGCAGGGATATCGTTACACCATTTAGGGTTAGGGGTAATACCATCCTCTAAAAACCGGCTTATTCCCTGTGAATCTTCGTCTATTAGGCCGTCACCATCATCATCCGTGCCGCCTATACCGGGAAAACCGTCTCCGTTGGCATCTCCTTCAATCTCATCTTCGTTTATCCATATGTTGGCAGTCAAGTCTGGATGATTGTAGTCCACCCCCGTATCAATGACAGCGACAATTACTCCTGCGCCGGGTTTTGTTTCTTGCGGGCCAAACGTTCCATCCGCATCGATATCGAATAAATTATGAGCCTCGATTGCCTGTATCTTTTGCAACCCCCATAAATCAGGATAACCCTGTCCCCAGCTACCCTCTTTCCAATATCCCGGATTCTGGACTTCTTCTACATAGTAATCATTTGGAATATAAGACTCGATGGGCAAGGGCAGGGCACAGATTTGGTAAATATAATTTGGCTCGGCATATTCTACATTTGGGTCTTTTGAGTATTCTGCGATTGCTCCTTCTACGGATTGGCCTTTCTCAAGTTCAAGTCTGTATATTCTGTCAAGGTCGGGTATTTTTGCATCTTTTGGGGCGCGGCTGAGGCGCTTTAGGATGTGTTCTTCTTTTTTAGTGAGATTAACTACATCTAAAGAGTATCTTTCCTTGAAGTGCTTTTTAAGCGCTTCTTTCTGTTTAAGTAGTTCGATCTTTCCTCTGTCTTTTTTAAAGTTCTTAAAGATCTGGTCAATTTTTTTTACTTTGTGCTTCTTATCGAGATTATCAAGCGAGGCGGCTATTTTAACCTGACCCGAGGCTTCTCCTTTTTGGATTATTGTGCGCTCGAGTGTTAACGCCGCCTCAGTCTTGAATTTCACTATGATTTCATTTGGGACATACTTAGGTTTTTCTTTGTCATCCTGGGGTTGAGCCTGATCTGATATCCGTCCGGACATACCGAGCAAGTCGGAATCCTTCTCTTGTGCATTCTCCGGGACAGCCATATCATTGCCGGGAAGACCGTTATCCATATACCAATACCAGCTATTATTTTCTGCATAGGCTATTGCCGAAAACAAAAAGACCCCTACGGTAATTGCAATAGTTATAAGCAATATTATATTATTAAAATTTGCCTTTTCATAGTGCGGTCTTGCTTTAGTTGGTCCAAACTTTTTAAACCTCCTGAATAAAGTGGTACAAAAAATACCCCCACATAAGGGCTAAGATAAGTATACCACATATAAGACGAAAATCAAGGGCTAATATCTAACTTTTTCCATTCTTAATTACACTACCTTTATTATCCTGAAAGGGTCAAATATCACTTCTTCTCTGTTTCTTTTACCAATTCATCAAGCGAAACCCCTAAAGCGTTTGCTATATTTGCAACAGTTTTAATAGTTGGCTCTTTTGATAGCCCAGATTCAATTTTGGTTAGCGTATTAAGCGCTATATCGGCTAATCGAGCTAACTTTTCCTGAGATAATCCCTTTTCCAGTCTGATTCTTCTTATATTCTTAGCGAGCATTATTTCCTTGACAATATATTAAATATTTACTATGATATATTTAAATACTAATCTTTAAGTTTAAGTTTTTCATACTATACAGCAAAAGGATCGAAAAGACAAGAAAAATATATGTACGGCATATTAATTTTGAAATACTGATGCAAATTTTGGGATGGCCTGGTCCGTTGGGCTCGGCAACACGCCGCGCATGGAGCTTTTAGCATGTTATAGGCGGGTGCGGACGAGCCCTTGATTGCATTACTTACATTTACGCTACGGCATAGATGGCGAGGACGCAAGCAGCTGGCGGCTGCCCGCGCCCAGCCGCCAGCTGCGCCGAGCCGGCATTCGAGCAGTTATCACGTCTGAGATTGCTTCGCCCTGCCGCCTTCGGCGGCTAGGCTCGCAATGACAGACGGTTTGAAATAAGTTCGAACGAGACGGAGGACACACCGCCAGTTACTACATGGGGCGTTTGACAGGTAACGACGGAGGGTTCCCTCCGTCGAAAAAATCAGTCGGCGCTCTCTTAAAGTAAAGTTCCCGAACCAATCTTTTGTCTTTCATTTTGAGATAAATCAAAATCTCAAAATAAAAGACAGATTCTAAATTTCCCTCACAGAAAGGAGCTTTGCCCTATGAGGTATTTCTTGTATGCGCGCAAGTCTACTGATGATGAGGATAGACAGATCCTCTCTATCGAGGCTCAGCTTGTGGAGCTTAGGCAACATGCTAAACGTGAAAACTTAGAGGTAATTACGGAGTTAGTGGAAGCCAAGACAGCCAAGAAACCGGGCAGGCCTATTTTTAATGATATGTTACTACAGATTGAGCGCAATAGAGCTGACGGCATCCTTGCATGGCACCCGGATAGACTTGCGCGCAACAGTGTCGATGGCGGTAAGATAATATATCTTGTAGACAATGGGGTTATTAAGGATTTAAGGTTTCCCACTTACCGCTTTGACAACAGCGCCCAAGGCAAGTTTATGCTCTCTATCTCTTTCGGGCAGAGCAAGTACTACATAGACGCTTTGTCTGAAAATATACGGCGAGGTATTCGGCTTAAGCTAAGCAAGGGTATATGGCCTCAGTGGGCGCCTATTGGCTACTTAAATGACCGCCAAACACGCGGCATAGTGAAAGATGAGGGCAAAGCTCCTTTCATAAAGAGGATTTTTGAGTTATATGCTACAAGCGACTACTCCCTTATGGAAATAAGGGATAAGATAAGCTCTATCGGCATGCTCGGCCGTAAAGATAAGCCGTTAAGCGCCTCACAGATCCAAACTATGCTCAAAAATCCTCTTTATTACGGCATGTTCTGCTTTAACGGCGAAGTGTACGAAGGAATCCACGAACCAATTATCACAAAGAAACTTTTTGCTCAGTGCCAAGAGGTTATGAAAAGGCGATCTAGGCCGAAGAAGTCGAAAAAATATTTTGCCTTAAGGGGTTTTATGAAGTGCGGCGAGTGCGGTAGGACTATAACGGCAGAACTACAAAAAGGCCATAAGTACTACAGGTGCACAAAGCGTTTTACTAACTGTACGCAAAAATATGTCCGCGAGGAAGAGCTTAGTCGTCAGATAGCTGCCTTTCTGCAAAAAGTTTCTTTGTGTGACGACTGGACGGCAAAGGTTTTAGGAGAATTAGAGAAAGACAAAAACGAGGCCGTCCAGTCATCACGTCCCGTCCGCCATAAAATCGAGCTTGCCATTAACGACATAGACAGTAAGGTAAACAAGCTTATAGACCTGTACCTTGACGGCAGTATATTGGCAGAGGAATACAGGCATAAGAAGGAAGAATTACTTAACAAAAAGAAGGATCTACAGGAAAGCCTCTCATCATCCGGCGGGCGGGACGATAATTGGTTCGAACAGGCAAAGAGCTTCGTAACTCTACTTAACAAAGTAGGTTACGAAGCTCGTGAGGGAAATTTAGAATCACAGAAAGAATTTCTGGAAAAGATTGGTTCGAACTTTATTTTAAGAGAGCGCCGACTGATTTTTTCGACGGAGGGAACCCTCCGTCGTTACCTGTCAAACGCCCCATGTAGTAACTGGCGGAGAGAGTGAGATTCGAACTCACGATGGACACGAGGCCCATGCCAGTTTTCAAGACTGGTGCTTTCAACCACTCAGCCATCTCTCCAAATCTTTCAACGGTTTTTCCCGCCGCATTATGTCTTATTGCTTCGGCGGAGCCGGTATTACGGGCGCTGCCGTCCTTGGAGCTGTAGGCACTTTTGGAAGCATAGGGGCAACCCTCGGAGTTGTAACGGGCCGCCTTGTCTCTCCCGCTCGCCTCGGCATAGCCGCCGCCGGCCTTCTCGTCCTGATGCGCGCGCTCAGATCACCGATCGCCAATACCAAGCATGCCGCCAATATGATAATACCTATAACATTGCCCAACAGTTTCAGCTTTTTGTCGGTATCCTTAGCCGCCTTATGCAAAACAGAAAAACTCATTGCGAGCGCGATCATAAGGAGCGCCCACCCTACCAAATCAACTCTCATCATCATACAACACCTCCTCAATGAGCACATAACTTACGGAGCTGCTATCCGATATATAGCGACGTAAGTTATAGGTGCGAATTAGTCCCGAAGAATGCGACGAATAGGAGCATTCGCGGGACAACCTTTTTACGTTTACATTTAGAGTATACCAAAAAAATACAAAAAATCAATACGAGCCGCGCGTTGCGACCAAATTTACGCCCAAGCCCAGAAAATCGGCGGCGATCACACTTCCCGCGCCAACGGGGCGGGTTACTTTTATCTTTTTAATCTCGTCCATTGCTTTGAATGTATAATTTTTGGGGATAGGTTTATCGGTTCTCACTGGGATCATCTTTAAATCCATTCCTTCGGCTAAAACCGACGATGTCAATATCCTCATCGGGTTTTCTATTTCAGAGACGGCGTAGGGCGCGCCTTTGGGGCATTGATTGCCGGCCACTTTCACGACCTTGCAATTTTCTATGTCGACGGATAAACTGCACCCCACCGGGCATTCTATACAAGTTATAGTTTTTGTCATACTTTGCCTCGGTCGGTAGGGGAGGTTTAAACCTCCCCTACTTTTTTAGATATTCAGCCGCCAAGCGGCCCGCCAAAACGCTGTCTTTCGTAACCGAATCCACTATATCATATACCTTAAATGCGTTTCCGCAGGCAAAAATGCCGGGTATGGACGTCTTATTAAGCTCTTTCGAAACAGGCGAGTTCGTCTTTTTGTCCATAAGAACTCCGGCCATCTCTATAAGTTCGTTCTCGGGTATAAGCCCCACCGATATCAAAAGCGTATCGCATTCTATCTGAAACGCCGAGCCGGTTATCTCGTTAAAGTCCTCATCCACCGCCAGAACGTCCACTTTTTCTACTCTGTCTTTTCCGTAGATACGCGATATCTTATGGTTGAAATACATCGGGATGTCAAAATCCTCGACGCACTGGACGACATTGCGCGTGAGCCCGCGCGTTTTCTTCTGAATCTCGATTATCGCCTTAACTTTCGCGCCTTCAAGCGTGAAGCGCCGCGCCATGATAAGCCCGATGTCTCCGGAGCCGACTATCACAACCTCTTTGCCCGGCAAAAGGCCTTCTATGTTTATCAGTTTCTGCGCGAGGCCCGCTGAAAATATACCCGCCGGCCGCGTGCCCGCAATGTGCACCATCTCGCGCGTCTTTTCGCGGCAGCCCGTCGCCATAATTATCGCCCCGGCCTTCACCGTCTCCAACACTCCGGGTCTCAGATATGTAAGCACTTTATCTTTTGTCAAACCCACAACAAATGATTTAAGGCTTACTTCTATTTCGGGTATTTGTCGGATTTGCTTAATAAATCTTTCACCGTACTCCGGCCCTGTCAGAATCTCTTTGAAATAATCTATGCCAAAGCCGGTGTGTACGCACTGGTTCAATATCCCGCCGAGGTATTGGTCGCGTTCAAGAAGCAGGATGCCCTTTACACCGGCTTCATATGCAGCGATAGCTCCTGCCATGCCTCCAGGCCCGCCGCCCACTATGACTAAATCTTTTTTAATCATCCTTCCTCTCGCCCTTGACTATTTCCGAGCCATTGCCTCTTTTCGTCACGCTTGTAACGGGCTCTTTCAATTCCTCGGCAAGTATCTTCATAAGCCGTGTCGTGCAAAAACTTCCGTGGCATCTGCCCGCTTGGGCGCGCGTCCTGAATTTTATGCCGTCGAACGTCCTGGCACCGCGCTTTATGGCGTCTCTCACTTCTTTTGCCGAAACCATCTCGCATCTGCATACAATATCGCCGTATGAGGCGTCTTTTTTTATCAATTTTTGCGTCTTCGAAAAAGGAATTGCGAAAAGATGTATCGTCTTCTGCCTGTGGCCGTGAAAAAATAACTTACGGCGCATTGGAAGGCCGGCGTCTTTCAGGATGCCGCATACCATAAACGCTATCGCAGGCGCAGAGGTTAGTCCCGGCGATTGTATGCCCGCCACATTTACAAAACCGGGCGCGCTCTCTTCGTGGCGGATGATGAAATCTTCTCCGGCGGCTGGCCGCAACCCGGCAAAATACGCTATTATGTCGTCCTCGCTGATCGACGGCATCATGCGTTTTGCGGATTCGAGGACTTTTTTGAGGCCCGCGTCGGATGTGGAGAGGTTCTCTTTTTCGTCAACGTCTTCGGCGCTCGGCCCTATCATGGGGTTGCCGTCGGCTGTCTTTATAATGAGGATACCTTTTGTATTTTTTGAAGGCAGAGGGAAAAGGAGGTGGTTCACTATGTGTTCGCGTTTTTTATCGAGAAGAAACTCTTCGCCTTTTCGCGGTGTTATTTTGAAGGATTTGATCCCGACCATGCCGGCTATTTCGTCCGCGAAAAGCCCGGCGGCGTTTATGACGAATCTCGACCGAAACCTGCCGCCCGTAGTATCTATCTCGAAAGATCCGCCGGATTCTATAATATTGATGACTTTGGTCTTCGTGTATATCTCGGCGCCGTTTTTCGCGGCATTCTCGCTCAGGTCGTAAACAAGCCGATACGGGCTTATTATTCCGGCTGTGGGCGCGTAAAGCGCAAGGGCGGCATCTTGACTTAAGTTCGGCTCTTTTTCCCGGAGCCATTTTTTATCTACGACGGCCAATCCTCGGACGCCGAGTGATTCCGCCTCTTTTTTTATCGAAAGAAGTTTGGGGATCTCATTTTCGCTAAACGCGATTATAAGTTCGCCTACTTCCTTAAAATCTACTCCCAGTTCATACGCGGTCCGGCGTATAAGCCTATTGCCCTCGACGCATAATCTGCCCTTCAGTGAATTGGCCGGATTTTGTGTGCCGGGATGGATGATGCCGCTATTGGATTTTGAAACACCGAAGGTGAGTTCTTCTTCTTTTTCGAAAAGAATTATCTTTAAGCGGAAACGCGCGAGTTCCCGCGCGATGGCACTTCCTGTGACGCCCCCGCCGACTATCGCGACATCATAGCCTCTCATGAACGCGTCCTTTTGACGGCATCAAGCCAGTTTTTGTATAAAGATGCGGCCGATGAGCGCGGCATCTTCGGCTTAAACACCCTGCCTTTTCTCCAGATTCTTTTTATCTCGCCGGTATTTTCCCAGTAGCCCACGGCGAGCCCCGCCAGATACGCCGCGCCCTGCGAAGTCGTCTCCACCACGGCCGGCCGCGTGACTTCGATGCCGAGGATATCGGACTGAAACTGGCATATAAAATTGTTGACCGCAGCGCCCCCGTCCACTTTGAGATTTCTTATCTTAAGCCCGGAATCTTTTTCCATGGCATTCATCACATCTTTTGTCTGGTAACACATGGCCTCAAGCGCGGCGCGCACAATGTGGCTTCTCTCTGTGCCGCGTGTTATGCCATAGATCGCCCCTCTCGCATGCTGATCCCAGTAGGGCGCGCCCAATCCGACGAATGCCGGGACAAAATATACGCCCGCGTTATCGGCTGCGGCCTGCGCCATTTTTTCCGACTCGGAACTCTCGCCAAGGATCCGGAGGCCGTCGCGAAGCCACTGTATAGCCGCGCCGGCAGCAAATACCGCGCCTTCAAGGACATAGGCCGGCTCGCCTGCTTTTCCGCATCCCAAAGTAACAATCAGGCCGTGTTTTGAAAAAGGCCGTTTTTTTCCGGTATTCAGCAGTATAAAACATCCCGTGCCGTAAGTATTTTTTATGGTGCCCGGTTCAAAACACGCCTGGCCGAAAAGCGCCGCCTGCTGGTCGCCGGCGATCCCCGTAATAGGTATACCTTTTGGAAGCGCCCCTACACGCGCGCTTCTTCCGAACATACCGGATGATTTTTTCACTTCGGGAAGTATCTTTTCGGGGATTCCGAATACTTTAAGGATATCTTTGTCCCATTTCAGTTTTTCTATATTAAAAAGCATGGTCCGCGACGCATTTGTGTAATCAGTCGCGTGCGCTCGGCCGCCGGTCAGCTTCCACAAAACCCAGCTGTCGGTCGTTCCGAAAAGAAGCTCGCCCCTTTTTGCTCTTTGCATCGCGCCGGGCACATTTTTGAGTATCCACTCTATCTTCGTCGCCGAAAAATACGCGTCTATCGGAAGCCCTGTGCGTTTTTCGAAAAATTCTTCCATGCCCTTTTTCGCTTTAAGCGCGACGCAGTGCTCGGCAGTCCTTCTGCACTGCCAGACGATCGCGTTGTATACCGGTTTCCCGGTCTTCTTATCCCAAATCACCGTCGTCTCGCGCTGGTTTGTAATGCCTATGGCCGCGATCTTACAATTTTTCTTTTTTCTGAAGACTTTCTGCATGGAATTATGGACGCTTCTCCATATCTCATCCGGTGAGTGCTCCACCCATCCCGGCTTGGGGAAATATTGAGTAAATTCCTCGTAGGAGCTCGCCGCGGGGCGGCCAAATTTATCGTAAAGTACAGCCCTGGTTCCCGTCGTACCCTGGTCTATAGATAAAATATAATCCATATTGCCTCTTTGGTAGGGGAGGTTTAAACCTCCCCTACCAGATGCGCGTTTAGCCATGCTAATACATCTTTAAATACTTCCTCTCTTCCGAGGTCAATAGAAAGGGCGTGGCACATTTCGGGATATTCCACAATTTTTTTAGCTTTTGCCGCTACCGCGCCGAATACTCTTCGCGATACATCCGGATCTACAACCTTATCGTCTCCGGCAATAAGAAATAGTGTCGGGAGCGTTATTTTAGCGGCAGATGTGAGCGCTTTTTTCTGAAGTTTCGTGATTTCAAAGGCGAGCTTTGCCGAAACAAGTCGGTGTTCTTTTGGGTCGTCTTTCATGACTTTTTGATGCCCGGCGTCACGCGTGCACATCTCGGCCGTAAAAGGCACCGGAAATTGTTTGCGTGGATTATATAAAAGCGCTAAGAATATTTTTATATAATCGAGGGGTTTTATATCGAGTCTGCTTGAAAATGCCGGAGAAATGCATATGAGGCCGCTCATAAAATCGGTACCGGCGGCGAGCATTGAAAAAGAGATAAGAGCGCCTATACTTTCCGCGATAAGAAATATCTTTTTGCCCGGGTTTTCTTTCCGCGCAATAGCCGACAAACGGCCTATGTCGGAGAAATAGATATTTATGGAGTCAACGTGCCCTTTTCGGTCTACTGTTTCCCCGAAACCCCTCAGCTCTATGGCGTAGGATGAAAAATTATTTTGCAGGAAAAAATCGGCGAGAAACTGCCACCTCGCGCTATGGGCGCCAAGCCCGTGCACCAAAAGAAGTACGGCGCCGGTAGAACGCGCGCTCCATTTTCGGTACATTATACCTGTTTTTTCATCTGTAATTAAATTAGTCATAATCAAAATAAAATATTTGCCAGAAATCCAAGTATCAGAATCTGCGGCACGGTAATTATAGGCAGCCAGATGGCGGCACGTCTTCCGACATTGTGCCAGATAAGGCCTATCTCTGTATAATCTGTGGCAACTCCTGCCATAAGAAATACCAAGCTATTACCGAATGCACCCGTCTGACGAAATATCTCAAACGCCAGCGGGCTCGAACCCTCGGAACAGACCTCAATAACAGTCGCAACCGTTAAAGTTACCAGAAGCCCCAGGAAGGTCGGCCCCATGTAAGAAGTGAATATATGCGACGGGATGTACGCGCCTGCCGCACTCGCAAGCGCCATACCTATAAATACCCACCAGAGGACCATGCCGGCCAAAGAGGCTGCCCCTCGATAAATGCCGATTGCATCTTCCTTTAGTCCCGGCAAAGTCAATTTGTAACTTTTGAATCTCTTCTTTATGTCCTCTGTTATAGAAAAACCTTTTTCGACTTTCGCTATATTGGGATTCTTCTCTATCAGCCCCCTCTTATCCAAAAACTGATAAATAAGCCCCGTTATTATCGCAATAAGTATCGCCGAAAATATTATGTAAAGCGCCTTTAATCCGAAAAACCCTATCAACATGATCGTAAGCGCCATATTGGCCCACGGGCTTGCGAGTAAAAATGCTATCACCGCCGGAGTGGAGGCGCCTTTTTTGTGCAACTGTATGGCAAGCGCGAGAATGCCGTGTGAGCAGGTGCTCATAAAAAATCCAAGGATGACCGAATAGAATATCGTCTTTTTTTCCGGGCTTGCGAGAATAAGCGAAATATATTCGCGCGGGATATAATAATCTATCAGCCCGCCGATCGCGAGCCCCAGCAATATGGCCCACCAGATTTTTCCGAGATACATGAAGAACGCTTCTCTGAAAGGAATTAAGAGGGGTATGATATAAGACAGCCCTATAAGCGCAGCCAGGACTAAGAAGACAATGAAGAGTTTATCTTTATAGAATGGCTGTTTATGCTCGCAATGTCCGCACTTCGGATCTTCCGCCATATAAATCCTTAAAAAGGGGACGTTTCCCTTTGCTGCAACATCTTGTCGGACAACAAATTACAAAACGGCGTTTTCCGCTTGATATATTGGCATATTGCGGAAAATGACCTGTTGCAACCTCTTGATAGGCAAAGCATTACAACAAAGTGAAACGTCCCCTTTATTCCCGCGCTTACTTGAAAACATTTCTTGGTTCTGTATCCTGCGGGGTCATCTTATTAAATAATGTCGGCATAACTTTGTTGAAAAACAGATTAGAATGCTTCATATACATGTTCAGGGGAACAATACTTGCGCCCATCTCCTTTTTTGGATCAAGGGTCGTAATTCCCATATCAAAGTAATCCATCCCCGTTTCAATGGCCAATTCGATCGCCTTATAGAAAAGATTGAAATATATGCAGTACTCTTTAGTATAATCATAATCGAGGCCGGGGAACTTTGAGATCAGGGTCTTGCCGCTTGAAAGTAAAACCAGATAACCGATGAGCTTTTCGTCTTTCAGGGCTTGGATCATTACCGCTTTTTCTCCGAGATATTTATTAATATTTTGGAAAAGGCTTTCGCTCAGGCGCTCGCGCCTGATCTCTTTTGCGTGGTCATAGACATTGTCATGCAATCGTTTCAGCTCGCGCGTATTGTCCGAAAAGTTTTTCGTCACCAAAAGAGATACACCTGCTTTAGCGCACTTATCCATACGCCTGACTATTTTCCGCCTATAATGACTGTGCATGGAATCCAGGTATTCGCCAAAACTTTTCCACC
Organism: Candidatus Omnitrophota bacterium; assembly: GCA_043800065.1. Lineage (GTDB taxonomy): Bacteria > Omnitrophota > Gorgyraeia > JAHIPI01 > JAHIPI01 > JAHIPI01. The sequence goes on from JAZDNG010000013.1 coordinate 11,908, forward strand.
TGATCTTAAGCTCGGCCGTCGGCAGATTGTGGAGTTTCATGTATCCGCGCTTTTTTAAAATATCATAAAATTCCATTTCCTTATTATGAAAATCGCGAAACAGGATAAAACTGATGCCGAGTTCCCTTGCCAGGCCTTCTATCGCGTCACAAAGAAGCTCGAAAACCTCGGCGCGCTTTACGCCATTCTTAAACGATATGGCATTTCCTGTCGATATGGGCGACCCGCATTCAAGAGACCGCAGGATAAAAAAATTCTTCCAATTCCCTCTGACCGTATCAATAATATCTTTTACGGCCCCCTGGGCGCATAAGTCCATTTCCGTATTCATAAAGTAGGCCGAGGTATGCGCTATGATCTCATCGCCGTCATAGACGACGGGATAGTAGCACCTGCTGCCGCCGAAACCTGACTTCTCCATGGCTTCGATAAACTTATGCGTGCATAATATCCGGCCTTCGCCCACAATGGCATCCCATGTGGCTTCACTTACCTCAGCGATACTTCTATATATTTTAACCCTGATGCCGGGTCTGCCGTTAAGACCGGTTTTGTTATTAAGAATTGATGTCTCCAAGAATTTGCTCCTTTGATAAGTCGGGACACGTCACTATTATACCAGAAGCTACCCCAAAAGTTAAAGGAATTATGGGGTTTGGGGACGTTTCCCTTTATGGGGTTTGGGGACGTTTCCCTTTGCTGCAACATCTTGTCGGACAGCAAATTACAAAACGGCGTTTTCCACTTGCTATGATCCACATATTGCAGAAAATGACCTATTGCAACCTCTTGACGGGCAGGGCGTTGCGACAAAGTGAAACGTCCCCTTTTGTCTCTATGAGAACAGATGTTTGGTTTTTAGGCACACCTTAACGAGCATAAGCATAACAGGAACTTCTATTAACACTCCAACTACCGTAGCCAGGGAAGCGCCCGATGATAAACCGAATAACATTGCGGAGGTGGCAATAGCAACCTCAAAATGATTGCTTGCTCCAATCAGCGCAGCCGGCGCGGCATCTCTATATGGTAATTTTAACCATCGCGCCAACACATAAGTCACTGCAAATATAAGACAGGTTTGTATAAAAAGCGGTATAGCGATCAAAAATATCGTTTGCGGCTGTTTTATAATCAATTCGCCCTTAAAAGAAAATAATAGGATGAGCGTAACTAACAATGCAGAAATAGATACCGGCGTTAAATAGTGAAGGAATTTTTCCTCGAACCACTTACGGCCCTTCTTTGCAATAATCCATTTCCTTGAATGATATCCCAGGAAAAGTGGCAGGCCCACATAAACAACAACGGAAAGCACGATTGTCTGCCAGGGTATGGGCATTTTATTTACACCTAATAACCACCCGCCCAACGGAGCGTACAGGAATAACATGGTCAAAGAGTTAATAGCCACCATCACAAGGGTGTGTCCGTCGTTTCCTTTTGATAAATGCCCCCATATCAAGACCATTGCCGTGCAAGGCGCTATGCCCAATAATATACATCCGGAAATATACGACCTATACAAATCCACCTGCATACCGCCCTTTACTATCTCCACCCCCGGAAGCCACCCCTTAAACAGCACCCCCAAAAACAAGGTTGATATAGCAAGCATTGTGAAAGGTTTAATGCACCAGTTTGCAAATAGGGTAAGAATAACGGGCTTTGGAGTTTTTCCCGCCTTTACCACTTCTGCAAAATCAATCTTTACCATTATCGGATACATCATAAAAAAAAGACATATCGCTATCGGTATTGATACTTGATAAATGGAGATCTTATCCAACGTTTGCGCTACCTGCGGAAAGATTTTGCCAAGCAGGATCCCCAAACCGATACAAGCAAGAACCCATAAGGTAAGATATTTCTCAAAAAAACTTAATTTTCGTTCTTCCATTTTTATTTAAAGTTCGCTCCCTACCGCAAGCACCAATGCACCGGTAAAGATTAAGTTGACGCCCACCAGGATACCGACGGCCCATCCGCCTGAGAGCGGCCAGTTCGACCAGATGAGATACGCCAGTATGAATGACAGGATACCGCCGAAGATGAATCGGCCTCTGTGAGCGGCAAAGTTGAACGCGGCGACGATCTTCATAAAACCGTCGGCGAAGAAATAGACGGCGAGGAGAATCGTCAGGAAGCCGAGGCCAAGGATCGGGTGAACCATCACGAGCACACCACAGATCAAGGTGACCAGCCCCACCAGGAGCCATGTGACGCGCGAAGGCATCGTCTGAGCCCGGAGCGCGTGAAAACATTCAACAAGACCTGCAATGGCCATAAGACCGCCGACGATCATGACGGTGGCGGCGCCCACTGCAACAGGCGCGGCCAGTACACAAACGCCCAATACTACCAATACAATTCCCATAAACGTTGCCATACCTCTACCTCCTTTTATCAGGATACTATTCTACCAATAGGTTGTATCCTCCAATAACACTATCGCAGACCATCTGAACGATATTCTTGTAATCGCCCATGTCGCCTTTCGCCAAGGCCATATAGTATTTATATCTGTCCTCAATGGTAATGATGGCGGGGGCAAAACCCTTGCTCAGAAGCTGTGTTATCATAATAAGCCGCCCCACTCTTCCGTTACCGTCAAAAAAAGGGTGGATCGCTTCAAATTCATAATGATCGTGAGCGATTTTTTCTATAGGATTTTTTCCGTAATTGTTGATCTCTTTTATAAGCGCGCCCATTTTTAAAGGCACATCCTGAGCTTGTGGAAGCGGCTTTTCGGTATTTGTCAGATTTACATGACCGGTTCTATATTTACCCGGTAATTTGTTATTAAAATTATACATCACCATCGCATGAAGCCGCAGGATATAATCCCGATCTATCTTAAAATCGGATTTAATGGTATCCAAAAGAAACCCCATGGCATTTTTGTGATTTACCGCTTCCAAAATCTCAAATAATTCTTTACCTCTTACCTTTTTCCCCTCAAATGCCATTTCCGTTTCTTTCTCAGTCATACGGCTTCCCTCTATGGCATTGGATTGATAGGTCATTCTCAGAACAAATCTGTCTCTTATCGTCTTGTCTGTTTTAAGGAGCCCCAGCGGCGCAGGCATCTTCTTGCGTAACTCTAAAACGATACTCCGCAAGTCTACATACTCCTTAAATAACTGGTCTATATCATTTGACTGAGCAGGATGAGGCGCTACACTTTTATCTAACCAGCGATAAACAGTCTTATAGTCCACCTGCAGGCGGCGGGCAAGCTCTGAACGGGATATCCCCGTTCGCTCCATAATCTTACTTAATTTTTCTTTGCCGGTAAGGCGAAACATCTTCATGATACGCCCCTTACGATAGGACATATGTCCTATGATTTTTACAATACAAGTATACCATATGTCCTATCGTTGTCAAGGGATAAAGTAGTGCGGATGTTTACATTTGGTTACATTTGTATGCAGGTCTTACTGAGTTGGATGGGCATCGTTTGGGCACAAGAATTAAGCTTTTTCGAGAGAATCGGCCTGTCTTCGCGACTCTACTATCTTAGTAGATATAAATTTATTAAGTTTTTTTCTTTCTATGAGTCCTTTGATTTTGTTCCTCTCATCGATTACCGGTAAATATTCAACATCATATCTATTTAATATTTCTTTGACTTCGGATATTGGCATCTCGGCATTAGCTTTAGCCACAACCGGTTGCATTAAATCATTAGCCAAAATAAGACCGCCTATATCTGTCTCCAAAAATGTTTGCTTGATGCTTTCAACAGTTACTACACCTTGCAATTCTCTATCGTTATTTATAACCGGATAATACAAGTTCTCATTTTCGGTAAATATCTTTAAAATATCTATCAGCTGCATATTTTCATATATAAGCGGCGGGGTTTTATCCATTATCTCTCTTGTTTTTAGCCCGCGGATTAAATCATCTTCTGTAATATTTAATCCAACTTCACCTGCTTTTGTAACTGCTATCTTTACAAACGTTGGTCCTATAATTTCGAGAACAAGAGCGGTTGCGGTTATAATAATAACTATTGCATTACCGATATCGCCGGGAAAGTAATTACTCGCTAAAATAGACAGGCCGATAGCAACACCGGCTTGACTAAAAAGACATAAAGGTAAATATTTTTGGACCGTTTTCGGGGCGCCGGATATACGCGCTCCAAAATTGGAGCCGATTGCTTTTCCCGCACTTCTCCCGATAAGATAAATACAACCAAGCAATAGAATGGGTAATGTCATATGTCGTATGTTCAACTTTGCACCGACCAGGACAAAAAAGAGGACATAAAGAGGGGGCGTAAATCCTTCAACCAACTTAAAAACCTCTTTGCTTTTTCTCGGGACAAAATTAGCGACAATAACGCCTAATGTCATTGTCGCTAAAAGCATATCAACATGTGTTGCCAGGGCCAGGCCTGAAACAAGAAGGACCGTGCCAATAGAGAAGACAAGAATCCTTTCTTGCTCAACATATTTCCTGAGGAGCTTATTGAGAACCAGTCCTAAGGTGCATCCTATAACCACGGAGCCGACGATTTCGTATAAAGGATGGATAAATGTTCTTAATACCCCTTCGTTTACATTGCTGCTTAGATTGCCTGCGATGCTGGCAGCGATTGCGAACAGAAAAAGTGCCAGGGCATCGTCCATGGCGACAATACCTAACACAGTCCTCGTTAGAGGGCCGCGGGTCTTGTATTCCTTAAGCACAGCAGTAGTTGCTGCAGGGGCCGTAGCTGATGCGATAGCGCCCAGCAATAAGCCAAGCGCCCACGCAAACTTCCAGTCTCCAAATAGAAAGGTTCCTCCGATACCCACAAGCAGAGTCACTACTAAAAACGCGGTAATGCCTTCGAACAATAAAATATTTATAAATTGCTTCCCGTATTTAAGAAGGACGTCTTTTTTCAATTCCCCGCCGATCATAAAGCCGATCAGCCCCAACGCAAAATAAGTGAAAGGCTGCAGAGTGGTGATAAGCGCATGGTCGACTACCTTAAGGCCTGATTCGCCGATAAGGATTCCTATGGCGATATACCCAACAACCTGAGGAATCCGTATTTTCTGGAATAAGCGGCCGCCGATAGTTCCCCCAAATAGGGCCAGCCCCAAGAGGAGTAATATATTTAGGTGTAAATAAGAAATTTTGTCTAAAAGATATGTCATTGAATACTTCTCCCTAAAAAATAAAAGCTCCTACCCAAATAGTAGGAGTTATCAGCCTGAATCAGGCAATTCCCACGAACCCCATCGCATCTACTGAAAAATATCCTACTCTTAAAAAAACGCTATGTCAACTAGAATTTTATAAACAATATGGGCACTAAATGAACACAGGAAGGATTTATTTTTTTTCATGTAGTTGTAACTACTTGTAAAAGAGTCTGTTGCCTAAGCCGCCTCATAGGCTGGTATGAGGCCTAAAAAGTGTTTGATGAACGAACACAAAACATTTTTAAAGTCAGAGACGGCCAAAACAAACTCATTATCTTCTAATCTCTGGGTTAACTTGACCGTAT
>JAZDNG010000004.1:0-7010 GCA_043800065.1 Candidatus Omnitrophota bacterium
CCTCGCACTCTCTGGCTGTATGGATAATATTTTTAATATCCTTTTTGTTATAACCGGTCCGTATCTTCACCGTAACCGGGATTTTAAGCGAAGAAGATAGCTTCTTTAATATCCTGCATAGCAGGTCGGGTTTTTGTAAAAGATGTGCACCGGCGCCCTTACGTACGACTTTTCTTACGGGGCAGGCGCTGTTTATATCGAGAAACGATACATCTCGTATGCTTACAAGTTTTTGAGCCGCGTCAAGCGTAACGGCGGGATCGGCTCCCAAAAGCTGCGCCGCTATAGGGCTGTCTTTTTTTATGGTCTTAAGCATGCAAAGCGTCTTTTCATAATTGCGGATGAGCGCGTTTGCGTCAACCATCTCGAAAAAACAGAATTTAGCGCCCTCCTCGCGGGCTATCAGCCGGAACGCCAGGTCCGAACACCCGGAAAGCGGCGCCAGAAATATATTGGTATTGATCCGCGCAGAGCCTATCTTTATCATGCTGCTATTATAATTGAAGCCGGTGTTTTGTCAAACGAATAAGGCGCGCCATAATAATATTGATACCTTCCTCGCTCCGGTGAAATTCTTAACGCTTCTCACTTCGTCAAAAAGTGCCCGAGCAAAGCTCGGGCACCCCAGGAAGCTATTAACGGGGGGCGGGGGCGAAATAACTCGGGGGCATTACCATGCCCCCTCATCCGGCACCTATGGTGCCGGACCGCTCCGCGGACACATTTCGCCCTTTTAAAAACCGCTTTTTGACTCGTTCGAAGCTAAATTTCGCAGTCGCTCGAAGATGTACCAATATTATTACACCACCAACCTTAGTACAGACCCCCGGGGTCTGTATGACTCGCTCCGAAAAACACCGGCTTCCTTTTTTGGCGGTGTTGCCGGTATAAGAACAATATTGGTACCTCTCCGAGCGAATTAAAAATTTTCCGCCGGAGGCGGATCAGCCTTTGGCTGAAGCCTCATTTGAGCCAGGGAAAAAGCGGTTAAATAGGGCGGTGGACTGCCCGCTGTCATTCTGGGCATTGGCGGTCCCGCCGCCTACCTTTCGTTTGGGGCGGCGAGGACGAGCCGACACGGTAGTGTCGAGCGAGTTCACCGCCCCCGCTTTTTCCCGTAGGCGAAAGGCGTAAAATTTTTACTTGAGCGAGGAGAGTGCCAATATTGTTCTGGATACAACCACAAAGTTGAGCAGCACCTTACAGAGCGAGCTTCTACCCAAAAACGCTTGCAAGGGCCAAGTTTTGCGGGTATAATCTAACCAAATGAACACAGAGCTTATACATTCTATAATATTAGGATTGGTTCAGGGGCTTACGGAATTTTTGCCTATAAGCAGTTCCGCCCATCTTATTGCGCTTCCGTGGTTTATGGGATGGAAAGAGCATAGTATGGCCATAGACGTGTCTCTTCACCTTGCCACGTTTTTCGCTGTAATGTTTTATTTCCGGAATGATTGGATAAAGATATTGCGCGAGGGGGCGTTAAGCATTAAAGAAAAGACCCTGGCAGGCCCTTTAGAAAGAAAACTCTTTTGGTATATAATTGTTGCGACGGTGCCGGCAGTTTTGGTCGCATTGATGGCAGGGGAAAAGATAGAAGAGTATTTCAGGAATCCGGTTTCTGTGGCGGTAATGCTCGGGTTTTTTGGGCTAGTACTTTATCTTGCCGACTTAATAGGTAGAAAAAATAAGCCTCTCGGCGCGCTTACTGCCCAAAAATCATTTTTGATAGGGCTATGCCAGGCGCTCGCGATTATACCGGGCGTATCGCGTTCAGGCGTAACTATAAGCGGCGGCCTGTTTTTGGGCCTCAATAGAGAAAGCGCCGCGAAATTTTCCTTTTTGTTAAGCGCGCCGATAATATTTGGGGCCGGTATCTACAAAATGGATGAGATTATAGCGTTTGGTTCCTCGTCTTCTTGGGTATCTTTTGCCGGAGGGTTTGCCGCGGCGTTCTTAAGCAGCATTATAGCCATACACTTTCTCTTAAAATTTATTAAGAGCCATCCCTTTACGGTATTTGCTGTATACAGATTGGCGGCAGCGGCGGCATTATTGGCGATTTTTATGTTTGGCGGTAATTAAAGAGGGGGCGGATCATGGAAGATATGTTGAACGGTAAAGAAGCCTTGGAGCTTGCTATCAAGGCAGAAGAGAAGGGGCTTGAACTTTACAAGACACTCGCCAGAAATAGCAAAAACTTTCATGTAAACCAGGTCTTTAAAGAATTGGCGAGAGAGGAAGAAAGGCATATAGAAGAACTCCGCAAATGGGATAACAATCTGACTTCTTATAAGCCGGTTGAAGCGTATCCGGGAGAATATATCCTTTATATAAAGGCAATGGCGGAGGAAAGCGCCTTTAAATGCGACAAGGTGCGCGAGAAGTCCCTTGAAAAGGATATAAGCGAGGAAGACGCGATAGGGGCGGGCATAAGTTTTGAGAAGGATTTTATGCTGTTTCTGCATAATATGAAAAGGCATATTAAAAAAGGCGAAGAAAAGATAGTAAACGCCATAATAGAATCCGAAGAGAAGCACTTAAAACAGCTTTATGCCCTGCAGAAAAAGCTGAAAACATAGAGGGGGCTTCATGAAGATATTGAAAATAGCGTTAATGCTCCTAATGGCGGCATCTATTTTTATAATCGGAGACGATGTCTTTGCCCAGAATATGCTGGAGAACCTGCCTTTAGTAGGAGACCTGACCCAGGGTATAGGTTTGGATATAAATAAAGAGCCGCCGGATGTCGATATAAAGATTTACAATATCAAAACCAAGGACAATTGGACCTTATCCGTAAATAGATATACTGCTAAAGACCCGTCGGTAAAGAAGAAGGCAGCGGTAATACTATGCCACGGCTTTAATCTAAACAACAAATTCTGGGACCTTGATAAGTCCTGTTCGTTTGCGACATATCTGGCGCGCGCGGGTTATGATGTATGGTCGCCGTCCTTGAGAGGCTCCGGCCTCAGTTCGAAACCGCTTATCTCCGATGTGAGAAATCTAATAAAGCTCGATCTGATCAATATACCGCAGACTTTGATGAAAGCGCCTTTTGACCTTACAAAATTTGACTGGAGCATAGACGACCATATACACAAAGACGCTCCGGCAATAATAAATTTAGCGAAGAAAGAGTCGCACTTTAACAAAGTCTACTGGATAGGCCAGAGTATGGGCGGGATCATAATGTATGGTTATCTGGAGACCGAAAACCAGAATGACATAGCCGGCTTTATTCCTGTTAGTTCGATGATGTTTATAGATCATCCGCTGACGCCGGGGTTAAAGATGATCGCCGACCAAAAGCCTTTATTGACGGCATCTCTATTGATAAACACGTCGGTTGCCTCGCAATTAAGAAATGTTACGCTGGGTGCCGTAAAGAACCCCATAGAAGAGCTTCTTCTAAAGCGGGAAAACATGGACAATAAGGTCGTCTTCCGTTTTTTTAGGGAGGCGATAGACGATACTTCTCCGGGAGTGGTGACGCAATTCTCGGATTCAATAAAAGCGGGTAAGATGTTATCCAAAGATGGAAAATTCGATTATACGCTCGCGCTCGGCCGCATTAAGGTGCCCACGCTTATGCTGGTAGGAAGCGGCGACGGATTTGTCATAGAAAGCGCGCTCAAGGAGGCCTTTGACAGGATCTCATCCAAAGACAAGACCATGATAGTCTTTTCTCAGGCAAACGGATATTCTGCGGATTACGGCCACTGCGACTTGATTTTAGGCAAGAATTCCGAAAAAGAGGTCTATCCTGTGATATTGAATTGGCTTGACGCACGAAGCAGCGCGGCCGGAAAATAAGCGCTAATTATAATATGGAAGGAAGAGCATAAAGATCCAGACGATTGCCAGCGTAATCGCCGTTATTAAAAATCCCACCTTAAACCATTCCAAGAAGCTTATGCTTCCCTTGCGCGCTTTTTCGAGCGCCCCAATAGCGATGATATTTGCGGTCGACCCTATTATGGTCATATTGCCGCCGTAGCAGGCGCCGAATAGAAGGGCCCACCAGAGTACATTGTAAGTAGAATCTATGCTTATAAGCCCTTTTACTATGGGTATAAACGTAGCCACCACGACCACATTATCCAGCATGCTGGAGACGATGCCGCTTGTAAAAAATACTATGCTCACAAGGACACTGCGGCTTCCTCCGACAAATGCCATGAGTTTATTGGCGAAGAAATCCGCTATACCTACGTGCGTAAGGGCGCCGGATTGCGCAAATAAAAATAGAAAGAAAAGGAGTGTCCACCATTCCACGTCTTTTTCTATATAACCTCTGGCTTTATCGCGCTGCCACATCATTATACAGCTTGCTGAGATAAGCGGGGTTATCAGCAGTATTGTATTTGCCTCAAGGCCCAGCAAAAGTTCAAAACGATGGTGAAATGCCAGCGCGGCCATAGTTATGCCGAATATAACCATTCCTATCTTTATTTTTCTTTCAGGCGGCACATTCAAGAGCTTTGCGAGTATTTCATTGCCGCCGGACTCTTTTATTTTTTCATCCAATTCCTTTATGGATTTTTTAAATATAAACATAAGCGGAAACATGATTAAGGCTAAGCTTAACATTGTAAGCGGAAAGGCGTGTGTGATGAAATCCTCAAATGTGAGCGAGGCCTTGGTGGCTATCAATATGCCTATGGGGTTTCCTAAGACAGTTCCCGAAGACCCTATGTTAGTGGCAAACACAGACGCTATTATGAAGGGCACGGGATTTACTTCGTAATAATCGCTTATCTCAAATATCAGCATTATGACGAACATGATAGATGTTACTTCGTCAAGCATGCAGGCAAAAAGGGCCGAGCCGATCATCAACGTTACGAATAAACGGCGGCCACTCATGTTGGCTAATATAAATTTTCCCAGTAACCATGCAAAGAATCCTATCTCCCTCAAAAAACCCACAATGACCATCATGCCTATAAGAAACAATATGATTTCCATAGAAGAGAAAAGAATAAATTCCTGAAAGGTCATAATGCGGAATAAAAGAAGCAAGCTTGAGCCGAAAAACGCAAAACTTACGCGGAAATCCCAGAATAGAAGCGCGCCGAGTATTGACAGCGAGAAGATGGCTAACGTAGTAGCCTGTTTTTTATCAAGGCCTATCGCGGTAGCGGTAACGGCTACTATTGCCACAATTGATATGAGGATAAATATTTTAGATACGTAATGCCTAACCATTTTGTTTATAGTATACCATAAAATACGGATTGTGGCAGGGAATATTTAGGTTGATAATTATATTTGTTAGTGTTAAAATACAGACCTTATGAACATATTGGTGATCAACTCCGGCAGTTCCTCGGTCAAGTATAAGCTCTTTGACGTAAAAGATAAAAAAGAGCTGGCAAGAGGCATGGTAGAGCGGATCGGTTTGAAAAAATCGGAACTTACCCATGCTACCTCCTTCGGTAAAGAGATAAAGATATTAAAAGAGATCCGCGACCACGAATCAGCGATCAGGCTGGCCCTCAGCCTTCTTGCCGATAAAGAACACGGGGTAATAAACGACATATCCGAAATAAGCGCCGTTGGCCACAGGGTTGTGCATGGCGGCGAGAAATTTTCGAACTCTGTAGTTATAACAAGCCAAGTTATAAAAGTGATAAAATCATATTTTAAACTTGCGCCGCTTCATAATCCGCCGAATCTATTAGGCATAAAAGTGGCTCAAAAACTGCTCCCCGACATAAAACACGTAGCTGTGTTTGACACCGCCTTTCATCAAACTATCCCGCCGAGCGCTTACCTTTACGGGCTGCCATACGGCCTATATGAAAAGGAGAGGATAAGGCGGTACGGTTTTCACGGGACATCGCATAAATATGTCGCGTTAAGGGCGGCGGAAATATTGCATAAACCCCTAAATAAATTGAAGCTTATTACAGTGCACCTCGGAAACGGCTGCAGCATTACGGCGGTAAAAAACGGAAGATCCATCAATACGAGCATGGGTTATACTCCTCTTGAGGGATTATTGATGGGAACGCGCTCGGGCGACATAGACCCGGCCATAGCCTTGTATCTTTCCAAAAAGAAGGGGCTTTCGGCAAAAGCAATAGACGATCTCCTTAATAAAAAAAGCGGGCTTCTCGGTATCTCCGGCATTTCGAGCGATATGCGCGACGTATATAAAGCTGTTACAAAAGGAAATAAAAGGGCGAAACTTGCCTTTCAAGTCTTTGTGGACAGGATTCAGAAGTATATCGGTTCCTATATAGTGGCTATGGATGGCGTAGATGCGATAGTATTTACCGCAGGGATAGGGGAGAATCACGCGCCGACGCGCAGCGCTGTGTGCGAAAAATTATCTTTCTTAGGCATTAAAATAGACCCCAAAAAGAATAAGTCGGCAGTTAAGGAAAAAGTCATAACTACCGACTTATCAAAAGTAAAAGTCCTCATCATTCCCACAAACGAAGAATTGATGATAGCCCGCGAAACCTATAGGCTTACTTACCTTTAAGCTTATCTAACCATTCTCCCATAAGCTTTCCGGCAATCTCTTTAGAGCCCAATCCGAACGAAAGCGCGAGCGTAAGGCCTACGGTTGCGAGCACTATATTCATTGCCGAGACAAGCACAGCCCCTATTTGCAGCTGATCCAAAGCGATCATCACCGTAAATACTATTATCGCAATTTGCGAGATCTTTCCGAACAATGCCGCCTGATGAAGTCCGACATTGGCTGTAGCGGCTCTTATTACGGTGGAGACAAATGCCGATATAAATATTCCGAGTATCAATATTATAATGGCACCTATTACGTTAGGCAGGTACATAAGTATCTTATCGAGGAGGGTGGAAACTCCTATGAGGGCCATAATATCAAGGACAGATATTAATACCCCTAAGATTATTATCCAGTAAAGAACCACACCCAGGAGTTCCGACAGCGTGTACTTTATGCCGCCTTTTCTTAAAAACTCGCCAATCTTGATATCTTCGGCAATAGAGTCCAGCTTTATGGCCTT
>JAZDNG010000005.1:0-33424 GCA_043800065.1 Candidatus Omnitrophota bacterium
GGAGATTAGAATGCCGGTAATACGGGAACCTGTTGTAGCGGGACAATTTTACCCGGACACAAAAGCGGAACTCGAAAAAATGCTGTCTGGCCTTACGGATAAGGTGAAGAAGGACGATGCGATCGGCGCGATCTCGCCTCATGCCGGATACATCTACTCCGGAGGCGTAGCGGGTAAGGTGCTGTCAAGATTGCCTGAGCGGAAGACATTCATAATCATTGGGCCCAATCATACTGGACGCGGGATGGCATTTAGCGTATTTCCCGAAGGCAAATGGCGCACGCCGCTCGGGCTTGTTGACGTTGATTGTGATATGGCGAAGCGGCTTATACAAAATTCGGATCTTTTTGAAGCCGATGAAGCGGCGCATGCCTATGAACATTCCATAGAAGTCCAGATACCGTTTCTGCAGTATTTGATGAAAGATTTTAAGATACTGCCCATTATCATAAGCAGTACGGATATGGCGAATCTAAAGCGGGCAGGATGTGATATTGCGGAAATGGCAAAAGCGGAGGGAGCAAATTTTTCTATCATAGCGTCGAGCGATATGACTCACTACGAAGCGCAGGAGGCTGCCGAAAAAAAAGACAAGGCGGCGCTCGCGTCCATATTGGAACTTGACGAAAATAAATTGGCCGAAAAAGTCGCCGGTATGGATATCTCCATGTGCGGAATTGCGCCGGTAATCGTGATGCTTTCGGCCGCGAAATATCTCGGGGCTAAAACGGCCGAATTGGTAGATTACAAGACAAGCGGCGAGGTCTCCGGCGATTACGCATCTGTCGTCGGCTACGGAGGTGTAATAATAAAATGAGCATAGGAAATAAAATAACCTCTATATTCAAAAAGAAAAAAGTGGCGCTGGTTCTGGGCGGGGGGTCCGCGCGCGGAATGGCCCACATAGGCGTACTCAAAGTACTTCAAATCGAGAACATAAAATTTGATCTTGTAGTAGGGACGAGCATAGGCGCTTTCATCGGGGCGAATTATGCCCTTGGCAATGATATTGAAGGCGCCGAAAAGTTGGCGCTAAAGTTTAAAACCGCGGAAAACCTTGATTTCATCATACCTCCCACAATGGGCCTTATAAGGGGCAACAAAATATACGGCATAATAAAATCTATGCTGGGAGACAACACATTTTCAGACCTTAAAATACCCCTTGCGATAGTAGCGACTGACATAGAAAACGGCGAGGAGGTCGTATTTACAGAAGGGCCGCTGTGCGATGCGGTAAGGGCAAGCTGTTCGTACCCGGGAATATTCGTGCCGCAGCGCATCGGAGGGCGATTATTAGTTGACGGCGGCATAGTAAATACGGTGCCGGTAAGCATTGCCCGCCAGATGGGCGCCGACATAGTGGTAGCTGTTGATGTGGGCTTCTGCGTAAACGTGGGAGAGATAAAAAGTATCTTTTCCGTAATATTTCAGACGTACCAGATTATGGGCGATGAGCTAAACCGTCACCAGGCAAAACAGGCCGACATAATAATACGGCCTGACCTGATAGGCATAGATCAGCTCGCTTTTGACAAAGCGATGACGGCTATCGAAAGCGGCGAACGAGCAGCCGTCGAGAAACTTCCGGAAATCAAAAAGAAATTAGGGGTGCGGCCATGAATAACGAACAGGATAACGATAAAAAAGCGATGGTGCCTGACTTCAGCCTTTTTATTTCGAGCTTGTCTATGCAGGCGCTAATTCTACTGGGCGAGATCGACAGCCCGTTTACTCACAAAAAAGAGATAAACCTGGACCAGGCAAAATACGTTATCGATACCATCGCAATGCTCAAAGACAAAACCCAGAGTAGTCTCACCAAAGAAGAGATCAGCTTTATGGACAATATACTCTACGAATTACGAATGAAGTATACGGCAAAATCGGGGAAGTTATAAGATCATGAATTTTACCTTATTTCTGATACTTGCGGGAGTGTGCGCGGTTCTTTTTCTTAGTATCTATGCCTTCTCCAGGCATATAAAAATGATAAATTCTACCGTTTCTGAACAGCTGAAGGAGATAAACGACAACTTGAGGGCGCATTTTGTGGATAATTCGCGCCTTACGCAGGAAAGAGACCATCACATAGGCACCCGGCTGGACAATACGACACGGGTAGTAGGCGATGTTAAAGAATTGTTAGGGCGCGTAGAAGAATCTAGCAGGCGTATTTTTGAAATAGGCAAGGACATATCAAGCCTGCAGGACATCCTTCGGGCACCGAAGATACGCGGCGGTATAGGGCAGCATTTTTTGGAGGATCTCTTAAAGCAGATATTGCCGAAGGAGTATTATGCGCTTGAATATGAATTTAGGAGTAAAGAAAGAGTCGACGCCATAATACGCCTTGCCGGGGGCATGGTTCCGGTAGACGCCAAATTTCCGTTAGATAACTTTAAAAGAATACTCAGCGCAAAGGAGGATAAGGAAAGAGAAGCTTTCAGAAAATGTTTTATAACGGATGTTAAAAACCACATAAAAAAGATATCCGAAAAGTATATATTGCCGGATGAGGGGACTCTTGATTTTGCGCTTATGTATATACCGGCGGAGAACGTATACTATGAAACCATAATTAAAGACGAAAACTTAGGTAACGAGACCGGCATATTCCAATACGCAACATCAAAAAAGGTGATACCGGTCTCTCCCAGCAGTTTTTATGCTTATCTCATGGTTATACTGCTTGGCCTGAAGGGTATGACCATAGAGCGCCGCGCAAAAGACATAATGCAGCATCTTGCGCGGATAAGAGGAGAATTTGATAGGTTTTCTGATGACTTCGGCAAGGTGGGACGGCACATAGATAATGCCAAATCCGCCTACATGGAGGGCGAAGGACATCTGGTAAAGATAAGCGACAGGTTGCTAAAAATAGAACTGCCTGAATCCTCACAGGGCGAGGTTAAAAAGATCCCCGAAAAATAGGCTTAGCCCGCTTGCCCCATTTAATATTGACTCCTGCGAAACTTTATGCTATATTAATTGCTCTATTAGATACGGTAATATAATATGCTAATCTTATGAATACAAAAACATGGATCTCTTCGCTTTTTAGGGCACTTGTCAGCATTGGATTAATATTTGCTCTTGTCTATGTTATGCGAGACAGCCTGCCGGGAATGATGGCCACTTTGAAGCGCGCTTCGCCCGCCCTGTTCATATTAAGCGCGCTGGTGTATCTAGCGGCTATGCTAATAACCTCTTTTAGGCTGCGCATTCTGCTTGCCTTACAGGGAATCAAGATGGCGACCGTGGATGTATTTCGTCTAAATCTTGTCGGTTGCTTTTTCTCGAGCTTTCTTCCTACATCGGTTGGCGGCGATATAGTGAAGGCATTTTACATCTCGAAAGAAGCCAAGCGAGCCACACAAGCTTACACATCTGTGTTCATAGACAGGTTCCTGGGCATGTTTACCATATTCCTTATTGCACTGACAGCTCTTATTTTAATGAAAGATACATCGGGGTTCCGCCTGACATGGTTATTAGCTGTACTTATAGCGGGCAGCCTTTTGTTAATGTTGGTATTGTTCAATAAAAAACTGGCGAAGAACTTTTCGCTTCCGATAATGTTTTTAATACCTGCCAAGATAAGGAATGAAATAAAGAACGCTTATAACGCCTTGCACAGTTACAAAAACCATAAAAAAGAGATATTTGATTGTTTTGTGCTTTCGGTAATCGGGCAGATTGTTGCTTTTTCGGCGGCATATTTTCTTGCGCTCGGCATTAAGTCCTGCATGCCTCTGAGGCTCACTCTTCTTGTCATGCCCGTCTCTTCAATAGTAAGCATGCTGCCCTCAATAAACGGCGTAGGCCCCCGGGAGATGTCAATCGTATTTATGCTCAAGCCCTTTATAGGCGAGAGTGCCGCAGGCGCTATAGCCTTTTTATGGCTGGGATTGGTCTTGTTGGCGGCATTACTGGGCGGTATCGCATACATGTTCATGGGCCATTACAAGCTTAATATAGAAACAATAACCAAAATACAGGAAACCGTAATCGAACAACAATAGTCGGCAAGGAAGAGAGGCGGAGATGGCAAAGATCCTTGTGATACACGGACCGAATTTAGACCTTTTAGGCAAACGCGAGACGGATATCTATGGAAAAACCGATTTAAAAACCATTAATGCCGCTATATCTGAAAAAGCAAAGTCGCTTGGAGTAGAAGTAGAGTCCTTCCAGTCAAACCACGAGGGCGAGATAGTTGATAGGATAGGTAAATCGGAAGGCATTTTCAGCGCGATAGTCATCAATCCCGCGGCATACACACATACGAGTGTTGCAATAAGGGATGTTATAAGTGCCGTAAAACTTCCCGTCATCGAGGTGCATCTATCAAACATCTATGCGCGCGAGGAGTTCAGGCAAAAATCACTCATTTCACCCGTGGTCAAGGGCACGGTATCCGGATTCGGCCCGGCGAGCTACTTGTTAGGGCTTGAGGCCGCGGCAGAGATGTGTAAACCCCATTAACGGGGCAAAAAGGTCGAATAATGCGCTGCCAAAAAAGGATTTCAGAGCTTACGAGAAGGATGAAAAAGGATGGGCTCGATGCCTTTATTGTCAGCAAGCCTGAAAATATATTTTATTTAACGTCTTTTCTCTCGGATAGCATCATACTTGTAGTAAGCCCGAAAAAGAAATTCGCCATAACGGACTTCAGGTATGCGGAAGCCGCCGGCAATAAGGTGAAAGGATTCGAATTAATAATCCTGGGTAGTAAACTTAATACCTTTTCCCAAGCCATATCCGCGGTGCTGGAAAAGAGTAGAACTAAGAAGGTTGGATTTGAAGCTTCTTCGCTGACCTTCTTACAGTATAAAAACATAGAGCTCGCCCTTAGAAATAAGGCGCTTCGTCCGTGTACCAATCTTCTCGAGTCGCTCAGAGAAATAAAAGATTCTGGCGAGATTGATGCGATAAAGCGGGCGTTTGCCATTACGAAGGAAGCGTTAAAAGAGGTAAAACGCGTTCTCAGTCCGAATATTACCGAGCGAGAAGTAGTACTGCGCATAAAAGAATCTTTTATCAGACAAGGCGCTGAGGGCGCAGCATTTGAGCCTATAGTAGCGACTCAGCCGGGCGCATCCGAGCCGCACTATAGCGCCAAAGCTAAAAAGTTAGGAAAAGATAAACCCATTCTTGTAGATTTGGGAGCCAAATATAACGGTTATAATTCCGACTTGACAAGGGTATTGCCATTGGGTAAAATGAACACTAAATTTACGGCATTATATCAAATATTACTGGAAGCCCAGAAGAGGGCAATGGATATAATACGGCCTGGCGCAAGGATATCTGATCTGGACAACGCTGCCAGGCAATATATTGCCTGCAAGGGTTTTGGCCGGTTTTTCGGCCATTCCCTAGGCCATGGTATCGGACTTGAGGTCCACGAAAAGCCCACAATAAGCGCTAGAAACACGGGTTTGTTGCGCGAGGGAATGGTCTTCACCGTAGAGCCCGGCATATACATACCCGGCTCGGGCGGGCTAAGGTTGGAAGATACGGTTTTAGTGACAAAGAAAGGTTGCAGGACTTTGACTCATGATATCTATTAATGAATTAAGAGGTGGCATATTTATAAAATGGGGTGGTGAGTTGTATATTGTCGTGAATTCGCAACATTACAAGCCGGGCAAAGGAGGCGCCTTTGTCAGGTCTAAGTTAAAAAGCATCAGGACGGGAAATACTATCGACCGGACCTTTCGCCCGGCTGATCTCATAGAGGAGATATTTATCGAGGAAAGAGACTACAATTACATGTATTACGACGGCCTGTATCATTTTATGGACAATGAGACTTACGAGCAGACAGCCCTTCCAGAGGCAATAGTCGGAGAAGCGGCAAAGTATTTAAAGGAAAATGTGCAGGTTACCGCCCAGATACATGACGCCAAGGTGTTGAGCGTAAAGCTACCCTTATTTTTAAAATTTAAGATTATAGAAACAGAGCCGGGCGTAAGAGGAGATACCGTAAAAGCCGGCACAAAGAGTGCTAAAATAGAGACCGGCGCCACAATCCAGGTGCCGTTATTTATAGAGAACGGGGAGATTATAACTGTAGATACCCGTACCGGAAAATACACGGGCCGAGCATAAATTTTAAAGGGGTGTTTATGAATATAAAAGAGATCAAAGAAGTCATAAATCTTATGAACGATAACGGACTAACAGAGATAGAGCTGGAAAAAGACGGACTCAAGATACGGCTCGTGAAGGGACACGGGGGCATGATTGAGACGAGCGTGCTGGATAGAGGGGTAGAAAAATCAATCTCGGCTCCGGGCGTCCAGCAAATGCAGCCGGAACACGCAGCCTCGCCCGCAAAATCTAAAAATCTGGAAATAAAATCGCCGATGGTAGGGGACATTCTATGCGGCACCCTCTCCGGACGCCCCTCCTTTTGTCAAGGTGGGCGACAATGTGGAGGTCGGCCAGGTGGTATGCATAATTGAAGCTATGAAGCTCATGAATGAGATCAAATCAGAGATAAGGGGCAAGGTAGTCGCCGTTTTAGTAGAAAATGCCGATCCGGTCGAGTTTAGCCAAACATTGTTTCTAGTCGAACCGGTATAAGGAGATCAAATGTTTTCTAAGATACTGATAGCAAATCGCGGGGAAATAGCGCTAAGGATAATCCGCGCATGTAAAGAAATGGGCATAAAGACTGTAGCGGTCTATTCGGAAGCAGACGTTGAATCCTCGCACGTTAAGCTTGCCGATGAAGCCGTATGCATAGGGCCGGCGCCAAGCGCCAAAAGCTATCTTAACATACCGTCCATTATAAGCGCCGCTGAGATTACTGACGTCGAGGCAATACATCCCGGTTATGGATTTCTTGCCGAAGACGCGCACTTTGCCGAAATATGCCAGTCGTGCCAAATAAAATTCATAGGACCCTCCCCAGAAAGTATAAGGCTGATGGGAGATAAGCTGGCGGCAAAAAACGTTGTCAGGCGCATCGGCTTGCCGGTAGTGCCCGGGACAGACAAGGTAATAAAGACAAAAGAAGATGCTCTCAAAATCGCCAATAGGCTAAAATATCCCGTTATTGTTAAGGCGGCGGCGGGTGGCGGCGGGCGCGGCATGCGAATATGCCACAACGATGTGCGGCTGGTAAGCGCTATTCTTACGGCACAACGCGAAGCGGAAGTCGCTTTCGGGAACCCGGATATTTACATAGAAAAATACATAGAAAAACCCCGTCATATTGAAATACAACTTTTAGGGGACCAGTACGGCCATATAGTATATTTGGGAGAACGCGACTGTACCATACAAAGGCGCCATCAAAAGCTGATCGAGGAGACGCCTTCGCTTGCCGTAAATGAAAAGCTGAGAAAAAAGATGGGCGAACTGGCCGTGAAGGCCGCCAAAAGCGTAAACTACTATAGCGCCGGAACTATAGAATTTCTACTGGACAAAAGTGGCGAGTTCTATTTTATGGAAATGAACACAAGGATACAGGTGGAGCATCCGGTAACCGAGATGGTCACGGGTATTGACCTTATAAAAGAGCAAATAAATATTGCTAACGGAAAACGCCTTACGATAAAACAGGAAGATATTAAACTAAACGGGTGGGCAATCGAATCGCGCATATACGCAGAAGACCCTGACAATAATTTCATGCCCTCTCCCGGCAAAATAACCGGATATGAAGCGCCGGGCGGCAGGGGCGTACGCCTGGACACGCATGTCCACTCCGGGTTCGAGGTATCACCCTACTACGACTCGATGATAGCGAAGCTCATAACCCACGGAAAGACGCGGAAAGAGGCAATAGATATAATGAAACGGGCTCTCGAGGAATACAAAATAAAGCCAATAAAAACAACGATACCGCTTCTTAGGAATATCTTCAATAATCCTATGTTTGTTAAGGGTGATATTGCCACTGATTTCTTGAGCGGTTTAGAGGAGGAATCCAAAACATGAATACGGAATATCCTGGATATGACAACATACAATTGGGAGATATACGGCTAGATAATGAAGTCATAAAAAACATTGCCATAAAAGCTGCGACCGAGGTACAGGGTGTACACGAACTGCAAAAGGGCCGTATACGGGATATGTGGAGCACCTTGACAGGCAAAACGTCCACTATGGGAGCCAGGCTTGATTTTCGCGGCAATACTGAGTTGAGTATAAAATTGAATCTTACGGTTGAGTACGGAGTCAATATAACGGACGTCGCCAGTGCCGTGCAGGAGAACGTAAAAAAAGCTGTTGAGTACATGACAGGACTTAACGTTATCAATGTAACCGTAAACATAATCGGGATGCACTTGAGGAAATAGAGGAGGGTGGCAAAATGAGAATATTCAGCGGATTTACTATGTTTTTCTACACGGTCGTATTTTTGGCAATAGGATGCGGGCTTATTTTCCTGGTTCTGAACAGGGTACCGACAAACGATTTTGAGCGCGCCATGGAATACCTGTACGATAACATGAATCTTAGGATAAGTATCGGCTTGGTAGGGCTTTTAATAATCATGTACAGCATTGTGGCGCTGCAGGTCGCATTGGGAACCTTACAAAGAGAAAAGACCATTGCATTTGAGAACCCCAGCGGCCAGGTCACGGTATCGCTTTCCGCCATAGAGGACTTCATACGGCGGACATCGGACCACATGCCGGAAGTAAAGGAACTGCGCGCGAATGTTACGGCAGGTAAAAAGGGGATAAACGTGATAAACCGCGCGGTCATCTATTCGGATACCAATATACCGGAGGTAACCGAGAAGATACAAGGTATGCTCAAGAATAAAATCCAAGAGATGCTCGGCATTGAAGAAGCCATAAATGTAAAAATACATATCGCTAAGATTGTGCCCGCTGAATCGCCCGAGGCGAAGAATCAGAAGGCGCGCGGAAGGGATGATAAGAGGACCCTCTTTCGCGGAATAGAATACGGAAATACTTAAAAAAGGAGAAGTTGAATGGAGAAAATAGGCGTATTGACAGGAGGCGGAGATTGTCCCGGTATAAACCCCGTAATAAGAGGGGTGGTAAGGGCTGCCCTGAAAGATAACAAATACGAAGTAATCGGGCTATTAGACGGATGGCAAGGTATGCTGACAAAAGAGCATGTAAAACTTGATATGAATTCTGTCTCGGGCATACTCCATCGTGGCGGCACCATACTGGGAACGAGCAGGACAAACCCTTATAAAAAAGAAGGCGGCCCCGCAAAATGCATTCAAAACTTCAAAGAGCTCAAACTGGATGCGCTTGTTGCAATTGGCGGAGAGGATACGTTGGGCGTTGCCAATAAGCTTCACAAAGAAGGACTTAATGTAGTGGCCGTGCCAAAAACTATTGATAATGATTTATCAGCTACTGACTTCACGTTCGGCTTTGACACTGCAGTAAATATCGCTACGGAAGCAATAGACAGGCTGCATACCACGGCAGAAAGTCATCACCGCATAATGGTGGTTGAGGTCATGGGCCGTCATGCCGGATGGATCGCGGTATATGCCGGGATTGCCGGAGGTGCCGATGTCATACTTATCCCCGAAATACCCATAGATATAAACGAAGTGGCCGCCTTACTCGAGAACCGAAAAAAACGCGGAAAAAATTTCAGCATCGTAGTCGTCGCCGAAGGCGCAAAATTCAAAGATGACAGCATGGTCATACAGGAAGAAAAACTGGATACCTTTGGCCATGTTCGACTCGGAGGTATAGGGCAGGTCTTAAGCGACCAGATTGAAAAGATGACCGGATTCGAGACAAGGGTAACGGTGCTAGGCCACATACAAAGAGGCGGATCGCCCACAGCGTTCGACAGGGTACTTGGAGCCCGTTTTGGCGTTGCGGCTGTGGAATTGATCAAAAAGAAGAAATTCGGAAGAATGGTAAGCCTTAGCGGCGTCGACATTATAGACGTACCGATTGAAAAAGCCGTAGGAAAATTAAAGACGGTGGATATGGGCTTATACGATGTTGCCAAAATATTCCTAGGATAAAACCGCTATGAAAAAAAATATAGAAGAGATAATCAACTCGAGCATCGAGGTTAAAAAACGGCTTCTTGAAAAAGAGCTGTCCAATTTGGAAAAGACCGTTTCCGTGATAGTGGATTGCATATCTGGGGGCGGCAAGATACTTCTTTTCGGAAACGGTGGAAGTGCCGCTGACAGCCAGCACATAGCTGCGGAATTTGTCGGCAGGTTCCGCGCGGAGCGGCGGGCCTTACCGGCCGTGGCCCTTACTACGAATACTTCTATTCTGACGGCACTATCCAATGATTACGGCTATGATATTTCTTTCAAGCGGCAGATCGAGGCTTTAGGCAATAAAAATGATGTCGCCATAGCAATTTCAACAAGCGGTAACGCTAAAAACGTAATAGAGGCTGTCAAAGAAGCCAAGCAAAAAGGCGTAAAAACCATTGCGCTTACAGGCAAGGACGGCGGTGCGCTTGCAAAATTGTGCGATGTTGTGATAATAGCGGCATCAAACGACACTGCTCGCATTCAGGAAACCCATATTCTTATAGGCCACATAATAGCCCAATTGGTTGAAGAGGCTTTTACTGATAAAGATGACGCCAAAAAATAGAATTAAATCTCTCCCTAAACTGATCAGAGCGCTGAGACCCTTAAAGAAAAAGGGCAGAAAAATCGTTTTTACTAACGGCTGCTTTGATATTTTGCATAAGGGGCATGTCAGGCTTCTCGAAAAAGCAAAGTCTCTGGGAGATGTGCTGATCGTCGCGCTTAATACGGATGCGTCGGTAAAAAAGATAAAAGGGCAAAAACGCCCGATTACCAAGCAGAATGACCGGGCTCTTATTATAGCCGCATTGCGGCCGGTCGATTTCGTAACCTTTTTTAATGAAACCACTCCGGAGAAGGCAATAAAGAGAATATCGCCCGATATACTCGTAAAAGGCGGGGATTGGAAAAAATGTATGATAGTAGGCGCCGGTCATGTGATGTCTAAGGGCGGAAAGGTCTATTCCGTAGATTTCGTCAAGGGCTATTCTACCTCCGGACTTCTAAAGAAAATCAAGCGTTCCCAATGAAGAAACCGCTTACCGGCAGAATAGCGCGGATAATAGACGCGAATACAAACAGGCTGACGGAAGGGCTTCGGGTCTGCGAAGATATAGCAAGGTTCATACTTGATGATAGGCCGGCTACCGAGCACTTCAAATCGATCAGACATAGGGCATCCTCGGCTTTAAAAGGGCTTGGCGGCGACAAAAAGGCCATTATGCAATTCAGGGACTCGGATGGCGATATAGGAAAACTGAGCATAAAAAGCGAGAAAAGGCGCGGCACCGTAGCGGATGTATTTAAAGCCAACATAAAACGCGGCGAAGAATCGATGCGCGTACTTGAGGAATTTGCAAAGCTATCAAGCGCCGTTTCTGCGGATAAATTCAAAAAGATGCGCTTTGAGCTT
Source organism: Candidatus Omnitrophota bacterium (assembly GCA_043800065.1). Classification (GTDB taxonomy): domain Bacteria; phylum Omnitrophota; class Gorgyraeia; order JAHIPI01; family JAHIPI01; genus JAHIPI01. The sequence goes on from JAZDNG010000005.1 coordinate 11,442, forward strand.
TATTCGCTTGAGAAGGCGCTAATTGAAAAATTTTAAACTTTACGTCATCATTGATAAGAACGCCATAGGAAAAAGAAGCGTCTTAAAAGTAGCTGAGGATGTCCTTCGCGGAGGCGCCGATATCATACAACTCCGCGATAAAACATCCTCCGATGCCGTTTTTATTAAAGAAGCAGGCGCATTGCGGCGCCTGACAAGAAGGCATAAGAAGATCTTTATAATAAACGACCGGGTAGATATAGCGTTGGCGACGGATGCCGACGGCACGCATCTAGGGCAAGAGGACATGCCCATCAAGTGCGCGCGAAAAATACTGCCGGGCAAGATAATAGGCATATCGACTCACAACTTAAAGCAGGCATTAAAAGACGCAATAATAATTTTTTTATAACACACGACCGGGTAGATATAGCGCTGGCGGCGGATGCCGACGGCGCGCATCTGGGGCAGGAAGACATGCCCATCAAGTGCGCGCGAAAAATACTTCCGGGCAAGATAATAGGCATATCGACTCACAACCTAAAGCAGGTACTAAAGGCGGAGCAGGATGGCGCCGATTATATAGGTGTAGGCCCTGTCTTCAGAAGTTCGAGTAAGCCAATGTCAAAGTCTATAGGCCCGCATATCTTGAAGAAAATAAAACAAAAAGTTAATATACCATTTTTTGCAATAGGCGGTATAAATATAAAAAAAATAAAAGGCCTAAAAAAGTTTGGTGCACATAGAATAGCAGTTATATCGGCTGTAATAAAATCAAAGGATGTGTATCGCCAAACCTGTCTTGTGAAACGAGAATTAGAAACATAGAGGCGCTACTAAAATGACACTCATAGAATCAGCAAAGAAGGGCGTGATAACAGAAAAGATGCGGGTGATCGCAAAATACGAAAATGCCGCTCCGGAATATATTAAAAACGGCATAGCGTACGGCTCTATAGTAATACCGTCCAATAAGGCCCGAAAAATAGAAAAGTATTGTGCCGTGGGTATGGGGCTCAGGACAAAAGTCAACGCCAATATAGGAAGTTCGGCCGGCTCGGAAGACATAGATCTCGAGATTAAAAAACTTAACGTAGCGGTAGCTGCGGGCGCTGACACGATCATGGACTTATCTACGGGTGAAAACCTGAAAAAGATACGAAGCCTCATATTAAAAAAATCCGATGTGCCGGTAGGGACCGTCCCTATTTATGAAATGGCCGTGGAAAAGATATCCAAAGGCAGCGATATAGCAGATATCTCAAAAAATGACATGCTTAGATGTCTGGAAAACCAGGCCAGAGAAGGCGTAGATTTCTTTACCATCCATTCGGGCGTAACAAAAGAGGCGCTCAATACAATGAGAGAAGACGGTCGCATTCTGGACGTAGTAAGCCGAGGCGGCGCTATTATAGCGCAGTGGATAGCCAAAACCGGCGAAGAAAACCCTTTTTATGAATATTTTGACGATATACTGGAAATCGCGCACGAGTATGACGTGACCCTGAGCCTGGGGGATGGGATGAGACCCGGATGCATAAACGATGCCACCGATAAAGCGCAGATAACAGAGCTGATCACGCTGGGGAAATTGGCGCGAAAAAGTAAAAAACGAGGCGTGCAGGTTATAATAGAAGGCCCGGGTCACATTCCGATGCACCAGATAAAAAGGAATGTCGAAATGGAAAAGTCTTTGTGCGACAACGCGCCGTTTTATGTCTTGGGGCCGATTGTTACCGACATAGCTCCCGGCTATGACCATATAACCAGCGCAATAGGCGGGGCAATGGCTGCCTATTTCGGCGCCGACTTTCTCTGTTATGTCACACCGTCCGAACACCTGAGACTGCCGACCTTAGATGACGTAAAAGAGGGGGTAATAGCATCTAAAATAGCCGCGCACGCAGCCGACTTAGCCAAAGGGGTAAGAGGGGCCATTGAAATGGATAACACTATTTCACTGGCGCGCAAAAAGAGGGATTGGAAAAAACAGATAGAATGTTCCCTTGACCCTAAAAGGGCAAAAGAATACAGGCGCTCATCCGCCCCGATCACGAGCGATGTCTGCACAATGTGCAATAAGTACTGTTCCATAAAACTGTTCGAAGAAGCCGTATCTTCGGGAAAGAAGAATTAAGATGTCCATACTTGTAGTGGGCTCAGTGGCCCTGGATTCAATAGAAACCCCTTTCGGAAAAGTAGATAAAGTGCTCGGCGGTTCGGCCACTTATTTTTCGGTGAGTGCCTCATTCTTTACAAGGGTAAATCTAGTAGCGGTGGTAGGCACGGATTTTCCGCGAAAGTACGTATCGCTCCTCAGAAAGCAGAAGGTAGGCTTAAAGGGGCTTCGGGTGGCGGACGGTAAGACGTTTTCATGGAAAGGGAGATATGGTTACGATTTTAACAATGCCGAAACTGTATATACGCATTTGAATGTCTTTCAGAGGTTCTCCCCAAAGATACCCCGGGAATATAAAAAAAATGAACTTCTCTTTTTGGCAAATATAGACCCCGAGCTTCAGCTTTCGGTAATGAAACAAATGGATAGACCAAGATTGACCGCATGTGATACGATGAACTACTGGCTTCAAAGTAAAAGGCGTTCCGTTTTGGAGGTGGCAAAAAAAGTGGATATATTTCTTCTAAATGAATCGGAAGCAAGGCAATTTAGCCAGGAATCCAACCTTCTTAAAGCCGGCAGGTCCATTCTTAGTCTCGGCCCTAAGAGAGTAGTTATTAAAAAGGGGGAGCACGGCGTATTATTATTCTCGCGGGATTCCGTCTTTTCGGCCCCGGCGTATCTTTTGGAAACAATAAACGATCCTACTGGGGCGGGAGACACTTTTGCGGGTGGTTTTATGGGGTATTTGGGGAAAAAGAAAAGAATCGCCGATAACGATATGAAAAAGGCTGTTATTTATGGTACGGTGATGGCGTCTTACACGGTAGAAGATTTCAGCCTGCGAAGATTGAGCCGCCTAAAACCCAAAGATATAAAGGGGCGTTATAAGGATTATAGACGCCTTACGGAGTATTAGAAATACAGTCGCAAGTCTTAAGTCGTAAGATCGATCTTAAGACTTACGACTTAAGACTTAAAACTGTAGTAAAGCGGGTGTAATTCAATGGTAGAATACGAGCTTCCCAAGCTTGTTGCGAGGGTTCGATTCCCTTCACCCGCTCCAGTATCTTGCGAGGCTGAGCGGTCATTGGAATCGAAGTGAGCGAGCGCCGACCCAATGGGAGGAAAAGGCCGTAAGTCCGAAAGGACCGGCCGTCAGCGAGCGAGTGGCCGACCCGAGCCGGAGCTCCTGCGAAGGCGAGGGCGCCGATTCCCTTCACCCGCTCCACTGAACGATTTGGTCTTCGGGGCCAAAAAGTAAGGAATGTGCTTTTTGCCCCTTCGACCCGCTGCAAACTAAGAGGAGGGTGGGGCTTGCGCCCAAATCGTTTTAAGGAGACTCCGCCTTAGGCGGATTCTCCTTAATGTTCCTCTTTCAAAAGATGAAAGATGATAGGAATCAAAAAAGTGAAATAGTATGAGCATAAAAAGATACACATACATATTAGTGTTGTTTGCAATTGCGCTTACACTGATCGGATGCGCATCTGTAAGGCCGCGCCTCGAGCGGCCCTCAGCACGCTATCCTAAGGGAGTTTATTATGAGGTAAAAAGAGGCGATACCCTCTGGAAGATATCCAAGTTATATGATGTGAGCGTAAATGATATAGTAAGAGCCAACAGACTGCCCGACGCCACGAAGATATCCTCCGGGCAAAAACTTTTTATTCCCCGTAGCGGTGGAGATAGTGAAGAACTGAAATACACAAGGACCTCTCCGGGTGTTTGGGGCGAAACCAAATTCGCATGGCCGGTATCGGGCAAGGTAATATCATGCTTCGGCGCAAAAAAAGGGCTCATAACAAATAAAGGCATAGATATAAAAGCAAGCGAAGGCACCGGCGTTATCGCGGCGGATGACGGTTTGGTAAGTTTTGTCGATGAAAACATGAAAGGACTGGGAAAAACCGTTATAATAGATCATGGAAACGGTTTTTCCACCGTTTATGCGCATAATTCCGAAATATTGGTCAAGGCGGGAGATGAGGTAAAAAAGAGTACGGTAATAGCCAAAGTCGGCAAGACCGGCAGGGCGAGCGAACCATATCTTCATTTTCAGATAAGGAAAGGGCACGAACCGCAAAATCCATTCAACTATTTGCCGTAAGTGTTAGATTATGCTTATAGATCCTGTTGTGGGAGAAAAATTTTTCGGTAGGAACGAGATTCTGACTCTTTTGGGCAAGAGAGTAGATGCGCTTAAGGGCGGCTACAGGCAAAATGTCGCCATTACCGGGCACAGGCTTACCGGCAAATCATCGCTTCTCAACCACTTCTTACTGACTGTAAGGGACAGCGACATACTACCGATCTATATCGAAGTTACGGAAGAGCCCTTCAAGCAATTCGCCACCAAATTCATAGGGACGCTTTTATATAATTTCCTAAAATACAGCCGACAGGACGCCAGAGACGACCTTGACTACCTGCTGGGGGTCTGTGAAGGCTGCATACCGGAAACAGTAGGAAGCATAAAGAGCATACTTCGCCAGATAGAAAAAGGCGAGAATAACGATTCTTACTCAGAATTGCTAAACTTAAGTTCCATTTTAAAAAAAGAAAGTAAAAAACCTTGCGTCGTCATACTTGACGAATTTCATAATCTCGCAAAGCTCGGGATAAGGGACCCGTTCAAATGTTTCGGAAAAAAGATAATGACGCAGAAGGATACGATGTATATTGTAGCGAGTTCCGAGGTAAATGCCATAAAACATATACTTTCGGAGAAACTTTCGCTGCTTTTTGGCAACTTTGAAAAGATCACTCTGAGCGGGTTTGACTGCGAAACGAGCAGGGCATTCCTTCAGAAAAAACTGCCTACGGTCAAGGTTACGGACGAGCTTCTTGACTTCCTCATAGCATTCGCCGATGGGCATCCGTTCTATCTTGATACATTCAGCGATAAAATAAACGAGATAATGGGCAATCATCACTTCAGGATGCTTACGGTTCAGACAGCGGCAATGATGCTTGAAGAGGTATTGTTTGATGCTCGCGGTACGCTGAACCAATTTTTTACCAATCTTTTGCAGGACGTGATAGAGGCCAAGTATGAAGAAGCGCGCGAGACGCTTATCGCCATATCTTATGGATTTTATAAAAATAAAGAGATTGCGGGGCGAACCGGCCATAATAATAAAGAGGTATCCCGTCACATAAAACTTTTGATCGATAAAAACCTGATATACACCTCAGGCAATACTTACGCCTTCTACGATAAGATGCTCCGGTTCTGGCTTACTAAAGTTTATCACAAGCGTAGAGTTACTCTTGTGGATAACATATCCGAGAAGGCGAAGAACTTTCGTGACGACGCGTTGAACATGATACAAAATTTTGTAACTAATTCAAAACTTGATGTAGCTACACGTGCAAAGATGCTTCTGGAATCTTTCAATAATGAGCTTATTGAGATAGATTCTAAGAAACACCGGCTGGTTCGTTTCGATAAGGTAGAGATAATAGAAAATGGTGCGAAAAAGTGGGTCGCCGGATATGTAAACAATAAGCTTTACCTTGCTTGCATATTCAAGGATAAAGTGGAGGAGAATGACATCGTCGATTTTGTGCGGGATTCCATGAAATATAAGCCACTCCTCAAGCGTCGCATCTTCATGCATTTCAAAGAGATAGACATCAACGCGAAGATATTGGCTAAAGAAATGAAAATATGGTTATGGAATCTCGAGGTCGTAAATAATTTATTTGATCTGTTCGGCAAGGAGAAAGTAGTGAGGGTGGATAAATTATGAGCCCCGTTAGACCTCATCAAGCGCATCGTCTAGTGGTCGAAGCGGGAGCATGCTGTAGGGCGCAGGCAGAGAAGGATGAGTCTGAAAAAAATAAAGTCAGTCGGAGGTCTAACGGGGTGAGGATAGGGGTATTATCCGATACGCATATACCGAGGGCATGTCCCGGCATCCCCGCAGAAATATTAAGCGCATTTAAGGGCGCGGACCTGATACTCCATGCCGGAGACCTGGTAGAAGTAAGCGTGTTGAGAGAATTAGAAAAATTGGCTAAAACGAAAGCGGTATACGGCAATATGGATGGGCCCGAGTTGCGCAAGTTACTCGGCGAAAAAGAAATAATAAAAGTTAAGGGATTCTCTATAGGGCTGGTTCACGGCTACGGCCCTCCCGCAAATCTGATAAATTATGTAAAAAATGAGTTTTCGGAAAAAGTGGATGTTATCGTATTTGGCCACTCTCACTCGCCCGTAAATGAAATAAAAGACGGGATCCTCTTTTTTAATCCCGGAAGCCCTACGGATAAGATCTTTGCAAAATATAAGTCTTACGGCATGCTTACGATAGCAGACGGCATAAAAGGGGAAATAATAAAAATAAAATGATAAATAGTTACGGCATACCGACATTAACCGTGGAGGCGGAAAATCTTCCGCTTGCATGGGAAGAGGCAGTTCTCGCGGCATGGGAAAAGGGCGAAGACATAAAGACAGAATACGACAAACCAAAAGACCCGCCCAGCAAGGACTGCACAATGATAATAGTAGTGAAATTTCCCATGGCCGAACCGCGTATACACCGCGCCTTTCCAGGCGGTCTTGAGGACCTTGAGGTATACCGGCAGGAGGTCGTTTTGGGCATACATGACCACTGGATAAGCCCTCGGGAAGGCAAGTGGACTTATACTTATCATAAAAGGCTGTTCGATTATGAGGGGGGAATCGGACGCACGAATCAAATAGATTTAATAATAAAAAAATTATCCGAAGTCCCTTATTCCCGCAGGGGGCAGGCAATCACATGGAATGTCGATCTTGATGGAAAGACGGACGACCCTCCTTGTCTACAAAGGCTATGGTTCAGGATAAGCGCCGGGATCGACGGGAAAAAGGTATTAAACATGAACAGCCACTGGAGAAGCAGGGACGCATTTAAAGCATCTTTTATGAATATGTTCGCTCTTACAGACCTCCAAAGAATAGTATCGGACGAGATATCCTCACGATGCGGCGAAAAAATAGGCGTAGGCCGTTATGTAGACATAAGCGACAGCTTCCACATTTACGGTTCCTACTATGAAGACTTTAAGAAGTTTCTTGAGACCTCAAAGACCAGAAGTTTTAAGGAGAGGACCTGGAATACGGAATTTGCAGAGCCATTTTTCGAGGACGCCAGAAAAAAAATAGAAGCAGAAAAAGAAGGCAAAGCGAAACAAAGATGCTGACAAGAACGCAAATAGAAAAAAGAGAGTACCGGATCCTCGCCCCATATGCGATGAAAAGCGCTGAAACAAGGGGGCGAGTCTATAAAGAAAAAGAACACGATTACAGAAGCGCGTATCAAAGAGATAAGGACAGGATAATATATTCGACCGCCTTCAGAAGACTGGAATATAAGACCCAAGTATTTGTGAACCATGAGGGCGATTATTACAGGACGCGCCTTACTCATACCCTGGAGGTGGCGCAAATAGCAAAATCTATAGCGAGAGCACTCTGCCTCAACGAAGACCTGACTGAGGCAATAGCGTTGGCGCATGACTTGGGGCACACTCCATTCGGCCATGCGGGCGAAGATGCCCTGAGAGAGCTTATGAAAAGGCATGGCGGATTCGAGCACAATGCCCAGGGGTTGCGCGTTGTAGACCTGCTCGAAGAGCAATATCCGGAATTTCCGGGGCTTAATTTAAGCTGGGAGATAAGGGAAGGAATAGCGAAGCACTCCACTCTATTCGATCACCCCTCCCAGGCGGCAGAGCTTGGCGGAAAGTCGCTTCCCATCCTGGAGACACAGGCAGTGGATATGGCGGATGAAATAGCGTATGACAATCATGACCTCGACGACGGAATAACGAGCGGCATGATAGATAAGGCCGACTTGCAAAAAATCGATCTGTGGAGCGAAGCCCACGCGGCAATAGTCTTAAGATATAAAGGGCTATCCGAGGAAAAAAGTAAATACCAGATAATAAGAAAACTTATAGACAGCCAGGTTACTGATTCAATAAGCGAGAGCGAAAAGAATATTAAAAGAAAAAATATTAAAAAGAGCAGCGATGTAAAGCGTCTTAACAAAAAAGTCATACGCTTTAGTAATGAGATGTTTGAAAAAAGAAAACCGCTGCGACAATTTTTAATGAACAATCTTTATCAGCACTATAGAATAGTCAGGATGTCGGATAAGGCAATAAGGTTTATAAAGGACCTGTTTGACGTATACCTGACTAAGCCGCAGCAGCTTCCGCCCAAATTTCAAAAAAGGCTGAAGAAGGAAGGGTCTCATCGCGTTATCTGTGATTATATAGCCAGCATGACCGATCGCTATGCGCTTGACGAGTATAAAAAATTCTTCGAACCATATGAACGGGTATAAAAGATGAGCATATCTGATTTATTAAAGGCTATGATCGAAAAAGATGCCTCGGACATACATCTTAAAGTGGGCAGCGGGCCTATATATCGGATAAACAAACGGCTTATCCCTGAGGATAGGTGCGGAAAATTTACCAAAAAGGACATGGAAAATATCATTTCGCAAATCACTACCGAAACCCAGCGCCATGAGTTTGAACAAAAAAACGAGATCGACTATGCGTATCTTGCGGATAACATCGGGCGGTTCCGGGTAAATATATTCAGGCAGCGAGGCGAATCCGGCATAGTCATGCGGCGGATAAAAGATAAAATACCGACATTTGCAGAGTTGAATCTGCCGCCGATTTTTGAAAAGATCGCCATGTTTGAACGTGGCATAATTCTCGTAACAGGAGCAAGCTCTACAGGAAAAAGTACAACGCTAGCAAGCATTATCGACTATATAAACGGCAATAAGAACAAGCATATAATGACGCTCGAAAATCCCATCGAATATATACATGGGGATAAAAAATCCGTAATCAATCAACGCGAAATAGGCGTAGATACGGAATCGTTTCACGCGGCGCTCAGGCACATACTGCGCCAGGACCCCGATATCATAGTAATAGGCGAGATGAGAGATGCCGAAAGCGTTATGACGTCCATATCGGCGGCGGAATCGGGCCACGTGGTATTGAGCTCGTTCCATGCGGAAGATACTATACAGGCTATCACGAGAATGCTGGACTTTTTCCCCCATCACGAAAGAGAACAGATAAGGATGCAATTGGCCAACAACTTAAAAGCGATAACATGCCAGCGCCTGCTTAAAAAGCACGGCGGGGAAGAGGATGGCCTTATACCGGCCGTAGAAATACTTGCGATTACGTCTATTGCGTCAAAATTGATCCGCGAAAACAAGGTAAAGGAGATAGCCAGGGTGCTCCAACACGGTGAAGAAGGGATGTGCACATTCAACATGGCGCTCGCAACTTTATACAAAAAGAATTTAGTGACAAAAGAGGAGGCGCTTTCAAAGTCCAGTAATCCGGAAGCGCTAAAGATAAACCTAAAAGGAATATATCTGGACGAAGATAAGGGGATATTAGGATAGATGGAAAATATCAAAAATTTACTTTCACAGCTAGTAAAGAGCGAAGGCTTTAAGAAGGAGGCGTCTGTACTTAAAGCGCTTTTAAAGGATTCAGTATGGTGGATGGCGGAGGAGACCGATAAAGCAGCCATAACCGGCGTAGATAAGGCCAAACCGTACTTTTGCCAGAAAGGTGAGGCCGTAACTGATGCCTGCCTGAGAAGGTTCCGCAATCTGCTGAATAAGACGAGGATATCTAAAAAGCCTGTGCGTTTCGGCTGCGCAAATTCCAAAAACGGTATATGCGTACCCGTGATGCAAGGCGACAGGATTTATGGATATATCGGAATATGCCACTCCCAAAACAAAATAAAAGATGACATAATAGCGCTGTTCTCTAATTTTATGGAGGGGCTTATAAGAGAATTCCAGAAGGAAGTCGAGCTTGCAAAGCTTTACGAAGCAGTAAGACCAAGGGCCATTGCCCTGTCCACTGTCCATACCATACACCGTATCCTGAGTTCAACATTAAACTTAGAAGAACTGCTGCCTAAGATAGCGCGCCTTTCGCTGCAAATACTGAAAGCGGAGCGATGCTGTATATTGCTCGCAAACGGCAATAAGAAACCCACTATTGTACATATTTCAGCGAGCAATAACGGAAAAAAAGGATCTGGTTTATACCACGGCCATTATGCAAGAATTATAAAGCGGGATGTTCTGCGCAGGGGGAAACTTGTGATGACAAAAAAGATGCTCTGCGCGCCTTTAACCGATGAGGATGTCATGGGCGCGATATGCGTAATGTGCCGAGCAGATAATGCGCCTTTCAATATATTTGACAAGGAAATACTGGCAACTCTTTCCGAGCAGGCCGTAATAGCTGTCAAAAATGCCAAGCTGTATAAAGAACAGGAAGATATAACGCTCGGAAGCATAAAATCGCTGGCTACTACTTTGGCAACGCGTACGGGCGGAAGCTATAGGGCCAAGGAATCTTTCATAAAGATAATCCTTGCCATGGGAAAAGAGATGCAGCTTGGTTCGGACGAATTGCGAAACCTGCATTATGCCGCCCTCTTGCATGACGCCGGGCAGATAGGATTCTCCGATAAGATACTTACTAAGAGCGCGAAATTAACGGGCAGGGAATATGATATTATAAAAAAGCACCCAAAAAAAAGCGTGAAAATAATAAAACACTTGAGTTTTTTAAAACCGGTTATCCCGCTAATATTGCACCATCACGAAAATTATGACGGCTCGGGATATCCTGATGGGCTAAAAGGCGATAATATACCGCTTGGATCAAGAATAATGGCACTTGCGGGGGCATTTAATGCGATGATTACAAAGCGTCCTTACCGACAGAAGGTGGATATTGAAAAGGCAATATCCGAAATAAAGAAAAGCTCGGGGACGCAGTTTGACCCCAGAGCGGTAAAGGCGTTTTTAAAAATAATCGAAAAGAAATCGGTTGTCGACTTACTGAAAAAGAACAGGTAAAATACAAAATGATTACATCGCGAAAGAATCTATTAAGGGTATTCGTAATATCGATTTTAGTAATTTGTGTTATTTTGCTTATACCCATACGGTTCAATAGCATTAACCGGTTTATCCTCTCGCCTTTAGAAAAAAAGTTTTCGAAAAAGCTCGACTTTAAAGCGTCCAAAATATGGATACCCGGAAATATCTTCTTGCGGGGGATATCCATTTCAGACGGAAGCAGTATGCTGAGTACAGCCGAAGACCTGAATATCAACTACAATCTGGCGACTCTTTTACTGCAGAATGGCGAAGTATCTTTTAAGGTAAGAAATGTTGTGGTTCGGCAGGATATAGGCCTCCTTACCTCGGTCTCCAGCATGCTTACTATCCCAAAGATGCCCGATGCCAGATTCGAATGCATTGAAGGTATATTGAATTTTCAAAAAAATGTTGTGTATATAAAGAATATTACGGCCGCGACAGATGATATGAAAATACGAGGAGAGGGATGGATAAGCAAAGAAGGGGATTTAAACTGCAAATTACATTTTTCATTCTCGGGTTCGGTCGCAAGCAACGTGCCGGATATAGTGAAGACGGCCTTACTGACTGAAGAGGCGAACGGCTGGATGGGCATAACGCTGAAGGCCAGGGGTAATTACGCAAGGCCTTTTCTCTCTATAGACAGCGAAACATTTAAGTTGAATATACGGGAAGGAATCTTGAAGCTCAGATAGCCTTATGGGAGAAAATCACACAAAACAAGACCAGGGAGAACTTTTTCCGGAGTTTAAGCCCTCCGAAGGCAGAAAATTCGCGTATTTCAAAAAGGACTTTGCGCTTGGAAAAAAGATGGTCTTAACCATTTCATGGGAAAACCTGGTCCTATTTTCCATAGTTTTAATCATGCTTTTAGCGCTCTTTTTTTCAATGGGCGTTGAAAAAGGTAAACGACTGACCGCGAAAAAGATGCGCATACCGGCACCGGCCGCTTATTCCCCTAAAACGGAAACAGAGAAACTGGGGCGGGCGGGGGAGGTAGGGGCAGCTCCTCGCATAAGTGCCACTTTAGTAAACGAAAAAATTGCCATGACCTATACAATACAAGTCATGGCCCTTAAAAAGATTGAGGATACCCAAAAGGCAGTAGCACGTTTAAATGCGGCAGGATATGAGGCTTTTCTTATATCTTCGGGCAGTTGGCATCAGGTATGCATAGGCAGATATGCTGCCGAGGCAGATGCTAATAAAGATTTGAAGAGCATCAGGCAAAAATATCCTGATTCATATATCCGCAAAATAAATGATTAACACAAAACGAGATCTCTCGCCCTGCGGGGTTCGAGATCAATCCGTCCCGTAAAACGGGACTCATTGAGGAGGAAAGATGTCGCAACATCCCAGTTTAAAATCAAAAAGTAAGGAAAAGGCGCACAGGTCGGTATGGAAACGACACGAACGTCTTAAATTTCTTTCAGAAAAAGACAAGTGGTCTGAAAGCGATTCCGTATACGGCCTTGAAAAGATCAAGTTGCTTAGAGTCAAGATAAAGAAAGAAAAGGCCGCCGAAGCTGCCGCTGAAGGTGCCGACGGTGCTCAGGCTGCAGAAGGCGCTCAAGGCGCCGCCGCTCCACAGGCAGGAAAAGGCGAGGCAGCTGCTAAAGGCGCTACGGCTCTGGCAAAGGGTGCAGCAGCAAAGACCGCAGCAGGCAAAGAAGAGGCAAAAGGAGCATCCAAGTCCGACAAGCCGGTAAAGCCCGGCAGTAAAGTAAAATGATAACAGCTGTAAGCTCAGAAACTATGCGCCAACTGGACATGATGGCTGCCGCAAGCGGCATATCGACGCTTGAGCTTATGGAGAACGCGGGTTCTGCCGTCGCGGCAAAAGCAAAAGAGATAAGGCGCGCAGAAGGAAAAAATATTGCCGTCTTTTGCGGCAGGGGAAATAACGGCGGCGACGGATTGGTAGCCGCTAGAAAATTAATAACGGGCGGCCTTCGGGCAGACCTATACCTCCTGGGAAAAAAAGAAGACGTAAAAAATGAGGCGGCGATCAACCTAAAATTACTCCTTAAGATAGAGAATGTAAAGGAACTTATTTCGAAAGAGGATGTCGAACGCCTTAATGACAGTTTTAATTATTCGCTTGTAATAGACGCTTTGACCGGAACAGGATTTCGCGGGCCTATTAAGGGCATCTTGAAAAAGGTAATAGACCTCATAAATTCTGCCCGGCTGCCGGTTCTGGCGGTAGATGTGCCTTCCGGCTTAAATGCGGATAATGGCAAGGCTGAGCCTGTGGCGGTAAAGGCCCTGCGTACATTAAGTTTTGGATTACCCAAAAAGGGTTTCTACACAGGGGATGGCCCATCCCATACAGGTTCCATTGAGGTAATAAACATAGGCTTCCCTCGGGAGTTACTGGAGAAGGCCATAGAACTCGAGAAGGGATATGAAAGAGATAAAGGTTAATCTGGGGAGTAACAGCTATAAGATAAAAATAGGCCACGGTATCCTCAAGAAAAGCGGCTTATATATCTCACGCTTGAACATAGGCGATAACGCCGTAATAATAACGAACTCCAAAATAAACCGCATGTACGGACACCTTCTGCGTGAATCGCTCAAAAAAAACGGCATAAGCGCTCACACTGAGATGGTACCCGACTCCGAAACCAGTAAATCCCCTAAGACATTTTTCAGTTTGATAAATAAAATAGCGCATGCCGATAAGGGTAAGAGGCCTTTTATGATAGCGCTCGGCGGCGGTGTTGTCGGGGACCTGGCCGGTTTCGTGGCAGCGGTCTACAGGCGCGGTGTGCCCCTTATCGAAATACCGACGACGTTATTAGCGCAAGTTGATTCATCAATAGGCGGTAAGGTGGCCATAGATGCGCCGTTTGCCAAAAATATGGTAGGCGCGTTTTACCAGCCGTCCATCGTAATTTCTGATACCTCGTCCCTGAAGAGCCTGCCCAAGCGCGAGGTAAAATGCGGCCTTTCCGAGATAATAAAATATTCTGTCATAGACAGCCGCTCGTTCTTCAATTTCTTAAGCGAGAATATCGACCCGATAATAAGATTAAATAAGACCAAGATGGAATATATTATTATGAAATGCTGCGCGATAAAAGCTAAGATCGTAAGTAAAGACGAGAAAGATATAAAAGGGGTAAGGGCAGCATTAAATTACGGGCATACTATAGGCCATGCCATAGAAAGCGCCTCCGGCTACAAAGGCTTATATAACCACGGAGAAGCCGTGGCCATAGGAATGCTCGCGGCGGCAAATATATCCAATAAACTTGGCATGTTATCGGAAAAGGATGCTTCGTCCATAAACAGCCTTGTTTCGCGAGCCGGGCTTCCGACAAAAATAAAGAATATCAAATTAAAGAAAATCATGGACGCTGAGCTGCACGATAAAAAATTCACCGAAGGCGTCAATGCGTTCGTGCTGCCCGTCCGAATCGGCAAAGTGGCCGTTGTTAAAAACATACCTGAAAATCTTATTGAAGAATCTGTGCGGGAGCTCATTCTATAACAGAGGAGATGAAAAATGCAGGTAAGGAAATTTGATACAAAGGATAGTGCGGACGTAAAGAATCTGATAGTATCGATTCTGACGAAAGAATACCCGTTCGACAAAAGCGTGTACGAGAATAGCGACATTTCAAGCATAAATGATACATACGGCGGGCGAAGGGATGTCTTCTTCGTAATTGAATCAGACGATGATATCATAGGTACTGTGGGCGTAAAAGAGGATTCGGAGGATACGGCTCTGCTTAGAAGGCTGTTCATAAAACCTTCATGCCGGAGAAAAGGCTACGGTTCGCTGCTCCTCTCAAGGGCGCTTAATCATTGCAGAAAGAACCATTTTAAACAGGTGGTCTTCAGGGCTACCGGGAGAATGGCGCAGGCGATAAATCTCTTAAAGAAGAACGGTTTCAAGGAAGCGGAAAAGATAGACCTCGGTGGTTTTCGAATATATAAATTTGTGCTAGACCTTTAAACAGTTACCTCACGCTCAGATCGAACACGCCCTCTTTATATAAAAGTACTACTTTTTGCGGCGAGATCGAGAGTATCTTTGCGCCGCTTAAGATATCGCCTATTTTTACCATTTGGTTGTTTATAATAGCCCAGGAGTTGTCGGCATCATAAATTATTCCGTTTAATTCGAAATTTGATATAAATTCATCTTTCGGTGTGATACCCTTCAGCGCCCTGCCCAATCGCTTAAAAATAGTGGGTTCCCGCTCAAGAGCTACTAGGTCAGGATACATCGCCTTGGTATAAGTTTCGATCTCAATGTAATCACTTCCGGACTTTGTGAGTTGCGGCGATTGAACTGCTTTGGTATCTACGGAAGAAATGATAAATACATTCATAGCTGATAAAAATACGATCGTGCCTATTATCAATATACCCGAGATAACGAGAGGGCGGCTCATGCGCCAACCAATCTTACCCGCAGGCTGATCAGCGGTCCTGCCGGAACCAGTTAAGACATTATCCACGCTGCTACTCACCGGCGCTTCTTTTCTGTGGGACGACATATCTACTCGCGGACCTAAAGCTTTGTTTAGGTATTCTTTTGAATTTATCCTGCTATTGCGTTCCATTTCCGCTTTTTTCAGGGCTTCAGTAATTATGCTCATACGGCTATCCTTCCTTCTATTTCTTCTATGCTTTTTTCTATAATATTTCCGTTTATTTCGTAACGCTCCAGGACAAATCCCAAAAGAAGCGATTTGTCGCAGACTATATTAATGAGGCGGGGTATCCCGCCCGAATATTCGTAAATCTTCTCTATGGCATCTTCGGTGAATTTAAGCGTCCCGTCAGATCCGGCTATCGATAATCTGTGGTTTACATAGTCGGTGATTTCGTTTCGTTCAAGCGGCAAAATATGGTACCGGACGCTTATCCGCTGCCTCAACTGCCGAAGATTCGGTGAATTTAGTTTTTCTCTTAATTCCGGCTGTCCCACGAGTATTATCTGAAATAATTTTTCCTTGTCCGTTTCTAGATTGGAAAGCATACGCAACTGTTCGAGCGTACGCGCCTTCAGGTTTTGGGCCTCGTCAAGAATAAGAACGACATTATTGCCTGCGCGTAATTGGTGTATTAAAAAAAGATTAAGTTTGGCGAATAACTCCATTTTTGTCCTGCGCTCGACATTTATATTCAGATCATCCGCTATCGCCTGAAGCACCTGAAGCTCGGATAGGTCGGAATTGAAGATGAAGGCGGCCTTAGTTTGCGGATCCAGCTGGTTCAGAAGGGCGCGGCATAAGGTAGTCTTGCCAGTGCCCACTTCTCCGGTTATCTCAAGAAACCCTTTTCTCTCTTTTATGCCGTAAAGGAGGTGCGTAAAAGCTTCCTTGTGCCTTTTGCTGAGATACAAAAAGGCAGGATCGCTTGTAACATTAAAAGGTCTTTCGCTGAGTCTGTAGTAGTCTAAATACATAGTATTACCGTCATTTCATTATTATAAAGTATATCACCAAACCGCCTCTTTGTAAAGGGAGAACACGAAAAACGCTTGACAAAGCAAAAATCATATGATATACTTCTCTCAACCTATAGATATAGGTGGGTTTATGTATCGATAGTATACCAAAAATGGAGGGGGGTGACACAGAATGAAGAAAGGTTTAGTAATAGCATTGGTTATGGTTATGGTTCTCGCAGTAGCCACGGTTAGCTACGCACAGGATCCTGCCAAGAAGCTCGGAAGAGGCTTGGCGAACATTCTGACTGGCTGGATAGAATTGCCTAAAAACATATATGACACCAGCGTAGAAGACAATCCGCTAGCAGGACTGACCATAGGATTAGCAAAAGGCATAGGAATGACGATAGTCAGGACGGGCGCCGGTATTTATGAGGTGGTAACGTTCCCGTTCCCTATACCGGAAGACTATGGACCAGTATTAGAACCTGAGTTTGTATTTTCCGAACAATAATTTCAACTTTCAGATAAAATAAAATATAGGGCAACCGTCATTGGTTGCCCTATATTTTTTTGGAATTTTCTTGCCATAACACCCTATCTGATATATAATAACCTCTCACGATCAAACAGGCCAGATCCCTTGACCGCTCCTATTCGTCGCGCCCTTCCCTCGATTCACTCGGGATGGTTCGCGAGGGATGGTGAGCATGCCGAACCACGGGATCAATTCGCGCATTTGACTTATGTCGCCGCGAGATAAACCACAGCTTCATAAGTTATGTGCTCATTGAGGAGACTACGCATGTCAGAAGAAACGAAAGATAAGGAAGTAAAGAAAGAGGCGGAAGAAAAGCCCAAAGCGGAAGCCGCGAAGCCCGCGGAGACAGCACCCGAAGAAGCTCGAGCCAGTACTCCTAAAGCTAAGCCGGCAGAGCAAAAAGAGAAAGAGCGCCCTACAAACTGCGCAGCGTGTAACAAGGCCTTCAAGCATAAGCTGTGGCACTATAGAAACGGTAAGTATTTCTGCAACAAGCGATGCTGGGAAAAGTTCAATGCGGAAATAAAGGCAAAGGCCGCCGAAGCAAAAGCTGCTGAGGAAGCAAAGGCTGCCGAGCGAAAGGCCGCGGAAGCTAAAGCAAAAGAAGCAGAAACCGAAGAGCCGGCAGTTGGCCCGGAAAATCCGTCCGCTTAAGATAATAGCGCCCGTCATTAAACGATATGAAATATGTACGCTTTGAGTATAGTGGGGTTATCTATGAGGGGATTATCGAAAACGATAGTATCTTACCGATTGAAGAAAGCCCCTTCCAGAAACTCACATCATTAAAGCGGGCCGTAAGAACAGGCGATGTAAGGCTGATCGCCCCCGTAGCCCCTTCCAAAATAATAGCAGTAGGACTAAATTACGTTGACCACGCTGAAGAGTTAAAAGCATCTCCTCCCAAAGAGCCTCTAATATTCTTAAAAGCCCCTACTGCCATAATAGGACCCGGCGAACCAATATATTACCCTCCCGTATCCTCGCAAGTGGATTACGAAGCCGAATTGGCTATAGTTATGAAAAGGAGCGGACGCAATATTTCCTGCAAAAATGCCCGTGATTACATATTCGGCTATACATGCCTGAATGATGTTACGGCAAGAGACCTGCAAAAGAAAGACGGCCAATGGACGAGGGCAAAATCTTTCGACACATTCTGCCCAATCGGTCCACATATAGTTACCGACATCGATACATCTTCTCTCGAGATCGAAGCTCGCCTTAATGGCACGGTCAAGCAATCGTCTAATACTTCTCAAATGATCTTTAACTGCGAGCGGCTTATAGAATTTATCTCGGAAGTAATGACTCTTGAACCGGGCGATATAATCGCAACCGGGACGCCCGGTGGAATAGGGCCAATGAATCCGGGTGATGAAGTAGAAATAAAAATAGAAAAAATAGGTTCTCTGGTCAACCGCGTGGCGAAAAGATGATACTCATAAGCGGCTGTCTAAACGGCCATAACCCATCCTATGACGGTATAGTCAAAGTAAATGAGAATATGCGCGATCTTGTCAAAAATAATCAGGCCATACCGGTATGTCCGGAATTACTTGGCGGTTTATCCGTTCCGCGGGAACGTAATGAAATAAAAGGCTCAAGCGGCGAAGATGTCATAGCCGGCAAGTGCAGAGTAATGAGCGAGAGCGGGAAAGATATAACAAAGGCCTTTTTGAGAGGTGCGGAAATAGTGTTATCAATAGCAAAGAAGCATAACATAAAGAAAGCCGTTCTAAAATCCAAGAGCCCGGCTTGCGGATGCGGCCAGATATATGACGGGACCTTCACGGGCCGATTAATAAAAGGAGACGGCGTAACCTGCGCGCTCCTCAAGATGAACGGCATAGAGGTCATAGATGAAATTACCTTTGAAAATACCTCTCCTTTATAGTAAAATATTGAAATACGATGAACAAAGTCTATTATATAAAATTTAAAAAGCGCGAAGACCCGGGCTCCGTTTCAGAAAAGGCCCTGAAAGTATTTCTGAAAGCGCCTTTTCTGGGTTTAATACAAGAGAATGACCTCGTAGGCATAAAAATACATTTCGGGGAAGAGGGCAATAGGGGCTATGTAAAACCTGAGATAGTAAAGCCTATTGCAGAGGCCCTTAGGAAAAGGTCGCAGCGTGTTTTTATAACAGATACCAACACTCTTTATATAGGAAGAAGGTCAAACGCCGTAGACCATATAAAACTGGCTGAAGAGCACAAGTTTACCCTGGCAAATATAGGAATACCAGTGATAATAGCGGACGGACTTTCCGGAAGAAATTACAAATCCGTAGATATAAACGGGCGGCATTTAAAAGATGTGAAGATTGCCTCGGATATAGTGCATGCCGATTTTCTTTTATGCCTCTCTCACATGACCGGGCACATGCAAACCGGATTTGGGGCCACTATAAAGAATCTTGGCATGGGCTGTGCCTCGCGAGCCGGAAAACTTGAACAGCATTCTAACGTTTTACCCGAGGTCTCCAAAGATAAGTGTTCGGGATGCGCCGCGTGTATAAAATGGTGTTCCGCGGATGCGATCATTATGGAGGGTAAAAAGGCCATTATAATCCAAGATAAATGCATAGGCTGCGGCGAATGCACTGTTGCTTGCAAAATAGGCGCCATCGCGATAAAATGGAGCGAGAGTATAAAAAACTTGCAGGAGAAGGTGGCCGAATACGCCCTCGGCGTAATAAAAAGTATCGGGGCCAAAAATACTTATTATATAAATTTTCTCAATCATATCACGAAAGACTGTGACTGCATGGCTAAGGGTGAGCCTCCCATCTGCGGGGATATCGGTATTATGGCATCCGCGGATCCTGTTTCGCTAGACAAAGCATCGGTTGATGAGATTCTTAAGGAAAACGGGGAGGACGTGTTTAAAAAAGGTTACCCGGATATAGACTGGGTGGCTCAACTAAGGCATGCCGAAGAGATAGGACTGGGCAGCACTAACTACCAGCTTGAGATCGTAGAGTAAGGTTCTTGTGAGCGGCGAAAGGTAATTTAATTGGCCGCCCGGTTAAAAAGAAAGAGAGTTACAATGGAAAGACCTAACGAAAAACGGCAGACACCGCGCATAGAAGAGAGATTGCCTATAAAAATAATAGAAGGCGACAGCGGTATGGTAGTAGAAACGAAAAACATAAGCGCTTCCGGCACTTATTTTACCACCGACAAGCCCATGCCGCTTATGTCCAAGGTAAGGATAACCCTCCTCATACCGGATACGGGCGGAAAAAACAGTAAAGTGGAATGCAGCGGTACTGTGGTGCGGACCGTTCCAACTGCCACACAGGATAAGACGTTCTACGAGACGGCTATCTTCTTCGACGATATCACCGAAAAGGCTAAAAATACGATCCTAAAGCATATCAAAAAAATAATAACGAAAAACTGAAAGTATCCATAAAAGCCTATGTTACCTCAAATTAAAAAATCGAAAGATTCGCATACCTTAGATGGAAATCAGTTAAGGGCTGCCTTCAGCTACGGCATAAAACAGTTATCCCTGAACAAGGATCTGGTAAATTGCATAAATATCCTGCCTGTGCCTAATGGCGATACCGGTGATAATATTCAAAAAACGCTCTTATCTGCGTTATCCGAAATGAATGACGACCAACACGTCGGAAACCAGGCCGCACAGTGCGCTAGGGGAGCATTGGCCGGCGCGCACGGTTCTTCGGGCATTATCCTTGCAAATTTCCTGATAGGCCTTGCGAATGCCCTGCAGGATAGGGATGTCGCATCAATAAGCGACATAATTGATGCTGTCAATAAAGGATGCGTAAAGGCCAGCATTGAAATATCCGATCCGCTGCCCGGAGGCATATGCGACATATGCGGGGCAATAAATCAGAAGTTATCCGGTATCCCCGCGGGGAATCAAACATTAGCGGATATAATAACGCTGATTTATAATACAGTCCTAAGCGCTTTGGGGGAGGAAGTCGAAAAGAACGTCCTTCTTTCAAAAATAGGCATAAACGATGCCGGCGCCACCGGGTTTTTCTATTTTCTGGAAGGCATATATAGATATACCATGGATGAGCCACTAGAGCGAGACAAGTCAGAATGGCCTAGCTTTAATGTGCCGGAGGATATCTTAATAAAAGGCGTATTATATACCGTAGAATTTTTAATAAACAATGTGACGCTTCCTGTGCAGGAAATAAAAAAATCGCTTTCAGATATAGGCAGCCCCGTTCTCATTGCTTATGAAGGCGGGGAGACGGTAAAAGTTCTCATCCGGACAACCGATCCCAGAAAAGTCTTTGACCGATCGGCCAGATTTGGCAGGTCTACCATGATCAGAGTAGATGACCTTATAGACGAGCAAAAGTACTTTTTGTCGAAAATTCACACAAAAGACGTAATATAAAACGGAGAAGATAAAATGGTAAATGAGGAAACGATCATACCAACGCTATTATTTTCTGTATTATGCGATGATGTTCGCAGAGAAGATAATGGTAAGTTTATACTGATAGGACTATTTGAAACAATAGGAGCGCGCAAATTTCCCGCCATACACCCTGTATTATTCATAATGAACTGCTGGACGAGCGGGCTAGGAAATTTTCGCCAGAGAAGCAGAGTAGTGGACAAGAACGGCCGCTTGCTCGCAGAGGACAAGGAAACTGCCTTTTCCCTCCAGGACTTAAAGGCGAAACACAGAATTATAGCGCGTTTTAATAACTTAAAATTCGACACTGCCGGAGAATACGCAGTGGAAGTCCTTTTAAACGGAGATTTGAAGGTACGCTATCCGCTTGTAGTAAAAGAGGTGGAAGGCGAAGCAATAAAATAGGGTAATTTTTAGCCCGGCATACCGGAGTATAATAATACGAACATATTCCCGGAGGCAATAGATGCTTTTGTCGATGCAGCTTATAATCATAACGGTACTTATTTTGTCATTAGCAGCGCTCTTTATTGAGGAGATGGGGTCGAAGAAAGC
>JAZDNG010000031.1:0-45237 GCA_043800065.1 Candidatus Omnitrophota bacterium
CCTTAATCTTATTACATTGAAAATTCTGTTGACAAAACCGAGTTTTCAATGTATACTTAAAGCATGATTGAACGTCGAAAAGAAAGCGATGCAGTACGGGGCCTTCTCGCACGCAATCCTGTTGTGGGCATCATTGGCGCCCGCCAGGTAGGAAAAACAACTCTTGCGCGTCAGATAGTCGCTAAAGATAAAAGGCCACATACGTTCTTCGATCTCGAAAACTCCGAAGATATCTCCCGTCTCTCGGACCCCATGCTGGCATTAAAAAATTTAAAAGGGCTTGTAATAATCGATGAGATTCAGAGGTATCCCGATATTTTTCCTGTCATTCGCGTCTTAGCCGATCGGCCGAAAAATCCCGCTCGTTTTATCATACTCGGAAGTGCGTCTCCTAATCTTCTCAGACAAGGTTCTGAAACTCTCGCTGGTCGCATTGTTTATCACGAATTAAAGGGGCTGGCCTTGGACGAGGTAGGCGTTGATCACACGCAGAGATTATGGCTGAGAGGAGGCTTTCCTCGATCATTTTTGGCTTCATCTTTGAGCGCAAGCGATGAGTGGCGTAGGAGTTTCATAAAAACGTATATCGAAAGGGATTTGCCCCAATTGGGCATAAATATCCAATCTCATACCCTATACCGGTTTTGGAGCATGTTAGCTCATTATCACGGCCAAACATGGAATGCTTCCGAGTTTGGGCGTTCTTTTGGCATAGCCGATACTACGGTACGTCATTATTTAGACCTTCTCGCTTCAACATTTGTAGTGCGCCTGCTTTTGCCATGGCATGAAAATATTTCTAAAAGACAAGTAAGGGCTCCAAAAGTTTATATTGCCGATTCCGGCCTTTTACATACGCTTATCAATGTAAGAACCATGGACGACCTTCAAAAAAATCCTAAAATTGGAGCCTCGTGGGAAGGGCTTGTGATTGAACAAATAATACGCCGATTAAATGCTTTCGAAGAGCATTGTTTCTTTTGGGCTACACACAGCGGCGCCGAGCTGGATCTTTTTGTCATTAGAGGCAATAAGCGCCTTGGCTTTGAGGTAAAACTGACTAGTTCTCCCTCCATAACACCATCGATGAAAAGCGCCATTGCTACTTTAAAGCTAACTAGTCTCACAGTAATACATGCGGGAGAAAAGACGTACTTTCTTGACAAGAAAGTACGAGCCGTTGCTTTTAAGGATGTCTTTGTCGAAATATAATTTTATAGACAAAAGTTCAGTTAGGATTCCATTTTTATCGGTGCCCAAACGGTGCCTAAATAAAGGGAAAATCTAGCAAAGCGGAGGAAAAGGGACGAAAGCGCGTAGAATCACTAGTCCTTTGATGTAAAAAGAGTTGTGTTATAACTTGTTATCCTAAGGGAAGTTATAGAATTGTGCCCGGCCGTTCCCCGTCGTCCCCGCCATTCTTTTTGGCGGTTGTAAATGTTCAATTTATAAGTAGTTACAACTGTGCTACAAAGAGCAAATCTCCTCGATGCCTATTCAGTACCTAATCTAATTACCTGTCTATCGAATCTTCACGCACTCCTTTGTCTATAATATTGCCAATCTGCTTTTCATGAGGTATACTGGGAGAGGAATGGAAGAAAGGTAGCAAAGTTATGAGAATATTATTAGTTGAGGATGAGAAAAGAATAGCAAATTTTATTGAAAGAGGCCTAAAAGAAAAAAAGTATATCGTAGATGTTGCTTCTGACGGCGAAAGGGGCCTTTTTATGTCCGAGGTCAATGTATACGACCTTATTATACTCGATATTATGTTACCGGCGAAAGACGGTATATCTATATGCCGGGAATTAAGAAGAAGAAAAATAGAAGTTCCGATATTGATTCTTACCGCCAAAGATACGGTACGTGATAAAGTTTTGGGCTTAGATTCCGGCGCAGACGATTATCTTACCAAGCCATTTGCATTTGAAGAGCTTTTGGCAAGAATCCGCGTATTGCTACGCAGGAAAGAAGGTGTAAAGACTACTATTCTAAAAGTAGCCGACTTGGAACTAAATCAACTTACCCACGACATTACACGAGCAGGGGAAAAGATAGAGTTAACGAGCAAGGAATACGCCCTATTGGAGTATCTTATGATCAACGCTAATCATATCGTTACCCGGACAATGATTTCTGAGCATGTCTGGAATGAAAGCTTCGATAGTTTTACCAATATAATAGATGTTTATATCAATTTTCTGCGCTCCAAAATTGATAAAGACTTTCAAAAGGAGCTTATCCATACAATTCGCGGCACAGGGTATGTTCTAAAGGCTTAGGCGTATAATGCAAATCAATTCTATAAGATTCAAAATAACCGTCTTATACACCATCATACTTGGCATCATCCTAATTTTGTACAGTACTTTTCTTTATTTTTCTTTGCATTATACTCTTTATGATGAGTTAGATAATGAGTTACAGAGAAAATCGAAAGAGGTAGCAAATACAATTTCTTCGTATTTAAATGTGTTAGGCGATGAATTCGACACCTTTGACTTGGCCACGCGCAATATGCTAACCTTTGACGAAATTTATCCTGTCGAAAGCAAACTAGGAGAACCTCAGCGACAATGGCTGCAAAAAGTCGATAAGTTCGACCTCAAAGAAGATTATATAAATCTGGCAAATATAAAAGGCGAATCTCTTATTAGATCTGGAAATTTCGATACCAAAATCCTTGTCTTGTTTTCAAAAGAGGCAAAGAGGCTACAGGATAAAGAGTTAGCATTTAAAAGCATAAATTTTGAAAAACGAAACCTGAGACTTTTAACCACACCCTTTTTATGCGGCAATAATAAAAAATACATAATCCAGATAGGAACTTCTTTAAAACCTATAATTCATCTCTTAAAAATCAGGCTATTTCATATTATAATCAGCATTCCGATATTTTTAATAATCGCCAGCCTTTTTGGTAAACTTTTAACCATGAGAATATTGAAGCCCGTAATGGACATTACGACGACGGCTAATAACATAACTCATAAAGATTTAAGCGCAAGGGTTAAATCCGAACACGTTGACGAAGAAATGAAATATCTCGTAGACGCTTTTAATGATATGATATCGCGGCTCGAGTACTCGTTTAAATATATTGTAGATTTCAGTTCTCATGTTGCTCACGACCTAAAGACGCCCCTTGCTATAATAAGAGGCGAGTCCGACGTTGCCTTAATAGAGGAAAGAAATCCCGAAGAATATAAAGAGTCATTCAAAATTATTCAGGAAGAAACAGAGAGAATGCTTAAAGTCATCGAAGATTTGCTGTTACTAGCTCGATTGGATTATAGGCCGGATTTCTTTAAATTTGAAAAGTTCGACATAAATGAATTTTTACCGGAAATATATGAAAAAACCAGACTACTGGCGTCACAAAAAAATATCCTTGTGAATATCGACATGTCGCATGAAGGGAAAATACATATAAACGGTGATAAACTTCAACTGAGAAGGTTATTTTTAAACCTGATTGATAATGCGATAAAATTTAATAGAGAAAACGGTAAAATAGATATAATCGCAAAAAAAGAAAAAGACAAAGTCCTTATCTCAATATCCGATACCGGCATAGGAATTAAAACGGAAGACATGTCGAAGATATTCGATAGGTTTTTCCACATAGATGATAATACGCAGGATATTAAACCCGGTACCGGCCTCGGATTGAGCATCGTTCAGTCTATCGTAAAAATACACGATGGTACTATTCAAGTAAGCAGTACCCCTAACAAAGGCTCAACCTTCATCGTAACGCTGCCCGTTATTTAGAAGATTCTTTCATAGCGCTCCTCCCCTAAAAGAATGCTCAACATTAAAAAAATTAATTATATTTTAACGTTCCTTTAATGCCCCATAATGTATACTTGGCTCTGAAAAACCTTAAATTATAGGAGAGCCCAAATGAAGAATATTTTAGTAATCGATGACGAAAAAAGAATACAAGATATTTACACTGCGATATTGACAAAGGAAGGGTTTAATGTCACGCGGGCTTTAAGCGCTGTCGAAGCAAACGAGGTATTGAAGCGCGAAGAAATAGATCTTGTCCTGCTTGATATAAAGATGCCTAGGGTGGATGGTGCAGGAGTGGATGGCACAATAATGTACGGAGTTATGCAATTATTCCATAAGAATACAAAAGTTATTGTAAGCAGCGTCTATCCGATATATGAACAGAAACGGCTTATCCCCGATGCCGAGGATTACCACGATAAAGGACAGGGAACGGAGATATTGTTAGAAAAGATTAACAATGTGCTGCGAAACTAATAAAAAATTTAAGGGCCTGGCAGCAAGCGGCGCGCTTAATGATGAGACCACCAAGGAATTAGGAAGATACATAATGGAATAATAGTTTAAAAGGAGGAATCATGCGATTGATAGTAAAAATAGTAACAGTATGCGTCTTATCTTTGTTTTTAAGCGGGTGTGTTACGGGCAAAAAAGATGCTACCAAGCCGCAAATCCAACAACTTCAAAGTAGAATCACGCAATTAGAGGGGCAATTGGAGCAAAGAGATGATGAGATAACCAATTTAGAGGATATGCTGGAAAAAAACCAAAAGGCGCAAAACCATTCGGCAAAAAAGAGCAAGTCGACGGAAAGCTCTTCCAAGCCCCCCATAAAGGATATTCAGATAGCCCTTAAAAATGCAGGATATTATGCCGGCCCTGTTGACGGTAAGGCCGGTGAAAAAACAAAAAAGGCTATAGAGAGTTTCCAGAAGACAAACGATCTGACTCCCGATGGCGTAATAGGTCAAAAGACATGGGCAAAATTAAAAAAGTATCTGGATAGGTAAAAGAGTAATGATATGGACAAAACTACGAAAACTTTTATTAAATACAGCTTAGTCTTTATTTTAGTTTGTATGACGGTTAATTCTTTCGCTTTTTTTAGCGAAGAAGAAAAGGAAGCAAGGCGTAAGAAAGAAACAGAGGAATTGCAGGAACGTTTCAAATGGTGGCCTACCGATGCAACACCGGGTCCGGTAAAGGATCCGGATAAAAGCGGATATTGGTGGTGGCCTACCAAACCCGGCAAAGTAGGGCCGTTATGGGGGAATAGGGGCTGGGTTTATGTATATAAGATAATCTTTGACTATAAGGAAGAAGAACTCCCTTCGCCCAAGCCCGAAGAGCCAAGGCCCTCACTTTTGATAAAGAAAATAATAAAAAATGTCAAAGTATACTTTGATTTCGATAAATCAGATTTAAGAGAAGATACGGCAAAAATATTAAATGAAGCTATCGGTACTTTGAAGAGAAACCCCGAATCGAGCATACTCATAACAGGAAATTGCGATATCCGCGGTTCCGAATCTTATAATATGAAATTAGGGAAACAACGAGGCGAAGCCGTGAAACAGTTCATGTTGGATCGCAGCATACCGGAGAAGCGCGTTCTGGTAGTTTCCAGAGGAAAGCTCGATGCAATAGCGCCGCTTGCAGATATAGTAGGTATGCAGAAGGACCGTAATGCGCAGTTTATGATTGCCGAGGTAGAAGAGGTTATGATCCCTTATCCTAAAGATCTAGAGTATATTAAAGCAACACCGATTGAAGAAGGCAGATATCTCGTTGAAGAAAAAGAGAATGTCGAGTCGGCGATTAAGGTTTCGACACGAGAATATGTTGTAAAAAAAGGCGATACATTATCCGGTATCGCAGCAAAAGAATACGGCGGTGCTTATAGATGGAAATACCTGTACGAATTGAATAAGGATGTAATTAAGGACCCGAATAAACTCAAGGAAGGGCAGAAGATAATTATACCCGTTGAATAAGGAGGTGCAAAGATATGAAAAAGGAACAATCTAACAAAAAAATTTGGAAAATATGCCTTGGAATAGCATTCTTTTATTTAGTTTCTGTTATTGTAGCATATGCGAATCTGAAGAAATAAAGGACCGATAATATCAAGAATAGGAGGGGCTTATGGAGGTGAAAACAGATTCGACAAATCTTATTAAATAAAAGGCAAAAGAGTTATGGGAAAAGGATGGACGCAAACAAGGCCGCGATATGGACTATTGGCTACAGGCCGAGAAGATTGTCAAAAGCAGAAACAAAGCCGATAAAGCAGCAAAATAAAATAATAAAACAGCAGAAGAAAAAAACAAGGGAGGGAAGCGACCATGAAAAAGATAGCGATTGTTTTGTTGATACTTGCATTTATCAGTTCTGTACCTTTTGCGCAGGCGGCAAGCGAGGGGAAAAAATCGATTGCAGAAAAAGCGCAAACAGTTGTTGGTAAGATAGTCTCTGTTACGTTAATAAACCCTGCGAAAGGGATTACTGAGGGAGCCATAACCATTGCCGATGAGACAGGGAAAACCGCCACATATATAGTAAAAACAACGGCAAAGATTCTCAGTGATACTTTGAATGCCATTACATTAAATCAACTAAAAAAAGGCGATAAAATCCAGATAGAAAAATCGTCAGCAAACGAAGTGAAGTCAGTAAAAGTTGTAAAAAAATAACAAGATAATCACGATATTTCAGAATATCCAAATTATATAGAATAGCACACTTTTGACCGGTGCCTAAACAGTGCCTAAATAAAGGGAAAACAGAGGAAAGCGGACGAAAAAGGACGAAAGCGTATAGAATAGTTAATCCCTTGATAATAAAGCAGTTAAGTTGTAACATGTTACTCGGCGGGTAGATAGGGAATTGTTCTCGGACGTTCCCCGTCGTCCCCGCCATATAATGTTTCACAATAAACAAGATATCCAAGATTGGGTATCTTGTTTTATTTTGCATGTTTTGGATATCTTTGGGATTGAATAGCACAAAAATAGCACACTTTTCGCAATGGGTATATGTATAATTATATTGACAAATAGCCATACATAATGTATACTTTATATAGCTATGGAAAGACGAATCGGCAAATTCATTTGGGATCAGGATAAAGAAAAGGCCAATATAGCCAAGCATGGCATTGACTTTAGCGTTGCGGCGCAGGCCTTTTTAGATGCAAAAAGAAAGATATTCACAGACTCAAAGCATAGCACTAAAGAACCGCGCTATTTTTGTATAGGCAAGGTTGATAATAGGATTATAACAATCCGCTTTACATATCGCGAAGGATATATCCGCATATTCGGAGCCGGATACTGGAGAAAAGGAAAGGAATATTATGAAAAAGGGTAAACTTGATATAAACATGCCGATTGGTAAGCTTGCAAGGGCGAAAGATATGCTGCCGTCCCCTGAAGAGCTTATAATACCAGAACGTACGGTCAAGGTTACGTTGCGCTTAAGCGAGGATAGCATAAAATTCTTCAAGCGTTATGCGCAGAAATATCACATGAAATATCAGAAGATGATTCGAAAAGTCGTTGATGCTTATACTGAAAGATTTACTGCGTCGCAGTAAAGTATATTTTTATATACGTTCCTGTATAATAACGCTGAGGTGAATATGGAGAAGAAAAAAGGAAATTCTGCGAGTTGGATATTGGCTAAGATAAATCTGGGAATTTTTATACTATTTATCCTGCCATCAATTTGGTATTCGATATATATAGCTCGCTCGTCACAAATATGGTCATCGAAATTTCCAGCATTTTTTCTGGAAGTATTCGCCCTGCCGTTAACGGTTCTTCCCGCCGTAGGATGTTTAGTCAGTTTTATCCAGATATTTTATGGAAGAGAAAAAGCCGTAATGAGTTTTATGATAAATCTTTCTTTATCAATTTTTTACATATTATTAGCATTTGGAAAGGTATTATATTTTTTAAGAAATACACCTTAAATAACATAGCACACTTTTAGCACACTTCCGTTTTTGAATTCCATAACCTATTTATTCTCAAGTAGATAACATATCGGCCAATAGAACCCCGTCGTCCCCGCCATTACTTTTGGCGGTTGTAAATGTTCAATTTATAAGTAGTTACAACTGCACTGTCAAAATCAAATCCCCTTGGTGCCCAAATAGTGCCCAATCCAGTTGCTTTAAAATTCGATACTACTCTCTTAGCCCGCCTTCGACACAGCCCGACAGTTGAGAATATGGAATTTTAGCAATATCAAATAAAATTGATAAATATGTTAAAATACCAATATAATTGGTAAAACACTTGACAATATCAACTTTATTGTGTATACTTATTATGCTATGAAACAGACCCTAACACTGATAAACAAGATAATAAAATCATTAAACGGAAAGGTAGAGGGGTTTTACCTGGCTGGCGGAACCGCTTTATCTTTGTTTTATTTCCACCATAGGGAATCCTATGACCTGGACTTCTTTACCAAGGACTTCTCCAAGAAGAAAGCGGAACAGATTGTTAAATATATAGCGGAATCAATTAATATAACGCCGGTTCTCAGTTCACAAAAGAATGTGCCAGATCAAGCGCGAATGTTACGTTATTTAGTGCCTACTGATAAAAAAACCAACGATATTGATGATGATAATTCCTTAAAGTTGGATTTTGTTGAGGATGTATATAAGCTGATTAAAGATATAGATGTCATTAATGGGATCCCTGTACTTTCAAAAGAAGATATTTACCTTAGAAAGATCTACGCGGCGTGTGGTATAAATCAAGAAATTACCGAAACGGGCAAAAAGATCTTCAAGGGCGGTAGACAAGATGCAAAGGATTTCTTTGACTTATACCATTTGTCAAAGACATTTATGCCTTTATCAAAATTCGTAATTGAATATTGTAATACAGCAGAAAAAGAAAGTGTTATTACTTGGTATCGCAGATATAACAGAACTGATATAAAATTAGGCCTTAATGATATCAAAACCGACAAAAAAATAGATTTTCATGAGATGGAACAGCATTTTAGGTCGGAGATCGAGAATTTAATACGCGAGGAAATGGAATAAAATGCACGAGAATATATTCTGGGATAAGAAAATAACCGAGAGCGAAGCCAAGAGCATATTGAAGGATGAGTCACATCCTCGATTTGTTGAAGTTGCTTCTCTTCTTCTTTCAAGATCAAACGATATGAAATTGGTTTTTAATACCTATTTCGATAAGGCTGCATTCTGCCGGAATTGGCGAAGAATAAAAAGGTTAATGCGCAAGGATAAGTGGAATGATCCTAGAATTGACTTTTGGGACCAGGTTTACCAGGTTGTAAAAGAAAGCGTAGAAATGCCGGAACGGCCCATAAAAGAGAAAGAAGTCGTAACCACTGAGATCACGGCAATAGGCATAGTTATAAGGAAAGCCAGGAAGAAAAAAAAGTGGACGCAAAAGGATCTTTCTACTAATGCGCACATATCCCAGCAGATGATCTCCTATATCGAAAAAGGTTACCCTAATTTTTCTATAGACACCTTGACCAAAATAGCAGGCGTATTGGGATTGAAAATCTCTATCAAGCAAAAAATATCTTATAGTCCACCAAGTCATGGAAGTCTTACCAGTACGTCCGGGGAAGCCATAGATTTTTAGTTTACCGACGGAATTGTAGATAGAAAATGCAATGCCCTACACAGCAAAATGTAGGGTTTTTTATTTTGAAAAAAACTACTCTCAGAACTTGACTTTGATGACGTCATAGTGGATTACAAAGAAGGTTGCGAAAATCTTTACTTCTGATGAAAGAAAACAAGATAATGTAGCAGGTTATTTATTTCCAGCAGCTATTTGGGCAATAGTAATAATAGCATCTGTAGGGGGGTGCTAACTAACCCCGACTTATTTTCTACTATTTGAAGAATGTTTATATAGGGCACGAGAACAGTATCGATGCCTAAACAGTGCCTAAATAAAGGGAAAATAGAAGAAAGAAGACGAAAAAGAACGAAAGCGTGTAGAATCGCTAACGTCACATGAACAAAAGAGTTAAATCTTAGCTTGTTATCCTACGGGAAGATAGGAAATTATACCTGTGCGTCCCCCGTCGTCCCCGCCATATATAAAAAATAGGGATATCCAAGATAAGCAAAACACGAAATATCTTGAATATCCCTTCTTATTTTGGATATCTTGGCACACTTTTGACACACTCGCGGCTCGATGGCGCGATAATGCGCAGAGTCTCTAAAACACTATGTACCCAAGCTTCTATTGCTAATTTAATGCGGCATGCTATAATGTGCCTACAAGTATAGCGATTTGCTACTACAAAATATCTAACTTCAATCGAAATGGACAATTTTGAAGCCTTCTTTAGAAGCAATTACTTTAAGCCGCACCGGTAGCCCCGGTCATAATCCGCTCAGGTATAAGCACGCTTTATTCTTAAACCCCTACATCGAGAGCACGGCCACAAGCATAATGAAGCTTTTTCCGCCCACAGGTATCGAATACGTAGCCACAAGCGCCAAGGGGCTCGCGGATAAAATTACTCTTCTTGACTTAAGATACGAGAAGGAGCTTTGTGATACGGAAAATCTTCTTAATTTCATCCGCTCCGAAATAGATGTTATTTGCGCGAGTATTGGGTGGGACCGGCAGTTAGAAGAAGTCAAAGGCCTTTTAAACCGCATGCCGATCGAGATACCTTTAATCGTTGGTGGTTATAAAGCTACGGAACAAGTGGAGGAACTTTTCAGGGATTGTCCGAACATAGATGTTATAGTAAGAGGAGAAGGCGAAGAATCGATAAAAGAAATATTGAAAGGAAAGCCGCTCGATACCATCTTAGGAATATCCTACCGGCAAAATGGGAAAATTATTCATAATAAACACAGGCCGCTGCCCGATATAGACAGTTTAAATTACCCGGACCGCGCACTTAGGCGCCACGAGTATCACCTGACATTAGGCGGCATCGACGTAACAAAGATGACATTTGATTCGGTATTAAGCGCCAGGGGATGCCCTTATACCTGCAAATTCTGCACGTTCAGCCTGAATCCGCTCGGCCAGAAAAGAGACTATGCGCCGCGCAGCGTAGAATCGGTCGTTGAAGAGATAGAAAAGATAACAGCTAACGCGGTGCTCTTCAGCGATGATAATTTCTTCGCCGATCCCAAAAGGGCCGAAGAGATATGCGATATTATAATAGCCCGGAAAATAAATAAACGGTTTATAGCGCAGGCCCGTATCGAAATAGCGAAATATCCCGCGTTGCTTGAAAAAATGGTGGAAGCGGGATTCAAGATACTTTTACTGGGGGTAGAGTCCCCCCATGACCGCATATTGGCGCAGCTTAATAAAGGATTTGATTCTAATACAATACGAAAATACTTTTCAGTGCTCAAAAAATATCCTCTCTACTACCACGGCTATTTCATTTACGGCAATATAGGCGAAACCGAGAAGGAGATGCTTTGTATATCAAAATTCGCGAAGGAAATAGGGCTGGATTCCATCACATTCCAGAAACTGAGGATAGAAAAATTTTCTCCGCTCAGAGAAGTAGCCGAAAGTACCCCCGGATATCATGTCACCGATATCGGAGCGGTTTATTCCGACACATACAGTCACGCGGCGCTCAAAAAAATAGGGCGCAGGATAAAATTTTCTTTTTACACCGGACCACGGCTTATTCAAATATTGAAAAAATGCTTCAGGGTGAAATTGTTCACATTCAGCGAAGTCGCATCATTTTTAATCGCCGGGCCGTTATTGCTTAAAAATGTCATAACCAGAGAAATACATAAAAAACGCCTTATAAACTCCCTTAAGCAGATAGTCCTGAATAACAGACTCCTCTCAAGATTTACACGCCATTCAAAGTGAAGAAAAAATATCAGCCAACATATCCAAGATATTTCAAACTATCCAAATTATACAAGATAGCACACTTTTGTTTTTGACTTTTGTAATATGCCGGCCGGTTGTTAGCGATAAAAAAGGTGGTTTTCTTCTATTGCTTCATCTCCCGTTTTGAGGTATATTTAGAATGGGGTTGTGTCATACAGGAGCAGGAGAAATGAAAGCTACCCACGCAGAAAATCAAGGAACCGCAGCGCTTTTAACAAAAAAGGCATTTGAAATAGACGCGCTTGGGGCAGCGAGGCGCCGATATCCTCGCGTCGCCAAAAACTTGATAATAGGGTTTAGAAAAATAGATTCACCAGAACAATACAGCTCCGCGGTTACGGAAGATATAGGCATGGGCGGGTTTAGGATTAACGCGGCGTTTTTTGGAAATCCTTTGTCGGCAAATGATATTATAGAAATAATCATTAAAGACCCTCGAAGGAACATTAAACCGATAATAGCGATAGGGCAAGTTGCATGGATAAAAGAAAAAAGCGATAATAACTACGAAATAGGAGTAGTGCTTACCAACATAGCGCAAAAATACAGGAAGAAATTTATACAATACCTTGCCGAGTATCCCAAAGTGACACGTCCCTAATGCCAACTCTTTAGTTAAAAATTATAAATAAAATTGTTACGGTTACGGCAACTATAACTATAGCAATATGGAAGAAATATTTATGTCTTATTATTCGTTCAAACACTTTATTCCCCCCTCCTAGTAAGAATACTGACTTGCGGGAGATAGCGGTAAAGGTGCGTTTTCCTCTTGTACTAATTTTGATAATAGCCATAGGAATAGCAACACCACTATTATATAAAATAAAATAAGCCCATATTTAGTAATAATTTTTTTAGTCTCTTTTGTCATTTCTATCCCTTTCCTTTTTCACCTTAATTTCATAACGTAAATATACACCTAAAACCAAAATAAAACAAGATTGAGGACGTCACCAAATATACAATACCTAAAAGCAGAAATAGGCTTGAAATGCTGAGCTGAAAATCATACAATATAGCTCGTTTTTAGCACACTTATTGCTCCCCGCCGTACCCTATTAATAGTAAAAAAGCTTGTATAATTGCTAGGAAATGCTATAATTTAATTATGAACAAATGTTCATAATGGGTGATAAATGAGGCCTAAAAAAACAAGATGGATTAGTTATGTTTCGGGAGAACGGTGTTTTAAGCCTTTGTGCAGGCCTTTGAATAAATTAAAAGGCGTATATTTGACTCTTGATGAATTCGAGGCCGTTAGACTCGCGGACCTTGAAGGGATGAAGCAGGTCGATGCGGCAAAAAAGCTTAGGATATCAAGACCCACATTCTCAAGAATCGTATCTTCGGCCCGCAATAAGATAGCCGACGGGTTAGTTAATATCAAAGCTATACGTATAGAAGGCGGTTGCTGCCAGGTTATTGGAAGGAATAGGAAATGAAAGAATGGAAAAAGCTCCTATACATTG
Source organism: Candidatus Omnitrophota bacterium (assembly GCA_043800065.1). GTDB lineage: Bacteria > Omnitrophota > Gorgyraeia > JAHIPI01 > JAHIPI01 > JAHIPI01. Next base: position 13,181 of record JAZDNG010000031.1, read on the forward strand.
TAGCGGCATTTTTGGCATGTTTTTATCTGCCGATCGAAAATCTGCGTTTTACAAATGCGATTTTTGAAGCACTAGCTCTTGTCAAGTGGTATGCCAGAGAACATGTGCTTCTGTGCTTAGTCCCGGCATTCTTTATTGCGGGAGCGATTTCTGTATTTGTCAGTCAGGCATCGGTCATGAAATATTTCGGCGCAAAAGCTAATAAATTTCTTTCATATAGCGTAGCATCAGTTTCGGGGACAATTCTTGCAGTATGCTCTTGCACCGTTCTGCCTTTATTTTCAGGTATATACAAGAGAGGAGCCGGCCTTGGACCTGCAATTGCCTTTTTGTATTCGGGACCCGCCATTAATGTTCTTGCTATTATTTTTACCGCACGCATTCTCGGGTGGCAGCTTGGATTGGCACGCGCTATAGGTGCGGTTATATTTAGCGTGGTTATCGGTTTATTGATGCACTTGATCTTCTTAAAAGAAGAAAGAGAGCGCCACGCAAACGGCAATTTTGACGTAGGGGAAACGAGAGAAACACGATCGTTGGGCAAAACCGTTATTTATTTTGTTTCCATGGTAGCATTCCTCGTTTTCGCTAACTGGAGTAAGCCTTTTGAAGGTGATCACGGCTTGTGGTCTATAATTTATCAGTATAAATGGTGGATCGCAGGTTTTTCTTTGGTCAGTCTGGCTTTTATGCTCTTTAGATGGTTCAAGAAAGACGAACTGAAGGAATGGACTTCGGCAACGTGGGGTTTTGCATTACAAATTTTGCCTCTTTTATTGGCAGGAGTACTCGTATCGGGGTTTTTGCTTGGAAGAGTAGGGCACGAAGGGATTATTCCTTCAAAATTTGTTGCGATGCTTGCCGGTGGAAATTCCGTATGGGCAAATTTCTTTTCCTCTATAGTAGCGGCTCTCATGTATTTTGCAACACTTACAGAAGTGCCAATACTGCAAGGTCTTATCGGCGCGGGTATGGGCAAGGGGCCTGCCCTAGCTCTTCTTCTCGCCGGACCTGCCCTGAGTCTACCTAACATGCTTGTTTTGCGCAGTATTGTAGGAACAAAAAAGACGGCGATATATGTGAGTTTAGTTGTGATTATGGCGACTATAAGCGGTATGATATTTGGTTGGATTGTTAAGTAGGGGGGGGTATGGCAATGAAAATAGAAATTTTAGGAGTCGGATGCCCAAAATGTAAACAGTTGGCCGCGAACACAGAGGCAGCGCTTAAGGAGCTTAATATCTGCGCAGAGATTTCCAAAGTAACCGATATCAGCAAGATTACCGAATATGGCGTAATGACGACTCCGGCGCTTGCCCTTGACGGCACTGTTGTTTCAGCAGGTAAGCTATTAACCAAGGACGAGATAAAGAAGATTTTGTCAAAATAAAGGATGCTTATGCTTAAAAAATTATTTTTTATTCTGTTTCTATGCGGATTTACAGTGACTTCTTTCGCCGAAAGTAATTCTCTGGATGCCAAGGTGTATGCGTATTATTTCTATGGGACATTTCGCTGCCCAACTTGTCATAAGTTAGAACAATATTCCAGGGAAGCGATAGAGACTAACTTTAAAGACGCCATTTCCTCAAGTAAGCTTGAATTTAAAATTGTTAACGTCGAGGATAAGGGCAACGAGCATTACGCTAAAGACTACCAACTTTATACCAAATCGCTTGTTTTGTCATTGGTCAAAGACGGTAAGGAAGTAAAATGGAAAAATCTTGATAAAATTTGGGAATATGTAGGCAACAAGCAGAGATTTATTGATTATGTTAAGGCCGGAGTTGCCGATTTCCTGAAGGAAGCCGAATGATAGAGATATTAATAGGTTTTGTATCAGCATTGTGGTTGGGTATATTAACTTCAATAAGTCCCTGCCCTTTAGCGACGAATATAGCGGCGCTTTCATTTTTGTCCAAGAAAATAACCCATCCTAAGACAGTATTACTATCAGGAATTTCTTATACGATTGGCAGGATGTTGGCATATGCGATATTAGGCTTTCTTATTGTCAAATTTCTATTAAGCGCGCCTTTAGTAGCCAATTTCTTACAGAAACATATGAACAAAGCATTAGGGCCGATCTTAATCATTATAGGCCTCTTTTTAGTGGATATATTGAAATTTGATATTCCAAGCTTAACGATTTCAGAAAAGCACCAAAATAAACTCGTCGGGTCCGGTATATTTGGCGCAGGTATTTTGGGGTTTATATTTGCTCTGTCTTTTTGCCCTATATCTGCTGCGTTATTTTTTGGAAGCCTAATACCATTAGCAGTCGAACACAAGTTTGGTTTAAGTTTACCTCTTATCTATGGAATTGGAACAGGGCTTCCTGTTTTGGCTTTTGCTTTAGCGATTGCGATAGGAATTACTTCTTTAAACCGTTGGTTTCATAAAATAAACAAGCTTGAGATATACGCAAGAAAAATTACAGGAGCAATTTTTATAGCGGTAGGGATATATTATGTATTAACATGCGTACTACATATTTCATGATAATCGCAAAACATTCAAGACACTTTATATTGGACAAGATTAGCACACTTTTGTTTTTTACTTTTGTAACTCGTTGATATATAATCAGTAAAGAGAGCGGATAATATAACCAAAGGAGGAGCTTGTGAAATTTTTACGGAGTGTTTTTATTGTGTTTCTCGTAGCAGGGATGATAGCGGCTTTGCCCTATCCGTTATTGGCGGGAGAGGACAAGAAGGAATGTAAAGAATGGCAGGAAAAGTATGAAGCTAAGGTAAAGGTATTGAAAGACTCGGCAGCGGCTCTGCAAAAGACAGATCCCGCTCTGGCAAAAGGGTTGAATGAGTATGCGAATGAAAAAGAAAAAATGATCCAGGAGATGAAAAATCAGAAGGCCTGTTATGAAGCCAGGGAAAAGCTCCTGGCTGACTCTGCGGCAGCCCTTAAACAGTCGAATCCCGAGCTGGCAAAAAAGTTGGAGAAAATGTCAAAGAATAAGCACGGGGAAAAGATGCATAAGATGAAGAAGAAAGAATGTGAAGAAGAAGACCAGGACTAGAAAAACTAAAAAACGTCTCTTTATAAACACTAACACTAATAAAAACGCGGCTTAAAAACGCTGCGTTTTTATTTTGCATATTTCACAAAAAAGCGTATAATCAGAGACGGAGATTGCTATGAGCAAGAAAAAGATACTTTTCATCTATCCTTCGTCCTACGATAGCCAAAACCGCCTGATAAAAAGCAGGAAATCGTTTGTTCCCTCGCGCACGCTTCCATATCTTGCAGCTTTGACGCCGCCAAGCTACGAAACGCGGATTATCGATGAATTAATGGATGATTTGACCTTCGATGAAGATGTGGACCTGGTTGCGTTAACCGGCATGCTTCGCCATGTACCGCGCGCCATAGATATCGCCAAAGAATTCCAAAAACGCGGAGTGCCTTCTCTTATCGGAGGAGTCGGGGCATTTTCGCTTCGCAATATGGTAGAAGAAAGCGGCGCTTTTGAATCTTTTATCGTCGGAGAAGTGGACGAAACATGGCAGGAGATTCTGCATGATTTTGAGGCAGGCAGGCTAAAGAGGCGTTATGAATGCGCCACCCCTCCCGAGCTTTCGGGCTTACCTCCGGCGCGCTTCGACCTGCTTGATATGAAAAAATATATGAGGTCTTTTGTAAACGCAAAAGATCCTCTTGTGCTGATCGAGACAAGCAGAGGTTGTCCGCATAACTGTAGCTTTTGCCTCGTAACGCGTTATTTCGGGAAGAAGATGCGCTATCGTCCCATCGGCGAAGTCGTTGATGAGATAAAATATCAGGGAGCAAAACATATAATGTTTACGGATGACAATATTGCTATAAACCCTGCGCGGGCCCGGGAATTATTCAAGGCCATAAAGCTGCTGGGGATCCAGTGGCTCGGACAATTTGAAAGCAGGATGATCGAAAGCCCCGAACTGTTGCGACTGGCCGCCGAAAGCGGCTGCCGGACCGCCTTTGTGGGGATCGAATCGATCGACAAAAATAATTTGGTTTCAATCGATAAGCATCAAAGCGCTCGGCTTGATTTCAAAGATGTTGTGAATGGCTTCAAAGAAGCAGGCATGGATCTCTTTGCCAGCCTTATTTTCGGGATGGATTACGACACGACAGAGATGATCGACCGCACAATCGAACAGTCGATAGAACTGAACATAGATGCCATCATTCCCTGGATGCTTACTCCCATACCCGGGACGGCGTGTTACGACGATTTCAAGAAAGATAATCGCCTGACCCACGAAAATTATTCCTTATATGATTTTTTTCATCCTGCCATCCGGACGAAACAAATGTCCACGGCCGAATTCGAGAAACACTATTGGCAGGGATTAAGGCGGTTTTATAGCTTGCCCTCCATTTTACTGCGGGCATGGCGCGGCAGGAAATTGAATGTAACATGGTTTTTATGCAGTCTATATTTTCACCAACAGGTCAAAAGAGGCTTGCATCCATTTGCGGGGTATTCGTAAGCGCGCTTTTCCGTTGACGTTAACGGCTTTCTGGTGTATAATGAAACAAAAGTTAGATAGTGTCGCTAAATAGAGAGAAAATATGAAATATAAGCACGCTTTATTTTTAAACCCTTACATGCGGAGCGCATCATCAACCGCGATAGGTATGTTTCCGCCCACGGGGCTTGAATACGCGGCAACAAGCGCCAAAAATATCGCCGGCAAAGTGACTCTCCTTGACTTAAGATACGATAAGGAAGTATGCGATACCGAAAAACTACTGGATTTCATACGAAAGGAAATAGATTTCATAGGAGTCAGCATTACATGGAACCGCGATTTTGAAAAGGTCTGTGACCTCTTAAATTTAATGCCCGCCGATATACCTCTTGTCGTGGGAGGCTATAAGGCGACAGAATGCGTTGAGGAGATTTTTGAAAATTGCCATAAAGTAGATATTATTGTAAGAGGCGAGGGCGAGGAGACGATAAGAGACATACTGAACGGCAACCTTCTCGAAACCATCCTCGGTATTTCTTATAGAAAAGACGGTAAAATAATCCACAATAAGAATAGGCCCCTGCCCGATATAAATACCATAACACCTCCGGATCGCAGCATGAGGCGCAATGATTACCATATAATAGCAAACGGCGTACAGGTGGCTAATACGGCGTTCGACACTATATTAAGTTCAAGAGGGTGCCCTTTCAGTTGTAAATTTTGCACGTTCAGCCTGAATCCGCTCGGCCAGAAACGAGACTACGCGGGACGCACCCCTGAAAGCGTCATCAAAGAAATAGAAGGAACAAACGCGGATTTCATACTTTTCAGCGATGATAATTTTTTTACCGACACCAAAAGGTCAGGTGAGATCTGCGATTTGATCGTAAAACGCAAAATAAAGAAACGTTTTTTGGCGCAAGCGCGTATCGATGTAGCCCGCCATCCTGAGCTTTTGGGAAAAGCGGTTAAGGCCGGATTCAAAATGATATTAGTGGGTATAGAATCGCCGCATGACCGCATACTTGCCAGTTTTAATAAAGGCTTCAACCAGGCGGAGATAAGGAAATATTTTTCGGTACTTACTAAATACCCAATTCTTTACCACGGCAATTTTATCTACGGCAATATAGGCGAGACCGAAGAAGAGATGTTGTATATCGCAAAATTTGCCAGAGAAATAGGCGTTGATTCGGTAGCTTTCAGCAGGCTGAGGGTGGATAAATATTCGCCCCTTAGAGAAATTGTGGCAAAAACTCCCGGATATCATCTTACCGACAGAGGCCAGCTTTATTCGGATACTTACAGCCACGACGCGTTGAAAAAAATACACAGGAAGATAAAATTTTCTTTCTATACGCCCGGTAAACTGCTTCACCTGGGGTGGAAATTCGCAACCGTAGGATTTCTTACTTTTCCCGAAGTCGTATCTTTTTTTATTTCCGGTCCGGTTTTACTGAAGGGCGTTATAGCCAGAGAAATACACAAAAATCGGCTCGGCGATTCCCTAAAGCGCATATTCAGGCCTCACGCATAATTTGAGAGGAGGAAACATTGAATAAGATATCGTTAGTTATTTGCGCCGTGACGGCGGCGGTATTGATTATGGCCATTCCGTCGTATTGCGGAGAGGACGGTCAAACAATAAGGACCATAGACGGTAATATAGTATCGGCGGACTGGGAAGACTCGTCTATCACCGTAAAATGGCTTAATACGCCCGGGGTGATAGAATATGACGAGGAGACATTTTATGTTCCCCAGAATGCCAGGATAATGAAGGGCGGCGACAATATATGGCTGATGGATCTTGAAGTCGGCGCCCATGTAATGGTAGATTATTATGAAGACGGCGATACGCTTACGGTAAAGGATATAACAGTTAAAGATTAAGGGAGGGGAAGATGAAAAAGGCGCTTATAGTTATCATTGTAATGCTTATAGGGTTAGCCAGCGCGCTGCCGTCTCATTGCGCGGTGCAGCCTCCGAAAAAGGATATGAAAACCCTTGCCGGCGAAATGGTTACTAAGGACAGCGTAGCCCAAACCATAGAAGTAAGATGGCTGCGGGATCCGGTGGGAAGAGGTTATGACCAGACTACCTTCTTAGTGTCTGAAGAAGCAAAAATCACCAATGGTATCGAGGATATAGGGCTTGAAGAGCTTAATATGGGCGACAAAGTTATCATTATTTATTATGAAGACCCTTTCGGAGAGCTCGTGGCGATAGCCATCGCCGTCAAAACAGAATAGGATCGATTTTTCGGGGGCAATTTCATGTGCGGTATATTCGGCATAGCGGGCCATAAAGAAGCGGCAAGGCTTACTTATCTGGGCCTCTACGCCCTCCAACACCGGGGCGAAGAGAGCGCCGGCATATTTTCTTATGACGGCAAAAAAGTGAGACACCATAAAGGCATGGGCCTTGTCGGCGAGGTATTCGACGAGAAGAAGATACGCTCGCTTCGCGGAAGCCTCGCTGTCGGCCATGTCCGCTATTCCACCACCGGCTCAAGCCACGTCTCCAATATCCAGCCTTTTTTGGCAAATCATATGAGAGGCCATATAGCGATAGCGCACAACGGAAACCTCACTAACGTTTTGAATCTGAAGCGCACTATGGAAGAGAAAGGCTCGATCTTCCAGACATCTATGGACTCTGAAATAATAGCGCATCTTCTGGCGCGGGCTAACAAAAAGGACCATAAAGAGAACATTGTATGGGCGCTGTCGCATCTTGAAGGGGCTTATTCGCTCATTCTGATGATGAACGATGTTTTGGTGGGCGCGAGAGACCCCTATGGCTGGCGGCCGCTTTGTTTAGGTAAAGTAGACGGGGCCTATGTCTTGGCAAGCGAGACTTGCGCGCTCGACCTCATCCGCGCAAAATATGTGAGGGAAGTGGAGCCCGGAGAAATATTGTTTATTACGAAGGACGGCCTTGAGTCGATAAAGCCTTTTCCGAAGAAAAAGACGGCCATGTGCATATTTGAATATGTATATTTCGCGCGGCCCGACAGTAATATATTTGGCAAAAATGTGTATCTGACAAGAAGGCAGCTCGGCGCAAATCTTGCCCGCGAATGCCCCGCAGGAAAGAGATGCGATTTGATCATGCCGATCCCCGATTCCGGAAATCATGCGGCGCTCGGTTTTGCGGAGGTGGCGAAGATACCTTACGGCGTCGGGATCATAAGAAACCATTATATAGGCAGGACATTTATCCAGCCGTCTCAGCACCTGAGAGATTTTAGCGTTAAAGTAAAATTGAATCCGATAAAAGATGTTCTTAAGGATAAAAGGGTAACTGTGGTGGAAGATTCCATCGTGCGCGGGACAACAAGCCGCGGTAGAGTGAAGGCGCTTCGCGAAGCCGGCGCCAAAGAGATCCATATGCGCATAAGTTCGCCGCCGATAAAATTCCCCTGCTATTACGGCATAGACTTTCCGACAAAGAAAGAGCTGATAGCGTCAAACCGGTCTGTTAAAGAGATAGGGAAGTTTATAGGCGTAGATTCACTCGGTTATATCAGTCTGGAAGGCATGCTGAACGCCATGTTGTTGCCAAAGGATTCTTTTTGTACGGCATGTTTTACGGGAGATTATCCCCTAAAGCCGCCGGCAAAGATATCAAAATATTCGCTGGAAAATAAAAGATGAGCGAAAATATATACGACATAGTTATAATAGGCGGAGGCCCGGCCGGATTGACCGCCGGGCTTTATGCCAAAAGGGCCGCGATGAATACGGTGCTTCTGGAACGGTATTTACCGGGCGGCCAGGTGCTTCTTACCGAAAGGATAGAGAATTACCCCGGATTTCCGGAAGGAATAACAGGGCTTGAATTGATAAACAGGATGAAAGAGCAGGCGCTAAATTTAGGGCTTGCCATAAGAGAGGATAATGTTACTGAAATAAAAGAAGAAAATCACCCGGCGAAGATCTTTAAAGTCATTACAGAGAACGGCAGCGAATATAAAACACTTTCGGTCATATTGGCGGCAGGAGCTACATGGAAACATCTCGGCGTGCCCGGCGAGGATAAATTTGCCGGAAGAGGAGTATCCTATTGCGCCACCTGCGACGGGCCGATGTTCAGGAATAAAAAAATAGTAGTCGTTGGCGGAGGAGACAAAGCGGTTGAAGAGGGGATATATCTTACGAAATTTGCCGATGAGGTTACACTGATCCACCGGCGGAACCGCCTGCGCGGGGCCAAAATCCTTCAGGAAGCGCTTTTTAAGAACAAAAAGACAAATCTCTCGCTTAACTCGGTTGTTACATCAATAGAAGGCGATAAGGTTGTAAGCGGCGTGAAAATAAAAGATGTCCGTGACGGCAAAGAAAAAGAGATAGCATGCCAGGGCGTCTTTATTTTTATAGGGATAGACCCGAATAATCTTCTTCTGAAAGACAAAGCGAAGACGGACGAAAAAGGTTATATACTTACCGATAATAATATGCAGACATCCATTGAGGGTATCTTTGCCTGCGGCGACGTGCGCAACAGGGCCCTGCAGCAGATAGTCGTCGCAACAGGGGAAGGCGCCCAAGCCGCGGTGAGCGCTCAAAAATACGCCGAAACCTTAAAAGGCACCGCGTATTTAAATTAGGGACACATCCCATTTTTCTTGATTTAAAAAAATGGCGAAGTTATCCACACAGTAGCGGACGTTTAAACGTCCGCTACCTCGTCTCCCGCGAAAAGTACCCGCCCGTGATGCCGTCGATATTGGCGGTCAGCTCCTGAATGCGAAGTTCCTTTTCCATCAACTTGCGCTCATCTTTTGGCGGGCTTTGCATCAATTCCACCTGAAGCCTGCGCCTTTCAAAGTAGAGCCGCGTAACCTCGTCTATAATATCGTTGCGCAGTTCGACCATCAGCTTGCTTCGGGTGTCTATACTTGTTTGGTCGTCGTTCCAGATCAAACCGCCCAGATCCCACGAACACCTAATGTCCCATCCTGTATCGTCATAATAAGGCCCTACTATTAGCATATCAGGGTTTGAGCCGGCATCCCAGTGCACGTCTTGCGAGCTGTCCCTGTCCATTCCGACGGAAAGCGTCGGCAATAGCGCCTTCATCTTCGCGTCCCGGCGCCATTTCGCGATCTTATTCGGGTGGACTTCCGCGTATACTATAGCAGCCTCTTGTACCTGCCGGAAAGAAGGCTCATTGCGGAAATTTTGCAGTATGGCCTCTACGCCGCTATCGCTTTTGCTTTTATCTATTTGATAAATATTTCCATCCGAGCCGAAGACGCCGCCTTTTGCCGCTATCCATAGGGTGTTGCCTTCGGCATTGGACGCTATGAAGTTTATCTTCCTTTCCGAAAGTCCGGCGCTCACCTCTTTCCATAAATTATCGTCGGCGGAAAATTGTATTACACCCCTGTCCGTGGCTAAAAACAGGTATCCACCCGTAGAGAGCGAAACAACAAAATTTCTTATTGTACATCTGGGGAGGCCGCTTTTCGAAAGCCTCTTCCAGGACGCGCCGCTATCCGTACTTTTGAAGACGCCTTTTTTGGTCGCGAGATAAATGATAGAAGGATTTACGCCGTCTACAGCGATATAATTGAACGCCTTCCGGAACAATCCCCCTTCTTCGCTGTATTCTTCCTGAAACGGATTTTCTTCGCCGGCAATATTGGGAAAGAAAATCTTTTGCCACGTTTTGCCGTAGTCTTCGGATTTGAAAAGCGCCTCATTTGACGATACGAATAACTTTTTGCCGTCCATAGGGTTTTGCGCTATAGACCCGAGGTCTTTTGCTGATATGCCGTCGGACGATTTTCTCCATGTGCCGGCTGCATCCATGCTCTTATATACCGAATTTTCGGTCACAGCAAATAAAATGTTTGGGTCGTCGCTGTCTAAAAGTATCTGAAACACGTTGTGGCCCCTTATGTTGCGCGATACATTTGACCATCTGGAACCCTCGTCCGCCGATTTGAATATACCGAGCTCAGTTGCGAGATATATTGTTTTGCGATCGCGGGGGTTTACAGCTATATAATTGACAGCGTTGTTCGAACCCGGCACCTTGAAGATATTTTTCCAGTTCTTTCCGCCATCGGTTGTTTTCAGAAGCGCGCCTTTTGCGCCGGCATACATTAAATCGGGATCATTTTTGTCAATACATAATGATGTAAATTCGTAGCCGGCAAGGCCGCGGCTCTTATTTACCCATGTAAATTCCGTAGATGCTCCGGCAGAAGGATGAAGTGAAAAAATTAAGATAATCGAGATGTAGATTTTATTGAAACACCCTATTGTTCTCATTTGTTTTCTCCTTGTGGTTAGTAATTGATATAGTTAGTTTTTATAAGGAAAGCCACTATACTATAGCAACAAAAATTTGTCAAGCATTTTCATTATTAATCCTTTATTTTCAGAGCCCTTTGCCACTTAGCTGTAAATCGCGAAGCATGTAGGCAAATATTACTGAGCCGGCAGCCGAAAACCAATAACCGAAGCGCATGCCCTCATATATATATACGAATGGGACAATGAATTTCTTTCAAAAATTTTACTTGCCACTCAAAATATATAATTGTATAATAATGTATCTCCGAAAGAGATAATGCCGAGGTAGCTCAGGTGGTAGAGCGCGGCCCTGAAAAGGCCGGCGTCGACGGTTCAACTCCGCCCCTCGGCACCACTTTTTTATAGCGCCGATGTAGCTCAGCTGGTAGAGCAGGGCTTTCGTAAAGCTCAGGTCGGTGGTTCGATCCCACTCATCGGCTCCATAACTATCTTAACTCGAGGGAGTATTGGTAAGATTTAGAGATGTCCTGAAAAACAGGAATTTTCTGCTTTTATGGATAGGCCAGATCATATCCAATTTTGGCGATTGGCTCAATAATATGGCGCTTGTCGCGCTCGTATACAAAAAATCGCCCGGCTCTACCGTAGAATTGGCAAAACTGCTTTTTTTTATCATCATACCCGTTTTTATAATCGGGCCCATCGCAGGCGTATATGTGGACAGGTGGGACAAAAAAAAGGTGATGATAATGGCGGACATATGGAGGGGGTTATTGGTCTTATTGATCCCCTTTTTTATTTTGCGTTTCACAAATTTTCTCCCCGTGTACATTCTCGTATTTATCATCTTTTCCATAACGCGTTTCTTTCTGCCGAGCAAGATGGCAATCATTCCGGATGTCGTGCCGCACAATACGCTTCTTGTAGCAAATACCCTTTCCGATACCACGCGAATGGTAAGCGCGTTTGTGGCTTTGGGCATCGCGGGTATAATAGTCGATAAAATCGGGGCGATAAACAGCCTTTATATAAATGCCGCAAGCTATTTTATATCGGCCGTCTTTATCTATAATATGACGGTGAAACATGCAGGGACCGGTTTTAAAGGCGATATGCTGCGCACAAAGGAAGCGCTAAGACATGCCATAAAAAAATCTGTATGGACGGAGATAAAAGAAGGCGTAAGATTTATTTCTAACCATAAGGATATGAAATTTGTGGTAAGGACGTTCTTTTTACTTATGGCGGGCCTTGGCGCGGTAAGTTGCGTAATAATAGTCTTTGTACAGGAGGCATTCGGCTCGGCGACAAAGGACTTGAGTCTTTTAACTATGATCTTGGGATTCGGGTGTTTTATAAGCGCGGTGCTTTACGGCCGTTTCGGCCAAGGGATCAAGAAAGAGGTTATGATATTATTTAGCCTCTGCCTGACGGGCCTTTTTATCGTTGCCTTCGCGCTTACCACCTATTTTGCGTCTTATTTTTTACTATCGGCTGCGGTTATGTTTTTGATAGGCATATCGGTGGGACCCATAATAGTATCGTTAAATACTATGGTCCACGAATCGATTCCGCAGGCGACCCGCGGCAGGACATTCAGCTCCCTGGAAGCCATAATACACCTGGCATTTCTGATATTTATGGTTATAGCCGCTTTGTTTGCGGATAAAATAGGCAAGCTGTGGGTCTTGACTTTGTGCGGGGTCTTCTTCTCTGTGTGGGGAGTAGCAGGCCTTATCAAGAATATGAGAGAGGCATAGGGAAGACTTAGTTTTATCTTACCTTACTTTTCTTGTTGGACCTTTTTGGGCCGAGGCAATCCCTGTAGGAATTACATGCCGCGCAGCAGATATTTTCTTCGCTCCGTTCGCCTCTGTACCATTTTGTCTCGCATGTACAGAATATCTGGCACTTTTCGCAGCAATGGAGTTTTTCGTTATTCATGTTACCTCCTTATCGCGCCGTTCTTTTCGGCTTAAGTTTAGTATATCCAATATGAACATGCAAGTCAAGGAAAGAAAAAGCAAGGATTGACAAAGACCCGCCGGGCTATTAAAATAGAATAAACAGGAAGGAGATTTCAGATCATGGAACATATAAGAGATATCACGAAAGATAATTTTGATAAGGAGGTAGTTAAGGCGAAACTGCCCGTCATAATCGATTTTTGGGCAGAGTGGTGCATGCCGTGTAAGATGTTATCTCCCGTTATAGACGAGGTAGCGAAAGAATTTGCCGGCAAACTTAGAATAGGAAAGATAAATGTAGACGAAGACGCGGAACTTGCCTCCGAGCTGATGGTCATGAATATACCCACACTCCTATTTTTTAAAGACGGCAGGGAAGTAAAAAGGGCCGTAGGTGTACTTTCCAAAAAAGAACTTCTAAAAAAGATAGATGAGGCATTTAGTGAATAGAGATTCCGGGAAAAAGATCCTTGGCGTTGCCATAGATATCGGCACAAGTGATATAAAAGGCGCGCTTCTTGATATTGAGTTCAAAAAAGAACTGGCGCGCGCCTCTCGACCCAACGAGCAAGGGGCCTTTGGAAGAGATGTCATTACAAGGCTTCATTTCGCAACGATGAATAAAAAAGGCCCGAAAGAGTTGAAGAAAAGGGCTATCTCTGCCATAAATAAATTGTTGACCCGGCTCGCGAAAGAGGCCGGAGTAGATAAAAACAGCATACGAAAAATACTGGCGGTCGGCAACAGCACGATGTATCACCTGCTATTTATGGTGAAGGCCGATTCTTTGGCAAGGGCGCCTTTTCAACCGGCCGCGAAAAAAATGCGTGTCGAAAGCGCCCGCAAAATGGGCATAGACGCGGCGAAAGACACTGAGTTTAAATTTCTTCCCAATATAGCCGGATTTGTCGGCTCCGATACATTGGCGGTAATCTTATCGACCGAAATAAATAAAAAAAAGAATTGTTCTCTCATAATGGACATAGGGACAAACGGCGAGATAGTGCTGGGCTCGAAAAGTAAAATACTCGTTACCTCCTGCGCCTGCGGCCCTGCATTTGAAGGTAGGTATGTCCGCCCCGGCACGAAACTCATAGACCTGGTAGCGGGGCTTTTGGATAAAGGCATAATAGATAATACCGGCAGAATGGCGGCGAATAAAACAGCCCTGACACAGGAAAATGTAAGGGGAGCGCAGGTCGCGAAGGCGGCGCTGGCTGCCGGCGTGGAGATATTGCTGCGTAAAGCCCGCATAGGCGTAAAAGATATCGACAGGTTATATGTAACCGGCAACTTCGGCGCAAATATCAATGTAAGGAATGCAAAAAAGATAGGGCTTATACCGAAGGATATAGGGAACAATAAGATAACCATTTTAAAAGACGGCGCGCTTTCGGGCGCGAAAAAAGCCCTATTAGAGCCTAAAGCAGAAAAAGAGTTAAACCGCATTCTGGCTATATGCGAACATGTGGAGCTCCACAAGGATAAGGATTTCCAGGATATTTTTGCCGCTGCAATGAGTTTTTAAAGGCACCCTCCCCGCGAACGTAAAAAAAACTGAATGGACTTGACTACATAAGGTATATATGATATCTTATATGATCTATGTACAGATAAGTAGGAGACGTTTAAACGTCTCCTACTTGCACTTCTTGGTGGCGTAATATGAATATAGCCGTTTTTGTATCGGGAAACGGGACCAATTTACAGGCAATAATAGATGCGGTTAAAAAGGGCTACATAAAGGCCAGGATAGCCCTTGTTGTAAGCGATAATAAAGAAGCATATGCGCTTAAAAGAGCTCAAAAAGCCGGTATAGAAACGATCACCTTGGACGCGCGGGATTTTGCATCCAAGGAAGATTTTGACAAAGAGATAATAAAGAATCTCAAAAAGCGCGATATAGAGCTGGTGACGCTTGCCGGTTATATGAGGCTTCTGACGCCTTATTTCATAAAAGAGTACAGAAATCGGATTTTGAATGTCCATCCGGCGCTTCTGCCGTCTTTCAAGGGCAAAAACGGCGTAAAAGACGCGCTCGATTACGGGGTTAAAGTAACAGGCCCCACGGTGCATTTCGTAACCGAAGATATCGACCGAGGCCCCATCGTTTCGCAGGCCGTTGTGTCGATAAAAGACGATGACACCGAAAATTCGCTCCGTGAGAGGATACACGAAGAGGAGCATAAGATCTATACAAAAGCTATTAAGGATTTTATCGAAGGTAAAGTGAAATTAGCGGGTAGAAAAGTGGTTTATAGGTAGTAAAGGAGGTTTAAACCTCCTTTACTATATGGATAACTCATATGAAGATCAAAATTGATAAAGTAAAAGCAAGAGAGATACTGGATTCGCGCGGAAACCCCACCGTCGAAGTGGATGTGTATTTAACGGGCGGGATCATGGGAAGGGCCGCCGTACCGAGCGGCGCGTCAACCGGCGAACATGAAGCGGTGGAATTGAGAGACGGCGATAAAAGACGCTACGGCGGAAAAGGCGTCCTCAAGGCCGTGAAGAATGTAAATGATGAGATCGCATCGCGGATAAAAGATATGGATCCCTACGACCAGGAAAAACTGGACCGCTTTATGATAGAGCTTGACGGTACGGAAAATAAAGCGCGGCTCGGCGCAAACGCCATTTTAGGGGTCTCGATGGCTGCGGCAAAAGCCGTTGCCAATCTTAATCACATTCCCCTTTATAAATATCTGGCAAAGGTCGCAGGAATATCGAAGGCAGCAAATATTCTTCCGGTCCCCATGATGAATATATTGAACGGCGGCAAGCACGCCGACGGCACGGTAGATTTTCAGGAGTTCATGGTCCAGCCCTGGGGCGCGAAAAGTTTTTCCGAAGGCCTGCGCATGGGCACGGAGGTCTTCCACGCTTTGAAGAAAGTGCTTAAAGATAAGGGTTATAATACATCTGTCGGGGACGAGGGCGGTTATGCCCCGAGCTTAAAGGCCAACGACGAAGCTCCGGAACTGATATTGAAAGCCATAGAAGCCGCCGGCTACAAGGCCGGCACGGACATCTCGTTGGCGCTGGATCCGGCCGCCAGCGAAATGATGAACGCCGCAAAGGAAAAAGGCAAAAGTGGCTACTGTTTCTTCAAATCCGACCCTTCGCGGTTTGCTACCGACGAAGAGATGATAGAACTTTGGGCCGACTGGTGCGGCAAATATCCTATCCGCAGCATAGAAGACGGGCTCGACGAAAACGATTGGGACGGATGGAAAAAACTGACCGATAGATTAGGATCTAAAATACAACTTGTCGGCGACGATCTTTTTGTCACAAACGTCAAACTTTTGAAAAAAGGGATAGATTTAGGGGTGGCGAATTCAATTTTGATAAAAGTCAACCAGATAGGGACACTTACCGAGACCTTCGACGCTATCAGGATGGCAAAAGGCGCGGGTTATACCGCGGTAATCTCCCACCGGTCGGGCGAGACCGAAGATACTACTATAGCTCACATTGCCGTCGCAACAGGAGCGGGCCAGATCAAGACCGGCTCGGCTTCGAGGACGGACAGAGTAGCTAAATATAACGAACTTTTGAGGATAGAAGAAGATTTAGGCAAAAACGCCGTTTATGGTAAATAAAAAGAACTTAATAGCGTTGCTTATTGTAGCGGGTATTCTTTTTCTTTTATTTCTGCCGGGGTTTTCGCGTCACCAGAAGCTTTCGGCGGAATGCAGAAAACTGAAGACGCAGATAAAGACACTCGAAAAGATCAATGCCAAGCTCGAAGACGAAAACTATAAGCTCGAGCATGACATGGAATACGTAGAGAAGACAGCAAGAAATAAATTAGGGGTGGTCAGGAAAGACGAGATCCCCTATAAGACGTTAAAACAGGAGGAGAAAGATGGGCAGTAAAGCGAAGTTTTTTGTTGTGCTGTTAGTCTCTGTTATGGCCGTTTCGTTTTCCATGGTAACGAAGGCCGAAGCCGCTGATAAGCCGGGAAGTCCGTTCGCAGACGCGGTCATGAAGATGTTCGGTTATGGCGCGAAGACAACGGAAAAAACCGTTAACGCAGTCGGCACAGGAGTAAAGAAGACAGGCGATATGGTAGGCCAGGAAGCAAGAGATTTGGGTGACGTGGCCACCGGAAAAGGTTCGAAAGTAAAAGATGTTATCGTGAACCCTGTCACGAAAAGCACAGAAGCTGTCGGCGGGACCGCTTATGGCGTAGTGAACGCGCCCATAGAAGCGGGCAAGGAAGTGTACGGCACCAAAGAAGCATGCGAAACGAAGTAATTTAAATTTATCGCGGGGTGGAGCAGCCTGGTAGCTCGTCGGGCTCAGTAACAATGGGCTATTCAGCCGGAAACGGCTGAACGATACCTGTCAAATTCGGTGGAGCCTGAAATGGTAATACCGAGCCAAGTCCTTGACATCTCTGATGTCAAGGAAAGGTGTAGAGACTAGACGGCAGGTGCCCTAACTTCGATTAAAAACGGAGAAGGGCAAAGGTATAGTCCAGACTACAAACTCCGAAGGTTCGGAGGCAGCGAAAGCTGTAGTAGTATGCATAACCCGAAGGTCGGACGTTCGAATCGTCCCCCCGCTACCAGATTAAAAAGGGCGGTTTTGCAATGAGGATATTTCCTGATGCAAAACCGTCCTTTTTTGTCTGCATTGATAGACGATTCGAAGGGAGCGAGCGCCGACCAACGGGAGGAAAAGGCCGTAAGTCCGAAGGGACCGGCCGCCAGCGAGCGGGTGGCCGACCGGAGCCGGAGCTCCGCGACGGCGGAGGCGCCGAATCGTCCCCCCGCTACCAAATTAAATAGGGGCAGCGACTGCTGCCCCTATTTATTTGCCGTTGACTTACACGGGATAATATGATATATAATTATGTGCTGTGAATAAAAGGATGCATTATGATATTACGTTATTCCCTTCCTAAAATGCGCGGTGTGTGGAGCGAAGAGAACCGCATCCGCAAAATGGCCGATGTAGAATTATTCGCATGCGAAGCGATGGCAAAATACGGCATCATACCCAAGAAGGCCTATTCCAACATAAAAGATAACCTGAAATTCGACGTAGAGAGAATCAAAGAGATAGAAAAAGAAACGAACCACGATGTCGTCGCTTTTATAATAAACCTCTCAGAAAATATAGGCGAAGACGCAAAATACCTCCACAAAGGCCTTACCTCAAGCGATGTTCTCGACACGGCGCTTTCGGTTATGATGGTTGAGGCAGCCGATATAATCATAGACGATCTGAATAAGCTTTGCGGGATGTTCAAGAGAAAAGCCCGTAAGTATAAACATACGCCGATGATGGGCCGCTCTCACGGCGTCCACGCCGAGCCTATTACTTTCGGGCTTAAGATGGCGCTTTTCTATGATGAGACCAAAAGAAACATAGACAGGATAAAGCGCGCAAAAGAGATCGTAAGGGTAGGCAAGATCTCCGGCGCCGTCGGAACATACGCGAATGTGGACCCCCGCGTAGAAGAATTTGTATGTAAAAAGCTGGGCCTTAGGGCCGCAAATGTCTCCACGCAGATCCTTCAGCGCGATAGACACGCGGAGTATCTTAGTGAAATCGCCGTCATAGGCTCATCATTAGACAAGTTTACCGTGGAGTTCAGGGCGCTTCAGAGGACAGAGGTCGGTGAAGTGGAAGAATTTTTTCTGTCCACGCAAAAGGGTTCCTCCGCGATGCCCCACAAGAAAAATCCCATTATGTGCGAAAGGATATCCGGCCTCGCGAGGATTTTAAGGGCAAATTCCATTGCGGGGCTTGAAAATGTGGCGCTGTGGCATGAAAGGGATATATCTCACTCTTCCGTAGAGCGGATAATACTCCCTGATTCTACGATACTCCTCGACTACATGCTCAATAAGTTTATAGATATAGTCCAGAAACTCGTAGTTCATCCTCTTAAGATGATGGAGAATATAGAGCTCTCGAAAGGGATCATATTTTCGCAAAGAGTACTTCTTGAGCTGATAGAAAAAGGGCTCACGCGCCTTGAAGCATACGATATGATACAGAAAAGCGCAATGGAAGCGCGGGAAACGGGCGAGCATTTTAGGGACGTGCTTTTGCGCGACGAGAAGCTTAAGGAATATTTAAACGAATACGAAATAGAAAAATGTTTCGATCTGAAATATCATTTAAAACACGTAGACAGGATTTTTGACAAAGCAGGCATATAAATGGCAAAAATGGCAAAAGGGCTTACTTATAAATCCGCGGGAGTAAATATAGACCGGGCAAACGCGCTTGTAGCGGATTATAGAAAATTTGCGTCATTTACTAAGACCAAAGGGGCGCTGGGTAATGTCGGTAGTTTCGGCGGGTTCTTCAGGCCGGATCTCAAACATTTAAAAGACCCCATACTCGTCTCATCCACAGACGGTGTCGGCACCAAATTAAAGATAGCGTTTATGGCGGATAAGCACGATACGGTAGGCATAGACCTTGTGGCCATGAGCGTAAATGACATACTGTGTTCCGGCGCCGAAGGCATGTTCTTTTTGGACTATGTGGCTACGGGTAAAGTCCGGCCCGGGGTCCTCAAAGATGTTGTCAAAGGCATTGCCGCGGGCTGCCGCGATGCCGGCTATGCGCTTATAGGCGGCGAGACCGCAGAGATGCCCGGCATATACCAGGAAGGCGAATACGACCTTGCCGGTTTTGGCGTCGGCATAATCGATAGAAGCGAGATCATAGACGGAAGGTATATTAAATTGGGCGATGTCGTGCTGGGACTTCAATCGAGCGGGCTTCATTCAAACGGATATTCTCTCGTGCGAAAGGTCTTTTCAAAAAAAGAGTTGAAATCGCTTGCCGCGGAACTTTTGAAACCGACGCGCATCTACTGTAGAGGCGTCTTTCGCGTAAAGAAGGTATTAAAAATAAAAGGTATCGCGAATATAACCGGCGGCGCTTTTTATGACAAGATACCCAGAATAATACCAAAGGCTATGGCGATAGAGATATATAAGAATTCATGGCGGGTTCCGCCGATATTTTCTCTGGTGCAAAAGAAAGGCCGCGTTGAAGACAAAGAGATGTACAGGACTTTCAATATGGGCGTAGGCATGATACTTGTCTTGGGTAAAAACGATGCGGACAAGGCGAAAGATATATTATCGGGTTTTGGAATAAAATCATACGTTATCGGAAAAGTTATAAAAGGCAATAGAAAAGTTGTAATACGTTGAAGCCGTAACCAACATTAGTAGCCGACACTTAAGTGTCGGCTACTGTAAAGGGAAGTGTCCCGCGTCAAGGCAAACATGAGAGTACTGGTAATCGGTTCTGGCGGCAGGGAACACGCGCTTTCGTGGAAGATAGCGCAATCCGAGAAAGTAGACAAGGTCTACTCCGCTCCGGGTAACGGCGGCATAAGTGAAATAGCCGAAATAGCGGATATAAAGGCCGATGACATAAACGGCCTTTTAAAATTTGCAAAGGCCGAGAATATAGGCCTTACGGTAGTCGGCCCGGAAGCGCCCCTTGCCTCGGGCATAGTGGATATATTTGAGAAAGAGGGCCTTAAAATATTCGGCCCCTCCGGAGCGGTCGCCGCGCTTGAAGGAAGCAAAGTATTTGCCAAAGAGGCGATGAAGCGTTTCGGCGTGTCGACGGCGGATTTTGAGGTCTTTCTTGATTACGAAAAGGCAAAAAGCTATATTGAGCGAAAAAATATGCCCATTGTGGTAAAAGCCGACGGACTTGCGCAGGGAAAAGGCGTTACCGTAGCGCATACTAAGGAAGAGGCTCTTAATGCGTTAAAAAGCGCTATGGTCGATAAGGTGTTCGGCAAAGCGGGCGAGCGCGTTGTAGTAGAAGAATGCCTTATCGGCGAAGAAGCATCCATTATAGTGGTCTCGGACGGAAAAAACATCGTTCCCATGGCCACAAGCCAGGACCACAAAAGGATAAATGACGGAGATAAAGGGCCCAACACCGGCGGCATGGGCGCGTATTCTCCCACCCCCTTAGTTACGGCTGAAATTGAAAAAAGAATAATGGACGAAGTTATACGTCCGATGATAACAGGCCTTGCAAAAGACAATATGCCGTATAAAGGCGTGCTTTATGCCGGAATAATGCTTACAAAAAACGGGCCGAAGACCTTAGAGTTTAATGTGCGGTTCGGCGACCCGGAGACGCAGGCGATATTGCCGCGCCTTAAGAGTGATTTAGTGGAATTGATGGAACGCTCCATATCCGGCGATTTAAAAGGATACAAAGCCGTATGGGATGAGAAGAGCGCCGTGTGCGTGGTCCTTGCCTCGGGCGGATACCCCGCGAGTTATGAAAAAGGGAAAGAGATACGCGGCCTAGAGAGCGCGGAGAAATTGAAGGACGTTGTTGTTTTCCACGCCGGCACGAAACGGTCCACGGTCCACGGTCCGCAGTCCACAGTCGCGACAGACGGCGGCAGGGTCTTGGGCGTGACGGGCCTTGGCGATGATATAGAGCTGGCTATTCACGCAGCGTATAACGGCGTATCAAAGATAAAATTCGACAAGATGCATTTCAGGCGCGACATAGGTAAGAAGGCGCTTCTACATTCGGAAATGACAGCGTGATTTTTCGTATTGCGTATAGAGTATGGCGTATTGCGTAGAAATCAAACGCAATACTCAATACGCACGACGCAATACTAAACACGGGAGCTAGTATGAAGAAAATAGACGTTTCTATAGTAATGGGCAGTACATCGGATCTCACCACTATGAATTATGCGGCGGATCTGTTAAAGCAATTCGGGGTGGCGTTTGAAGTAAGGGCCCTTTCCGCGCACCGCTCGCCCGACGATACCGCAAAATTCGCAAAACACGCGGAGAAACGCGGAATAAAAGTGATAATCGCCGGAGCCGGCGGCGCAGCGCATCTTGCGGGTGTAATAGCGGCGAATACTACCTTGCCGGTTATAGGAGTGCCCATACGAACGCAGGATCTAAAGGGCATCGACTCGCTTTTATCTATAGTGCAGATGCCGGGCGGTGTTCCGGTAGGCACCATGGCCATCGGCGAAGCAGGCGCAAAAAACGCGGCAATATTTGCTGCAGAGATCCTTGCCATAAAATATTCTTCTTTAAAAAAGAAGTTATCGGTATTTAAAAAGAAGATGAGCGCTTCTGTGAGGGCAAAAGATAAGGGCCTCGCAAAAAAGATCTAAGAAAATGGTAAAGACAGAGGTTCTTAAAGTCGATGCCGGTTCATCCGGGAAAGAAGCTATAAAAAAAGCCGCCGCCGTGATAAAAAAAGGCGGACTCGTGGCTTTTCCGACAGAGACGGTCTATGGATTGGGCGCCGATTATCTTAACGAAAACGCTTTAAAGAGGCTTTACGAAGTAAAGAAGAGGCCGCTTAACAAGCCGTTTACCGTACATATATCTGATTTAAGGATCCTTGATAAAATGTCGTGCGAGATACCGGAAAGGGCCGGACGGCTTATAAAAAAATTCTGGCCCGGGCCTTTGACGCTTATTTTCAATACAAAAGCGGGCGCCAAAGTCGGCGTGCGCATGCCGTCCAATAAGATCGCGTTGGATTTTATAGCCGCGTGCGGCACTCCAATAGCAGCGCCTAGCGCCAATATCTCCGGCAAAAGGCCGCCAAGCGATGCCGCCGAAGTCCTTTCGGATCTTGACGGAAAGATAGAACTTATACTGGACGGGGGAAAAACGGAAATAGGCGTAGAATCAACGGTCTTAGATGTTTCGACCGAACCTTATAAAATATTAAGAGAAGGCGCGGTCAAAAAAGCCGAGATAGAAGGGATTTAAAGATTGAAGATCCTCTTTGTATGTACGGGGAACAGCTGCCGGAGCGCTATGGCAGAGGCGTATCTTAAAAAAAGGCTTAAGGATGCAGGAAAAGAAGGTGTAAGCGTTTCCTCGGCGGGTATTGCGCCTGTCCTTGGCATGAGCGCTACCGACGAGGCGCGGGAAGTCGTGAAAAAAGAAGGCGCCGATCTATCAGGGCACAGGGCGCGCCGCCTTACCGAGCTGGAGACACGCGAAGCTGATATTATATTCGTAATGGAGGAGTTACAAAAAAGCTACATATTAAAGAAAAACCCACCGGCCGCAAAGAAGATATATCTTTTAAAAGATTTTCAAAAAATCGGCGATTTTAAAACATCAGACGATCCCAATATACTGGACCCAATAGGAAAAGACATAGATTTTTACAAAAAGACATTCGACGCCATAAAAGAATCGGTGGAAAGGATATTGAATGAAATCTAGAAAAGGGATGCCCTGTAAAATGGCAATAGCCGTCGGCTCTGATCACGGCGGGTTTGGACTCAAAAAAGACATAATATATTTTCTGACAGCCTGGCACTACAAAGTCAAGGATTTCGGCACAAAAAACGAGGCAAGATGCGATTATCCCCCGGTGGCGTATAAAGTGGCCTCGGCAGTCATGGCGGGGGAATTTGAGAGGGGTATATTGATCTGCAAAAGCGGCATAGGGATGTGCATTGCGGCTAATAAAGTGAACGGGATACGAGCGGCGTTTCTTACGGATTCGGAGAGCGCGCGTTTAAGCAGGGAGCATAACGACGCCAATATAGCGATCTTCTCCGGGAAATCCATGACGATATCTAGGGCAAAAAAGATTCTGGATGTGTGGCTTTCAGCGGATTTTGAAGGCGGCCGCCATTTTAACAGAGTAAAGCAGATAAAACAGATTGAACAAAAGATGCGAAGAAGGTGTAAATGAGCATTACCGGAGGGCGCGCGATGTTCGAAGAACTTAAAAAAACAGATCCCGAAGTTTATGAAGCGGTAACTAACGAGACAAAACGCGAGAACGGCAATATCGAGCTTATAGCCAGCGAAAATTTCACAAGCGTAGCCGTCCTCGAGGCCCAGGGCTCGACTATGACTAACAAATACGCCGAAGGTTATCCGGATGCCCGCTGGTACGGCGGCTGCGAATACGTAGATGTCGTGGAAAAACTGGCGATAGACAGGGCAAAGAAACTTTTCGGCTCCGAGCACGTAAACGTGCAGCCGCATTCAGGCACTACCGCCAATATGGCCGTCTATTATTCTGTCTTGAAAGTGGGCGATACAATACTTGCGATGGATCTGGCCTGCGGCGGCCATCTTAGCCACGGCCACAAGCATAATTTTTCGGGCAAGTACTTTACCATAGTCCCATATGGCGTCGACAGAAAAACAGAAACGATCGATTATGATGAGATAAGGGAAAAGGCAAGAGCGCACAAGCCGAAATTGATTCTGGCCGGCGCATCGGCGTATCCGCGCACCTTGGATTTTAATAAGTTCAGGGAGATATGCGATGAAGTGGGCGCCTACCTCATGGTGGATATAGCGCATATAGCGGGCCTTGTGGCTGCGGGCCTTCATCCTACGCCGGTACCCGTCTCCGAGTTCGTGACCTCAACGACGCACAAGACGCTGCGCGGCCCCAGGAGCGGTTTTATAATGTGCAAGATACAATTTGCAAAAGGAATAGATATGGCGGTCTTTCCGGGATTGCAAGGCGGGCCGCTTATGCACGTTGTAGCGGCAAAAGCTGTTGCGTTCAAAGAAGCGCTCCGGCCGGAATTTAAGAAATATCAGGAGCAGGTCGTTAAGAACGCAAAATCGCTTGCGGAGGCGCTCGAGGCCAAAACTTACAGGATAGTTTCAGGGGGCACAGATAATCACCTGATGTTAGTCGATCTTACAAATAAAAATGTCAGCGGCAAAGATGCCACCGCCGCGCTGGATAAAGCCGCGATAACCGTAAACAAAAATCTCATCCCGTTCGATACGGCAAAACCCACGGTGACAAGCGGTATAAGATTGGGCACACCGGCGATGACGACGCGCGGCATGAAAGAAAAAGAGATGAAGAAAATAGCCGAACTCATAGACAGGGTCATTACCAATATATCCGACGGTAAAATAATAGAGTCGGTGAAGAACGAAGTAAAGGAAATGCTGAAGTCGTTCCCATTGTATAAGATTTAAGAAGAGCCGTTGAAGCCGTAACCAAAAGCTATAAGTTACACCAACAGACATTCGGCGGGACATTTTCCGTTCTGTAGCGAGGCTATGGCAAAGGAAAGTGTCCCGCGTCAAAGGACAAGAAATGGCGAAAAAAAGAAAACGGCCGAGCTGGGACGAATATTTTATTGAAATAGCGACTTTGATTTCCAGCCGTTCCACGTGCCTAAGGCGGCAAGTGGGCGCAGTGATAGTGAAGGATAAAAGGATCCTCGCCACAGGTTATAACGGCACGCCGAAAGGCCTGCCGCACTGTCTTGAGATAGGATGCTTAAGAGAGAAGCTAAAGATACCTTCGGGCGAGCGCCACGAATTATGCCGCGGCTTGCATGGGGAGCAAAACGCGCTTCTTCAAGCGTCGCTTCACGGCATTAGCGTAAAAGACAGCTTATTATACTGCACAAACCAGCCGTGCATAATCTGCGCCAAGATGCTTATAAACGCCGGCATAAAAGAGATCGTAATTGGCGACGGCTACCCCGATGATATGGCCATGGATTTTTTAAAACAGGCAAAAATTATAGTACGCAAACCGAAGTAAGAGATAGGCCCCGGGGGTCTATAAAGGTAAAACATGAAATGCCCGTATTGCGGCACAAACAGAGACAAGGTAATAGATTCGCGTTCCTCAAATGATAGTAAGCACATAAGGCGCAGGCGCGAATGCCTGAAATGCCGCAAGCGCTTCACTACTTACGAGCACGTAGAAGAAATGCCGCTAATGGTGATCAAAAAAGACTCAAGGCGCGAGCCCTTCGACAGAAATAAGATCCTCTCCGGCCTCACAAAGGCGTGCGAAAAACGCCCGGTCAGCGTAGAGCGGCTTGAAAAACTGGTTGACGCGATAGAGCGCGAGATGCAGAAGAACTTTGAAAAGGAAGTGAAGGCCTCTGTTATAGGGGAGTTTGCGATGAAGCAGCTTCACGCCATGGACCAGGTGGCATATGTAAGATTCGCTTCCGTATACAGGCAGTTCAAAGATATAAATCAGTTTATGAAAGAGTTGAAGCAGCTTTTGAAGTGAACGCTAAGAGTATGAAAGAAGCCCTTTACTATAAACTGGAACGCGATAAGATACGCTGCGAACTCTGCCCGAACGATTGCCTTATAGCCGACGGTAAAAAAGGCATGTGCAAAGTGAGGGTCAATAAAGCTAATACGCTCTACACAGAAGTATATAACAGAGCCACTTCTATAGCGTTGGACCCTATTGAAAAAAAGCCGCTCTATCATTATCATCGCGGCGAATATATACTCTCGCTTGGGACCAAAGGATGTAATTTCGCCTGTCCGTGGTGCCAAAACTGGTCCATCGCGCAAGGCGAAAATGTCCTTACGCACGATACAACAAAAGAAGAAGTTGTGCGAAAGGCCAGGGAAGCCGGCTCCTTCGGGATAGCTTATACATATAACGAACCTTTTATATGGTTTGAATTTGTTTTAGAATGCGCCGAGTTCGCGAAGAAAAGCGGCTTTGAAAATGTCCTCGTGACAAACGGCTATGTGCATAAAGAGCCGCTGTACGAGATACTTCCTTACATAGGCGCCATGAATATCGATATAAAGTCCATAGAAGAAGAGTTTTATAAAGAACACTGCCTTGGCAAGCTCGAGCCGGTGCTGGAAAATACAAAAATAGCCAAAGAAAAGGGCGTGCATATAGAGATTACGAATCTCATAATACCCACCCTAAACGATTCCGAAAAAAATGTCGGGAAATTGGTGGATTGGGTTTATGCCAATCTCGGGGCCGAGACGCCGCTGCACTTTTCAAGGTATTTTCCGTGTCATAAGATGAAGCTCCCTCCGACGCCGCGAGAGACGCTGGAGAGGGCGAAAGAGATAGCCGATAAGAAGTTGAAGTACGTATACTTAGGAAACGTATAATAGCTATTGATGCCGTAACCAAAAACGACAAGTTACACCAACAGCCACTCGGCGGGACACCCTGCGAAACAGAGTGTCCCGTGTCAAGTAGGAGGAAACTATGAAAACATTTTTCGGAGAGATATGGAAGGCGATAAGCGACTTTAAATTTTACAAAGTAGTCAAAAATTTTTCGGCCGGCAAGGCATTCAAATACATATTATCTCTTATTTTATTGGTAAGCTTAATATTGAGCATACGCTATAGTTTTGTATTGAGCGCGGGGCTGGATGTAGCAATGGATTGGATGAAAAAGAACCTGCCGGTGATTGAGGTCCAGAACGGTGTCGCAAGCGTAGATGCACAACAACCGTTTAAAATAGCGGAACAGGATTTTGCGGTCATACTCGATACTACGGGGAAGACGGCGTCGCTAGATGGGTACGCAAAGGGCGTGCTTCTCATGAAAGATAAGGTGATCTACAAAGAAAGCGATGTAAAAACAGAGATTTACAGCCTCGCGGATGTTAAATCGCTCAGGATAGACGAAAATTTCATGAATGGCATCAAAAAGAACGCGGTCTGGATAATATTTCCTTTTATGCTGCTGGGTATTTATATATATATGATCCTGGCGCGCCTTCTGCAGACAATCGTATTCAGCCTTATAACGGTTTTTGCCGCGGCGATCAATAAAGTGCAGCTCGCTTATAGCCAGATCTTTGCAATAGGTATATACGCACTTACCCTGAGCACCCTTTTGGGCGCTATGGCGGCCTTATTTCTAAAGGAAATACCGGGAATGGGCTGGATCTATGCGGCGATATATATTACATATCTTATCGTGGCAGTTATTAATTGCAAGGAAACATCATAAATCGTGCTAGACACGATTTATTGTAAATTGCTGACCAGGCTTGCTTTTGCTTTGAGGCCGCTGAACCAGGCATCAAGGATTTGAGCTTTCTTTATCTCCAGGTATTGTTTCGCGAACTCTTCCTTTATTTCCTCAAATTTCGCTTTATCAATGGGCTCTAAGTCCGCCAGTTGTGCTATGCAGGCGCCCCCCGGAGCGGAAATTACGGAGCTTACCTCACCCACATTGTAATCGAACACTTCCTTTATAACCGTCGCCGGGCCTATATCTCTTATATAATCCGCGCGCGTTATATATTCTGATTCCTTCGGTTTTAGGCCAAGCGACGCGGCCGCATCTTTAAAAGAAGCGCCCTTTTCCATCTTTTCCTTTATAGCGCTTTCGTATTTTTGCATGCTTTCTTTTACCAATGCGTTTATATTCGTCAGTTTTACCCTTTCCCTTATCTCTTCCCTCACTTCTGAAATAGGAGGGACGCCTGGCCCTTCCTTATCCACGAGCCTGATTATATAATTTGTATCCGATTTTACGCTATCCGGCGAAATCAAAGGCCCTACCTCGCCTTCTTTTAAATTAAAAGCCGTTTTTACCAGGACCGGATTCCAGCCTATACCGGGTATGATCTCCTGCTTCGAAAAATAGCCGGTCTTCTTTATCGGTTTCTTGTATTCTTGGGCGGCCGTTTCAAAAGCAGACCCTTCTTCTATGGCGTTTCTTGCCCTGAAGGCTTCGGTATATGACTTTGCTTTCGCGCGTTCGGCCGTCAGTCTTTGCCTTATCTTTTCTTTCGCCTCTTCAAATGTCTCAGTGTACGACGGCTTTTTCCCTTCAACTTTTATTATATGATATCCGAACTGGGTCTTTACGATGCCGCTTATCTCGCCGGGGTTCAGGGAAAATGCGGCCTTTTCGAAATCAGGTATCATCTTTTCTTTTTCAAAAAACCCCAGGTCGCCGCCGTTTTCTTTTGTGGAGTCTTTTGAATATTCTTTCGCCGCTTTTTGAAAATCTAATCCGTCCCTCAGCTTCTTTAGTATCTCGGCGGCCTTGTCGGGATCCTCTACCAATATATGCCGCGCACGGACGCTTTCGGTGTGTTCAAACTCTTTTTTATGGAGGTCGTAGTACTGCCCGAGGCTTTCGTCGTCCATTTCTATTCCGCCGAGGTAATCAGTATACCTGAATTCTATATACTCTATACTGACGCGCGCCGGCATCTTGAATTCCTGCGAATTATTTTTGTAATATCCTTCTATTTCTTCCTCGGAGATATCGACATTATCGGCAAAGTTTTTCGATGATTCAAGAACATAGTTGATCTTTATCTTTTCGTTCTCTTCCTCGTATCTTTTTAGAAGCTCATCGTCCGTTACTTTTATGTCTTTTGTGACGTTATTGATTAATTTGGCTATTCCGAGAGAGTTGCGTATATCTTCTTCGTAATCTCTCGGGGTTATCTGGAAGACATTTTTCAATAAGCGTTCATAGGCATCCGTGTCAAACTTATCTCCCATTAAAAGGAACGGAAAACTTCGTATGGTATTTATGACCTCGTCATCCGTAACTTTTATGCGTTCTTTGGCCGCCTCTCTGATAAGTATAAGCCTGTCCCACGCCTGATTCTCGAGGTCCAGCTGCTCGTATATGTCGGCAAAATTGGGGTATCGCATCATGGCTTCGTTCTTTACGGCGCGCCAATTCTGGCCGTACTCCTGCAAAGAGACCTTCTTACCGAATAATATGCCGGCGGAAGAAGGGCCGGACCCGCCCCTTCCACTAGAGCCTGCTCCCCAAAGCACAAAGGCGGGTATTATTATGATAGCGAGCCCTATTAATATCTTCTTTGCCGTTTCCTTATTTCGCAGATATTTTAGCATGTTGTAACCTTTCAAGTTAAATTTTGTATATGTCATTGCGAACCCCGAAGGGGTGAAGCAATCTTGATGTTTACAGAGATTGCTTCGGTCTCACTTCGTTCGACCCGCAATGACGACAATATTATATTCAACATGCCCGTATTTAGCAAGCCTTATTGTCTTTAAAACCAGTACCATCTATGTTATAATACTGCAAATAGGGGTAATGGCAGTGAGTAAAAAATTGATAAAAGACCTTATTAAGACAGGAAGAAAAATAGAAGATTGTGGCCTTGTGATCGGCGAAGGCGGTAACATAAGCGCAAAAGCCGGCGACGTTATCTACATAAAGGTAAAAGGCGCGTCGCTTGCCTCTAAAAAGCAAGCGGATTATATTCCTATAGATATAAAAACGGGGAAGCCGCTCCGGGAAGACGGCGTCCCGAGCACCGAAATACACATGCATCTGGCGTGTTACAGGGCGCGCAAAGATCTAGGCGCTGTCGTTCACTCCCACCCGGTTTTTATAACGGCCTTGGGAATATCCGCGGTCAGGCTCGAGCGCGTATCGTATGAAGCGAAAATATACTTAAAAGGCGGCATTGCAAGGATCCCCTACATAAAGCCGGGAACGAAAGAGCTGGGAAGGGCCGTAGGAAAGGCTATTCGGAAACACAACATTGTTATGCTAAAAAGGCACGGTCTCCTAACCGTTGGCAGGGACATAAAAGAGGCGTTTTTGCGCACCTTGGCAGCGGAAAGAGCGGCTATGGTCTATGCCTATTCCAAAAAAGCCAAAACCTAATTGCTTGACATTTTGGCGTTGTTCCTATAAAATAAACCCGTACTGTAAACGAATTGAATAAGATACTAAAGGAAACACTATGAGCCCCGTAAAATTAAAATTAGGCATTCCTAAAGGAAGCCTTCAGGAATCCACCATAAAGATGTTCGACAAAGCCGGCTTTAAGATATCGGTAAGCGAGCGCTCCTATTTTCCTACGATAGACGACGAGGAGATAGAGCTGATCATGCTAAGGGCACAGGAGATGTCCAAATACGTGGAAGCAGGTGTCCTTGACTGCGGCATAACAGGCGGTGACTGGGTTCTCGAGAACAGCTCCGACGTAAAAGAGGTCGCGGACCTTCTTTATGCCAAAAGTGGTCTTCGGAAAGTGCGTTGGGTCCTGGCAGTACCCGAAGACTCAAAGATAAGATCGGTCAAAGATCTGGAAGGTAAAAGGATAGCGACAGAACTGGTAAACGTCACTAAAAAGTACCTTAAAGACAATAAGGTAGCGGCCGACGTCGAATTCAGCTGGGGCGCGACAGAAGCAAAAGTCGCAACGGGCCTTGTGGACGCTATAGTAGAACTTACCGAAACAGGTTCGAGCTTAAAGGCAAACAAACTCAGGATCGTAGATACTATCTGTGAATCGGTTACTAAACTTATTGCCAATAAAATTTCGTACGAAGACAAGGCGAAGCGCGAGAAGATAGAAAATATAGCGCTTCTCTTAAAAGGCGCGCTCAAGTCCGAAGGAATGGTCGGCCTTAAGATGAATGTAAAAAAGAACGACCTCGCGAAAGTGCTTAAGGTGCTTCCCGCTTTGATGAGGCCTACCGTCGCAAACCTCAGCGATGACGAGTGGTGCGACGTAGATACTGTTATAGAAGAGAAAATCGTCAGGGTTTTAATACCAGAATTGAAAAAGGCCGGCGCTCAGGGGATAGTTGAGTACCCGCTTAACAAAGTTATTGAATAGGAGGGTCACAAACATGCCTTGCGGAAGAAAAAGAAAGCGCAAGAAGATGGCGAAGCATAAAAGGAAAAAGAGACTAAGAAGAGACAGGCATAAAAAGAGACTGGTGTAAGAAGAAGGCTGACAAGTGTTGAATAAGATATATAAGTTGTCGATAGCCGCTTTATTTTTGATTTTGGCGTCGAGAGTGCTCTTAGCGGATAAAGAGGCGAAGCTTGACGACTGGATACAAAAGATCCGGCTTGAGAAAAATGATAATTTTTCCCAGGCGCTTGCCCATTATTCAATGGGCATTATTTATGACCACGAGGAGAAGTTAGAGAAGGCGATCGCCGAATACAAAGAAGCGATAAAGTACGATCCCTACGAGCCGCTCTTTCACATACGCTTAGGCGCCGATATGCTTATATCGAAAAATCCGGACGAGGCCTTCAGGGAATTTGACGAGGCCGAGAAGCTGGATCCGGGGAACCTCCAGGCGAAATTTTTAAAGGCGCTTACTTATACGACGCTGCGCAAATTCGATGAAGCAGCCGTCGAATATAGAAGTATAGTGGAAAAGGACCCGGGAAACCTTAAAGCCCTGAGCTCTTTGGCTGATTTGTATGTCATAGAAGAAAAATTGCTCGAAGCCGCCGACATATATGAAAAGCTCTTAAAGACAAAAGAAGGCACGGCGCCTGTAATCTATTTTAATCTCGGCATCATATATTCAAAATTAGAAAATACCGAGCGGGCGATAGAAAGTTTCAAAAAGGCATTGGAAGCGGAACCGGATTATATAGAAGCATATCTTGCTATCGGTGTTTTGTATGAAACGAAGAAGGATTATCAAAACGCGCTGAAGTTTTATGAAGAAGCGCTTAGAAAAGACCCTTTAAACAGAAAGGTATACAGGCACATAGCCGAAATATACTATGAAGTAGGCAGGATAGATGATGCCGTACGCAATTATGAAAT
>JAZDNG010000040.1:0-56393 GCA_043800065.1 Candidatus Omnitrophota bacterium
GTTAGTGCTTGCTATCGTTTAAGTTACAGAATTATGATACTATATATTTTTCAATAAATCAAGTGATTTATCGACGAGAAATTAGACATTGTCCGACGATAAAAAATGAAAATTATTAAGAGTTCGGCAACAGACTCATTATTAATAGGTTATATCAAAGGGAAACGTCCCCTTTGTCGCTATTGGTTCGACTGCCTTTGTCTTTTTATATATTTCTTGAGGTCGGGGTCTTTTGACATAGAAAAGATATTTTCGTATATGCGTTTTGCCTTCTCGTAGTTACCTTCGGCCACAAGCGCTTCGGCCTGCTGGTCCAGCGCTAGAAGATCGTTGAGTTTCGCCTCGGTCTTTTTGAACGCCGCTTCTTCTTCCAACTTCACCGATGCCTCTTTTAACTTATCCTGCACATTACGTAAGATCTCTTTTACCTCAAGCCTGTAAAAAGAACTTTCGTAAATCGCCCTGTCGCGCGCCTCCCTTTCTTTCCTCTCTTCAAGGTCAGCGGATTCAGTATCTACGTCGGGCGCCTCCTGGCCAGCAATAAACACTTCTTCGGGCTCTTTTTCTTCCGAAACGGGCTCTTCTTTCCGCATTACCCTTTCGGGCGTTTCTTCAAACGCCTTAAGCGCTTTCTGTCTTTCTGCTTCCGCGTGGCGGCGCTCTTCTTCAAAACTTGATGTAGCGACTGCTTTTGATCTTTCCTCTTCAAACCTTGCCTTATCGGCTTCTAATCTCTTTCTTTCTTCTTCGATGGGGGCTTTTTCTTCGGCGAGTTCTTTCTCTCGCTTTTCATCTTCAAATATTACTCTTTCCGCTTCCAGCTTTTTCCGTTCGGCTTCAAGCTGAGCCCTCTCTTCCTCCAAACCGGCCTTCTCCTCGGGTTCTTCCGGCACACCCCCCATCATCGGCTTAAAAATCATCTCCTCGGGTTCTTCTTCTATCCGGAAAATGCGGAAATCACCCTTTTCGGCCCGCTTTTTTCGCTGGATTTCCTTCTTCGCATTGATGAGAAACTGTTTTACATCCCTGTCCTTGGCCATCAGTATGGCTTTATTGTATATCTCGATTGCGCCATCGTAATCGCCTTTTTCCACCAGTATTTGTGCCTCCTGATAAAGCCGCTTTACGCGTATTTCAAGGATATTAACGGCATTCGCCTCTTCGGCAAAAAGGGATATTAACGCGGATAAACATATACAAATAACAAGTTTTTTATAGCTATTTATCATAAGTAGCATCTTTAGCGTATATTCATACCAATTTATTGATTGTATTTTAGTATATAAGGGGTGGTAAAGTCAAACTATTTTATTTAATAGGCTAACGGGCTCTAAAAACGAGCCTCCACTCCCCCTATTATCCAGATACCCGGCGCAGGAACACCGGTTATCTCCTCATAGGAAGTATTGAGTAGGTTGGTCGCCTCAACGTATATCTCAGCATCAAATCCGGCTATCTTCGTCTTTTTCAGAACTTTATTTTCCAATAGAAAATAGCCGCTTTGCCCGACACGCCTCTTATAATAAAATTTGAAGGCATTCTCTATGCCAAAAGGGAGTTTTGCCTCGGCCCCTATAGAAATATTGTGGCGCAGGTAATCTAGCGCGTATTTTGAAAATACCGCGCCGTTATTATGCTTATACGATTTCAAAAAATCGTATCCTATGGTGATCTTGTCTATGGATATACCTTTGAAAATCTCGCCCGGTTTTATTTTAATCAGGTTCTCGACCCCGAAAGTGTCTATTTTGCCCGTATTTAACGCCCGCCACGGTTCAGACAATGAATTTCTAGTCCAATCTATAACGTTCCTTGCGTTTCTGTTGAATACCGTAACATGCGCTTCTAGAAACGTGTCTTTATAATCCGCGCCCCCCTCATAGGACCAGGCGCTCTCGGCTTTAAGGCTCTGGTTGCCTATATTCGCCGGATCAGTATAATATAAATCCGTAAATGACGGTATCCTGTACGCCCTGTTAAGCGCGCCGCGTAATGTTATTTTGTCATTTATTGAATAACCGAGTCCGGCCTGCGGCGAGAACTCCCATCCAAATGTGGAAAAGCGGTCAAGCCGCATATCGGCGTTTAGCAGTAGGCCTAAAGGAAAGCTATGGTTATATCCGATAAACGCGCCTTCACGGTCTCTTTTATGTTTGTTAATATTTGTGCTGTCGATCTTGTCCCAGGAAAGTTCCGTGCCGAAAATGACCGTCCCTAAATCCGTCGCTACGGTTGCCTGAATGTCGGCGCCCAGCGTATACGTCTTATGGGTATTTCTATACCAGAACGGCCTGTCATTATCAAGAATGAATCTGTCCCAGTGGCGCCTGTAATAGAGTTTCGGCTCTACTGTGACCATATCCCTCTCGAACTTTCCTCTTATTATGCCAAGCCGCGTATCGGTGGATTCGTGCTCATTAGGATAGAGGCTCGAGTAAAATGTGCTCGCCCCGAAATCCTTATACGCATAGCCTCCTATAAACTCCAGCTCTCCTTCGTCGAGCTTTAAAAGTGAGTCGACCGACGCTGTTGTGATATGAAAGGCTGTCGGCTTACCGCGGTATCCGGTAGAATCTCTCCTTTCAAACGAAACCCTGTTTTTCAGCCTTTTTACGGGCTGGTTAATAGAAACGGCTTCCCTTAAAAAATCATTACTGCCGCCGGAAAATGCGGCAATCACACCGCGTTCGCCGGGCTTTTTTGTAATGACGTTCAAGACCCCTCCGAACGCATCCGGGCCGTAGAGCGCCGAGGCCCCTCCGCGCATCAGCTCTACGCTTTCGAGGTCAAAGGAAGTAAGCGGAATATCCATGTTATGGTGGCCGGTCTGCGAGTCGTTTACCCTCACACCATTTATGAGAACGGACGACTCTTCAAAAGTCGCTCCGCGTATATTAAGGTCGGCCTGCACGCCGTTAAAACCGCGCTGACGCAGATCGACAGTGTCGAGGCTTTTGACGATATCGTTTATGGAAGTGCCTGTTATCTTATCAAAATCTTCCTCTTTTATATAACTGACACTCCGCGAGGAAGTCTCTTCCGGCGTTCTTGAGGGGGTAATGATTATGGGCGGCAATAAAACCTCGTCGGGCCCGGCATATGAAGGCCTTGCGGCGAGAATAGCCATAAAGATTATGGAGCTCCAGCGACATCCGCCGAAGCCAAGCACGGAAAGTACTTGGCGTAGGCGGATAAAAAAAATAGGCCTCGATCTCATACTAGGCCTATTTTACTTGCGAAGAAGCATATTGTCAACTTATTATATGTTGTGGGTTGACAATAATATGAGAACGGGGTAGGGGACGTTTCCCTTTGTTATATCACATTGCCGCTCAAGAAGATACAAACGCTCATTTTCCACCTGGATTTACAGAAATATTTCTTTCAAAATTTTTTGGGCAAGCTTGGCGTGGAAAACGACGTGTTGTAACTTATTTATTGGAGCCTGGTTAGGATAAAGGGAAACGTCCCCTATGTAAATGTGTACTATTTCTTCAAGTGCTCCAGCCACTCTTTTATCTTCTTTTCGTAGCCTATTTCTGTCGGGAAATAGTACTTTTTGTCTTTTATTGTATATTCCTGCTTTACGTAATGTTTATCGTAACTGTGCGCGTATTTATAACCTATGCCGTGGCCCAGTTTTTCGGCGCCGTGATAGGAGGCGTCTTTGAGATGATCCGGGACTTCCTGCGTAGCGTTTTCTTCTATATCTTTCGTGGCGTTTTCAAGCCCTATATACGCGGCATTGCTCTTCGGAGCACATGCGATATATACGGCTGCCTGCGCAAGCGGTATGCGCGCTTCAGGGAGTCCGACGAATTCCGATATCTGCAAAGCCGCATTAGCCACTACCAGCGCCTGCGGGTCGGCATTGCCAACGTCTTCTGCGGCGCATATTACGATCCGCCTTGCTATAAAGCGCGGGTCTTCACCGGCATAAAGCATCTTTGCAAGCCAGTATAAGGCCGCATCAGGGTCAGTTCCCCTCATGCTCTTGATAAAAGCCGAAATCGTATCATAATGGCCATCTTCATCCTTATCATAGACTATCGCTTTTTTCTGGATGGATTCCTCAGCGACTTTTAGCGTAAAATGGATACTTCCATCTTTATCCGGTTTTGTCGTAAGGGCGCCTACTTCAAGCGCGTTTAAGGCGCGGCGGGCATCTCCGTCGGATAATCTTGCGATGTGCAAAAGCGCTTTATCGTCAAATTTGAGTTTTGAATTACCGAATCCTCTCTCTTTATCTTTTGCGGCGCGTTTCAGTATATCTAAAATATCCTCTTCTTTCAGCGGCTTGAATTCGAATACGAGCGAACGCGACAATAAAGGCGAGATTATGGAAAAGAAAGGATTATGCGTGGTCGTGCCTATAAGAATGGGGTTGCCCTGCTCAACATCCGGCATCAATATATCCTGCTGAGCCTTATTGAAACGGTGTATCTCGTCTATAAAGAGTATGGTCTTTCCGCCGTCGATTTTGAAGTTACCTTTCGCGGCGTCTATAAGCTTCCTCATCTCCGCCACATTGCTCGTCACGGCATTGATGCGAAAAAAATGCAGATTGCGCATCTCTGTTATAAGGTAAGCGAGCGCTGTCTTACCGCAGCCGGGCGGCCCATCGAAGATGAGAGAGCCGAATTTACCCGACCCTATCGCGCGGCGCAGGAGCTTGCCCTCGGCAAGTATGTGGCCCTGCCCCGCGAATTCATCGAGATTTAACGGCCTCATCTTTGCCGCTAAGGGCAATTGCCTGCTTTTGTCGTTAGCCATTTTTTTGTTCTCAAATAGATCCATTTGCTGACCTTATTGCTTTATACTTTCTATGTGGCCGTCAAAGTATATGATATTCGCGCGTCTGCGATGGCGATAGCCAAACGCCTGGTGATAGTCCCCTAATACCCCCAGATCGAGCAGGTTAATATTTCCGTTTCCGTCAAAATCGACCGGATTATTGGGGCTTGTCTCATCCCCATAATATGCACCTATTTTGTCCAGCGCATACTGATTGCTGATTATCGGATAGTCCGAATCCGCAAACATAGGGACCAGAGATGATTCTTTTTCCATGTCGTAAGGGAATGCTGCTCCGACTAAAGCGGGCTCTATCCTGCCCCAGAACCATCCGTATGAAAATACCGGCGGGTCATCATTAAAATAGCCCTTTACTTCGGGACAACGCAATACTCCCTTATCACCGTCGAGATAATTAGGAAAGAAATCGGGTTCAGCGGCATAACCTGTCCCCGCCGGCGCAGACGGCAGATAACTTCTTGGATAGCAGCCTCTGTCCTCTGCAAATAAAATAGCGGCTAATAACAGCTGACGGAGATTGCTGGCGCATAAAACGACGTTAGCGCTCGAACGGGCTTTCCCGACTACCGGTACCATAATAGCAAGCATTACGCCGATTATAACGATTGTTACCAAGAGTTCTATAAGGGTAAAACCTTTTTTGGCCTTAAATACGTCCATATATACTCGATATAAAAACCCCGCATGCTTCGCTATGCGAAGCAAAGCGTGCGGGGCCGTAACGTCCCCGCCATGCCGTGGAAACGTCAAATCTGTGAACCTGTTAATTACAAGTGGGCACCCTCCCGCATACTTTACGCTTTCCCCGCGCTTCCGCTACATGGGGAACATGCATGCCATATGCGAAGTTAGGTTCCCTTTATAAATTTGTTGGTTCAGATTTTTCGTTTTCTTCTCGCGCGCAAAGCAGGGAACTTCTATAAGGAAGTATATCACATATGGAATGTTATTTCAACTAGTAGCGGAGGTTTAAACCTCCGCTACTAGTTTACCGCAGCACAACACCTAATTCTTCGACGAGGGAATTCCTGATAGCGAAATGGATCTTATCCACTTCTTCCGAAGTAAGGGTCCTTGCCTTGGCTCTGTACTCTATGCGAAAAGCGAGCCCCTGATGTCCTTCGGGTATCTGTTTGCCGGAATACCTGTCAAGAAGCTCTACATTCTCCACCAAATCCGCGCTCTTTTGGAATACAAGCGAAATAATGCTTTTGAAAGTGACTCCTTGAGGGGCTATTAACGATACGTCTCTTTTTATGGAGGGGTATTTTGGTATATCCCGGAATTTCTTCTCGAGATTAGCGTAGTGCTTTAATATATTAAGGTCTATCTCGGTGGCAAAAACGCTTTCCGTCAAGTCGAATGCGTCGAGAATCTTTTTATCCAGCGCTGCGAGATAGCCAATATATTTTTTGTCGTAAAATATCTGCGGCCTTTTCCCCGTTCCGATCTCAATCTTGCCGTGAGATATCCCAAGTCTTGAGAACAATGTGTCCAGAATTCCCCTTAGATCAAACAATGTAAGCGGAGATTTCTCCCTTTGCCAATCGTCGGAAAAAAGTCCTGTCAGGGCTATGCACAAATGCGCACTTTCATAATGATAATTTTTCCCGTATACATTGCCTATTTCGAATATCTTTAAATCCTTTATGCCCCGGTTTATATTGCGGCTTAAAACGCTGAGAGCGCCGGGTAAAATTGACGGGCGCATCAGCTCCTGGTCTACGCTTAGATAATTTTTCACGGCTATTGCTTCGGGTATTTCCAGGCCAAATGCTTTGTGTAGATTCACCTGGCTTGTAAGGCCGTATGTCATAATCTCATTAAGGCCGAGCGAAGTAAGGATACCCCTCGTCTCTGTTTTCAGCTGCCATAAGAAGGGCTTTCTTTGTGGGTTCGGGACTATTCTGGGTATGGTTGTACCTATTCTATCGTAGCCGTACATCCTTGCGGCTTCTTCAATAATATCTATTTCATATTTTATGTCCTGCCTGAAACTTGGTATGGATATTTTTATAACTCCCTTTTTCTTTGATACCGGCTTTAACGATAGGCCCGCCAGCACCTTTTTGACATAGGATTCGGTGAGTTTGAGGTTCAATACTTTGTTTAGGCGCTCTACTCTTAGTTCGACGCTCCTGTCTTTGCCGGGCTTTTCACCTTTATCAAGCAGTTCCGCCATCCTGCCGCCGCATATTTCGCCAATAAGAACCGCGGCCCTGTTAGACGCGGGAAGAATCATGCCCGGGTCTACGCTGCGTTCAAATCTGTAGCTGGACTCAGAGCTAAGCGCCAGTTTATAGGAAGTCCTTCTTACGGATACGGGATTAAAATAAGCGCTCTCAAGGAGTATATTTTTCGTGCCCGCCGAAACCTCTGTATTGAGCCCGCCCATTACGCCGGCCACAGCGATGGGCCGCTCGCTATCGGCGATTATGAGCGTATCTTTTTCCAGTTTTCGCGTCATATTGTCTATGGAAAGTATCTTTTCGCCTTCGGCCGCGCGTCTTATTATCACTTCATTGCCTTTTATCTTATCGTAATCGAAGGCGTGCATCGGCTGGCCCGTCTCAAAAAGCACAAAATTGGTTATATCCACTACATTATTAACGGGCCTCAGCCCCATGGAAATGATTCTTTTTTTGAGCCATTCCGGGGATTCTTTTACTTTGACATTTCTGATTAATCTAGCGGTATACCGCGGGCATAAGGTTTTATCTTTTATTTCAACGCTAAATTGCACCTTGTCCGTGGACTGCGGACCGTGGACTGTGGACTTTATTTTCAGAGGAGGCATCTTGACTTTTTTGCCGGTAAGGGCGGATATTTCGCGAGCTATCCCCAGATAATTCAGGCAATCGCTCCTATTCGGGGTGATCTCTATGTCCATAATGGAATCGCCGCCTATCGCCTCGATAGCCTTCACCTCGCTGCCGCTATTTGTAAGTATGGCGGCGAGTTTTCCCGGCGGCTCTTTTATCTCTATGTATTCTTTTAGCCAGCTGTAGCTTATTTTCATGATTTACTCTGCCCTGTAGGGGAGGTTTAAACCTCCCCTGCTAAAACTGTTTAATCGGTGTCTGGCACCAATTAATTGCCAATTGATATTAAAACTGTTTCAA
The DNA here is from genome assembly GCA_043800065.1 of Candidatus Omnitrophota bacterium. GTDB lineage: Bacteria > Omnitrophota > Gorgyraeia > JAHIPI01 > JAHIPI01 > JAHIPI01. The sequence goes on from JAZDNG010000040.1 coordinate 7,938, forward strand.
AAATCTCATATCGTTTTCGTAGAAGAGGCGAATATCGGTGATGCCCCATTTGAGCATCGCTATGCGCTCTACACCCATGCCAAAGGCGAAACCTGACCATTTCTCCGGCGAATACCCGACGGCTTCAAATACTTTCGGGCTCACCATACCCGCGCCCAATATTTCAAGCCACCCCTTTTTGCCGCAAACGCTGCAGCCTTTCCCGCCGCAGATTATGCACGAGACATCCACCTCGGCACTCGGCTCGGTAAACGGAAAGTAGTGCGGCCTGAATCTGGTTTTAACATTTTTTCCGAACATCGACTTGCAAAAGAGATCCAGCACGCCCTTCAGGTCCGAAAACCTTATATCCTCGTCCACCATAAGGCCTTCCACCTGATGAAACATGAAAGAATGGGACGCGTCTGTGGCGTCGGGCCTATAAACCCTGCCCGGTATTATGACCTGAAGCGGGGGCTTCTCTTTCTCCATGACTCTGATCTGTCCGGTTGAAGTCTGGCTTCTCAAAAGGACTTTGTAGTCTTTGCCGCGGCCTTCATGTCTTTCAGCCGGGACATCGAGAAAAAATGTATGGAAGGTCTCTCTCGAAGGGTGGTCATCGGGGATATTGAGCGCTGTAAAATTATAATATTCGGTCTCTATTTCGGGCCCCTCTTCTATGCGAAACCCTAGCCCTACGAAGACGCCGCATATCTCATCGATTATCTGAGTAAGGGGATGTTTGGAGCCTATTTCGCGTCTTGATCCCGGCAGAGAAAGGTCTATAAAACTTTCTCGGCTCTTTTCTCTGCCCCCCAGTGTCTGCAATTTTTCCCGGATCTTCTCCTCCAGCGACCTCTTGAGCGCATTTACCCGCTCGCCGATACGCGGCCGGTCCGCCGAAGGCACATTCTTTATATTTTTGAGTATCTCGGTAAGCTCGCCTTTTCTGCCCATATATTTTATGCGGATCTCCTCAAGGCTCTCCGCCGTCTGGGCATTATCGAGCGCTTCTAAGATATCTTTCTCAAGCTGGTTTAATTTTTCTTCCATATCCCGTCCCAAGCTATCTTATTTTTTGACCGGGCGTGCCGATGCGGGCGCCTTTTTTACCGCCTCGACCAATTTAACGAACGAAGACATATCGTTGACGGCCATATCAGCCAGGATCTTTCTGTCTATCGCCGCTTTGATCTTCCTCAAGCCGTTCATAAACTTGCTGTAAGAAATACCCTGCATCCTACAGGCCGCGTTTATTCTCACGATCCAAAGCCTCCTGAAAGTCCTCTTTTTCACCTTCCTGTCCCTGTAGCTGTAGGCCATTGCGCGCATAACAGTCTCTTTGGCAGTACGGTATAATTTACTCCTGCCGCCGTAACCGCCTTTAGCCCGCTTTAATACGGCCTTTCGCCTTCTCCTCGAAGAAACCGCGTGTTTTACTCTAGCCATGTTGCTCTCCTGTTCTTTATTTTGTCTACGGAGTAGGCGACGTTTAAACGTCGCCTACTTCACTATCCGTACGGCAACTGCCGCTTTATATTGCGCGCAAAAGCGCTTGAAACAAGTACCCCGCGCCTAAGGCGCCTCTTTCTTTTTTTCTCTTTCTTCGTCAATATGTGGCTCTTGCCCGCCTGCATCCTCTTTACCTTGCCCCATTTGGTGATCTTGAAGCGTTTTGCCACAGCTTTTCTTGTCTTCATTTTTGGCATATTATTCTCCTTAAATGAGCCCACAACTTACGGAGCCACTATCCTAGAAACTCGGCGACGTAAGTTGTTGTCTCTTATTTCTGTCCGTTAGGGCGAATTTAACCCTTGACATTTTACATATGAGCAAACATTGACAAAATGTCAAGGGTAAGTTCGACCTTCAGACTTACGAGCGCTTCGCTCCGTAAGTCTGGGTCTCACTTATTTCGGGTTTATTATGAGGACCATCGCCCTGTGTTCTAAAGTCGGCATCTTTTCGGGTTCGGCGATCTCGCTTAGGTCTTTCATCAATCTATTCATAAGCTTTATTCCGATATCGGTATGCGCCATCTCTCTGCCTCGAAACACAAGTGTCACTTTGGCCTTGTCGCCCCGCTCTAGAAAACGTTTCAGATGCTTCAGTTTGACCTGGTAATCGTTTTCTTCGATATTCGGCTTTATTTTTATCTCTTTTATGTGGACCACTTTCTGTTTTTTCCGGGCAAGCCGCTCTTTCTTTTCCTGTTCGTATTTATATTTTGAGAAGTCCATGATCCTGCAGACGGGCGGATTGGATTTGGGCGAAATTTCCACAAGGTCAAAACCACGCTCTCTCGCCATGCGAAGCGCCTCACTTGTGGCCAATACTCCTATCTGCTCACTGTTTTCGCCTATGACCCTGACTTCTTTTATACGTATACTCTCGTTTATTCTTATCCTGATCTGGATATGAACCACCCCTTTCAATGAGACCACAACTTACGGAGTAAAACGAACGTAAGTTGTAAGGTCGAATTGATCCTGATCCCCGAAGGGGAGAAGGATCTTAACCTAGCGTTTTTTATTTACTTCTTCCTTTATCTTCTTTACAAATTCTTCGATCCTCAGAATCCCAAGGTCGCCCGATTTTTTAGACCTTACCGAAACGCTATCGGCCTTTGCCTCTTTTCCCCCCACTATAAGCATATAGGGGACCTTTTCCAATTCCGCGGTCCTGATCTTCTTCTGCATCTTCTCGTCCCTTTTGTCGATTTCTACCCTGAAATCTTCTTTAGAAAACTTCTCCCGCAGGATCTCGGCGTATTCGTTTTGCTTATCAGATATCGGTATAAGCACCATCTGCACCGGCGCGAGCCAGAGCGGAAACTCTCCGGCATAATGCTCTATCAAAGTGCCTATAAAGCGCTCGAGTGAGCCGAGTATCACCCTGTGGAGCATTATGGGCCTCTCTTCTTTTCCGTCCTGGCTGGTGTATTTTAAGTCAAACCTCTCGGGAAGCGCAAAGTCACATTGTATCGTCGCACATTGCCACGGCCGCTTCAGCGCGTCTTTTATCTTTATATCTATCTTCGGCCCGTAGAAGGCGCCTTCGCCTTCGCAGATCTCGAAGTTCAATTTTTTTCTCTTTAATGAATTGATAAGCGCCGCCTGGGCCCTTTCCCAGTCCTCAACTTTCCCGATATATTTTGACGGCCGTGTGCTGACTTCGATATCCATATCCTTAAATCCGAAAATATCCATCACATCCTTGACAAAATCTATGACCTTTATTATCTCGTCCTCGACCTGCTCCCTAAGACAGAAGATGTGGGCATCGTCCTGAGTAAAACCCCTTACCCGCAGAAGGCCGTGCAGGACGCCGGACTTTTCGTGCCTGTATACATCGCCGAGCTCAAATAATTTTATAGGCAGCTCCCGGTAGCTCCTGACGCGCGATTTATAAACGAGCATATGGCCGGGGCAATTCATCGGCTTAATGGCAAACTCCTGGCTTTCTATTTTGAATATGTACATATTCTCTTTATAATATTCGTAGTGGCCCGACTGAACCCATATATCGCTTTTCATGATGTGGGGGCTTCTGACAAATTCGTAGCCTCTTTTGAAGTGCTCTTTTTTTATGAAGTCTTCTATGATACTACGCAGCATCGCGCCTTTCGGATAATATAATACGAGCCCGGCGCCGATATTGTCCTGTATGGTGAAAAGCTCGAGTTCTTTTCCTAGTTTCCTGTGGTCTCGCTTCTTTGATTCTTCGACAAATTTTAAATATTCCGCGAGCTCCTTATCGCTTGAGAATGCTGTACCATAGATGCGCTGAAGCATGGGGTTATTTTCGTTGCCGCGCCAGTACGCGCCGGCTATTGATAACAATTTGAAACTCTTTACCTCGCCGGTAGAGTTTACGTGCGGACCTTTACATAAATCCGTGAATTTTCCGTGTTTGTAGATGGTGATTTTATCGCCTTCGAGTTCTTGTATGATCTCGACTTTATATTTTTCGCCCGTCTTTTTGAAAAATGCGATGGCATCCTGTTTTTTCATCTCCTCGCAGGTGAATTTATCGTCTTTGGAGATGATCTCGCGCATCTTTGCTTCTATTTTGGCAAGGTCCTCTGGCACAAATGCGTCTTTCCGGTCAAAATCATAGTAGAAACCGTCTTCTATGGATGGTCCTATGCCCAGTTTGACGTCCGGATGCAATTCTTTCACCGCATCCGCCATTATGTGCGACGCGCTATGTCTGAGTGTCTCGAGATTCATGGTATTCCTTATGCCTGTTTAAGATTCTCAACGGATTTCTGAAGCCGGAACGTATTAGCATTTATGTTTTTACCTCTTATTTTATAAAAATCTTTTAACATATCAAAAGCTACCCTAAAACGCGTAGCCGGACTGTGTGCCTGCCAAAATTCGATATCAAAACTTCGGTCTGCCGTGCTAATAGGACCTAATCTTACCCATATTTTACGCTTACTTGAACGCGAACGCATGTTTATTTTCCTTTTTTCTTCGGTTTGAAACGCAGGTTTTCGACATCAAGTTTATCCATGCTTCGTCCTGTTATTTTTTTTGCCCTGATAAGTTCTTTTTTGCCGATAATATTTACTTTGACGCCGCCAAAGTCCGTAACGGCTTTCCATTTCCACGCTGAATTGAAATCTATTTTTGAAAGCCCCATTATTATATCGATTCTTACCGGTTCAATCCCTATCTGGTAAACCGAATTTTTATCGGTAAAGTTCTCGGCCGTAATGCCTCTCAAGGGGGCGCCGAATTCCTTAAGCGCTTCATAAGCTCTCTCGGCATTTTTCTTTTCGGGATCTACCCAAATGTCGATATCCTTTGTGTAGCGCGGTTCGGTATAATAAATAACCGCATAAGCCCCTACTATTAGATACTTAACTTTATGCTTGTTTAAGATCCTCAACAAATCTTTGTAATCTATGCTTATTATCATTAATACCCTGTATTTTGGCCCCGAAGATCGAATCGTTCAGTGCCCCTCGACGCACTTCGTTTGTTCGGGGCACCCTGAGCAAGGTCGCTTTCGGCGACCGCGTCGAAGGGTGGTGCCGGGAGCGGGAGTTGAACCCGCAAGGGTGTTACCACCCGCTGGATTTTAAGTCCAGAGTGTTTGCCAGTTTCACCATCCCGGCAATTAAAACAGTTTTAAGTCTTAAGTCTTAAGTTTTAAGATCGATCTTACGACTTAAGGCTTACGACTGATTTTATGGCCCCTCCGCGCCTACAATGCTCCTATTCGTCGCATTGCTTAACGGCGCTCGCCTCGGCCGGATGGCCTCGGCATTTCCTCGGACATTTCGTCCTCGGTCACGGGACTAACTTTTGCTTTGCAAAAGTTGGTGGGCGGTAGTGGGCTCGAACCACTGACCTCCACGATGTCAACGTGGCGCGCTAACCAAACTGCGCCAACCGCCCATTATATCAAATGTATTGTGCTAGCCCCCGCCACAAAACGTTGGCGGGTCCGCCTCCGGCGAAAACTGCGCCAGCTGCCCGAATATCAATCTCCTATTTTTGAAAGAGGAACATTAAGGAGAAAACTTTTTTACTAAAAAGTTGTCTCCTTAAAACGATTTGGGCGCGAGCCCCCGCCAAAGGCGGGGTCGAAGGGGCAAAAAGCACATTCCTTACTTTTTGGCCCCGAAGACCAAATCGTTCAGTGGAGGCGGCGAGCGGAATTGAACCGCTGATCGAAGTTTTGCAGACTTCTCCCTTAGCCACTTGGGTACGCCGCCGAAATCCTATTCTAACCTGGTTAGACTAACCAGGTTAGAATGGTGGGACCTCAATTAAAAAGCACTTAAGATAAACTACTTCATTCTTAAGTGCTTTTCAAAGGATTAATTATATATCATCATTTTTTAATTCACTACCGATGGCCATCCACCAGCTGCGTTAAGAATATCTACTGTATTAAGTAACCGCGGTGATGCCGAGCCGACCGTACCTTCCCATTTTACATGGCCGCCTACAAACAGAGCGTTTACTCCATCAGCGCTGTGGTTGACGGTGGTCCCTGTTGTTGCCAGAGAGCCGAGCGCTACGCCTCTGTCGGAAGCGATAACGTCTGTCGATACGTTCATTTCACTTTGAGCGGTTTTATAAGCATAGCTTGAGCTAGTAAGAACTTCTAATGCGCTTACAGTCGCTATACCTGCCGAGCCCGATTTGAGAGGGTCGCTCGGACAATCCCATACTTTGGTGGTATCAACGTAATCACTGAAAAGAGCCCCCATGGTTCCACTTCCTGCTGCGCCGGAAGGAAAAGCCTCATTATTATCCCCGGCATAAAGATGCAGTGCCAGGCCTATTTGACGTAGATTGCTGGCGCAGCTTGTGCGCCTTGCTTTTTCACGCGCCTTCTGAACTGCCGGCGTCAAAAATGCCGCCAATATACCTATAATTGCTATGACAACAAGAAGTTCTATCAGTGTAAATCCTCTTCTCTTCGCTTTTTTCAAAGACATCTCCCCCTCCCTTTTTTACTGATAACAAATTCCATATTAAGTTAATAAGAAGGTTACCACAGAATTCCTATCTTGTCAAGTAAAATATGGCTTATTTTCTCCTTGGTAACGGCTTTAAACGCTGTCAGTCCGCCTTTTCGAGATATTATGACCAGGTCTTTCTCGCCCTTGCCAAAAGGACTGGAGAACCTGCCTGCCCCATTTACTACAATAAGATCCAGGTTTTTCGATTTCATCTTATGACGGGCATTTTCTATGTGATTACCGGTTTCGAGGGAATAGCCAATAAGAATCTTGGAACCCTTTCTTCTGCCCAACTCCGAAAGTATGTCCGAATTTCTCAAAAGCCGCAAAAAATATTCCTCTTTAGCCCCTTTTTTCAATTTTTTACCGGAAAAATCCGCCGGCCTGAAGTCGGCCACTGCGGCTGTCATTATAACGCAATCCGCGCCGCGAAAATACCTTAACACGGCCTTTCTCATCTCAAGCGCTGTCTTGACAGGTATAAATTTTACCCCCTTGGGCGGCAAAAGCTTCGTCGGGCCGCTTATAAGCACCACTTTATTGCCCCGCTTCCTGGCCGCGGCGGCAAGTTTATAACCCATCTCTCCTGTTGAATAATTTGAGATATACCTTACGGGGTCTATGGGCTCTATGGTGGGTCCGGCTGTGATGAGGAATGTTTTCATTTAAGCGCTTCTTTTGCGGCCTTGACAATATCTTCGGTATCGGCGATGTGGCCCATACCTTCGTACCCGCAGGCCAGGTACCCGCGCTTGGGGCTTATAAATTTATAGTCGAACCTTTTGAGTTTGGTGATGTTTTCCTGGACAGCTTTGTGGGTATACATTTTCTCGTTCATGGCGGGAGCTATCAAGACCTTTGCCCTCGAGGCCAAAACCACGGCGCTCAAAGCGCAATCCGCGAGGCCGCAGGCGAGTTTGGAAATAATATCTGCTGTGGCCGGGGCTATAAGTATGAGGCCGGCCCATTCGGCTAAAGAAGTGTGATATATATCCCACTTCTCCCGCGGCGCAAACATATCGGTCACGACTTCATTGCACGATATCGTCTGCAGGGTAAGCGGCGTAATAAAATGTTTCGCGTCGGGCGACATCACGGCTTTGGTTTCATACCCTGCCTTACGGAGCGCCCTTATTATGTCGCAGCTTTTATAGGCGGCTATGCTCGCCGTTACTCCTATCAGTATGTTCTTCGCTTTTTTAGCCACTATTTGTCGCTCTCAGGTACTATGTAAGATATCTTGCCTTGCCTTACTTCTTCAAGCGCGACTGTCGTCGCCTTTAACCTTGGACTTATGTCAACAAGTTTCTGGCCGGTATCGCTTATCTCTACGGCGCGGCGCGAAGCCATCAATACAAGCCTGTAAATACTGTCTACTTTCTTCATCAGGTCCTCTAACGGAACGTATGACACATCTTTTTCTTCTATCATATCCTCTTACCGCCTTATCTTTCGTCTCTCGCTCTTAATTATGGCCCCCAACTTTGCTACGGCCTTATTTATACTCTCGTTTACCACCGCGTAATTATACATCGGTAAGTATGACATCTCTTTTTTCGCTATCTCTATCCTTTTTTTGATCTCCTTTGCGCCGTCCGTACCCCGGCGCTTCAGCCTCTTCTTTAACTCGTCGAGCGACGGCGGAACTATAAATACAAAAACTCCGTCGGGATACAGCCGCTTTACCTTCATGGCCCCCTTGACGTCTATGGCAAGGATCACATCCTTGCCGCTTTTAAGCAATTTGAGGACTCTTCCTTTAGGAGTGCCGTAATAGCGGCCGAAGTTCTTCGCCCACTCAAGCAGGCCGCCGCCCCTTTTCTTTTTTTCGAATTCCTTTTTTGTCAGAAATATGTAATCGCGGCCGTTTCTCTCGCCCCGGCGCGGTGGCCTTGTCGTGACCGATACCGACCTTGCGAGGCGCGGCACCTTTTTTTTCAGCAATTCGCACAATGTCGTCTTGCCGCTTCCGCTCGGCGCCGAGATTATGAAGAGCTTACCTTTTCTTTTGGCCATTTTGCGTATTGAGTATTGAGTATTGCGTATTGCGTATGGCGTATTGCGTTTCGGTTTTTACGCGATACGCTATACACACGACGCAATACGAGCAGTTTATTCAATGTTTTTTAACTGTTCGCGAATCTTTTCTATTTCGCCTTTTATGGCGATGACATGGTTTGATATCGGGAAATCGTTCGCTTTGGACCCTATGGTATTTATTTCCCTTATGAGTTCCTGCGCTACGAAATCGAGGGTCTTCCCCTTTTCTCCGCCGGAGGTAAGGGACTTTTCAAAACTTATGGCGTGGCTCTTTATCCGGGTTATCTCCTCGGTTATGTCGCAGTTTTTGGCGTACAATGCCACTTCCTGCGCCAGCCGCTCCTTGTCCATCTCAACGCCTCCGGATAATTCTTTTATCCTTTTTGATAACACCGCCCTATAGTGTTCAACGCTTTTTGAGGAGCGCTTTTCTATTGCATCGATTGCCTTTTCTATTTTAACGACTCGCAAAAAAAGGTCTTTCGAAAGACGCTTTCCTTCGCTCATGCGCGATTCATCCAGCCTCTTTACGGCTTCGTCCAGCGCTCTCTTTAGGTTTGCCCACAGTTCGCCGGTGTCCGCCTTAGGGTTTTCGTAAGTTATTACGCCGGGCAGCATCATGAGCCGGTTTATATCTATATCGCCCTTTAAATTATGCTCTTTGCCGAAAGATTTTATCTCTTTTAAAAGCGCCGACGCCAAATTCCTGTCCAGCGTGGCATATTTTCGCGCCCTTGACGGGGATTCGTCATAATTTACCGAAAGGTTGACCCTTCCTCTCTTTATCTTTTTCTGTATGTACTCCCTTACCCTGTCCTCAAATATGTTAAGGCCGTCGGGCAATCTCGAGATAATGTCAAAAAATTTATTATTGAGGCTCTTTATCTCGACTTTTATGGCGCCGAACCGGCCTTTCGCCTCGCCGCGGCCGTATCCTGTCATGCTCCGTATCATAAATCTCCGTATTTTATGCCCACACCCGTTTCTTGATTGATTTTATTTCTACTTCCCCACTTGGATACGCGTCAACGATTATTTCGTCCGGCTCGAACCAGAGTTTTATTTCTTTCTCCGCATCCTCCTTGTTGGTAGAGGCGTGGATAACGTTTTCGTATACGCCCTTGGTCGTAATCCTGCCATATGCGCCCCTTATGGAGACCGGGTCCGCCTCTTCGGGGTTCGTCGAGCCGCATATCTGGCGCACCTTGCTAATGGCATCCTCGCCGTGATATACCATTGCCATCACCTTGCGCTTATGGTAGTCGCCCATTATGTATTTGATGAGTTCCTCAAAAAACGGCTTATCTTTCATGTGGCTATAGTGAGCAACCGCCAACTCGCGCGAGACTTTCACTATCTTTGCGGCTACTATATCCAGTTTTGTCTCGGAAAGCCGCGTAAGCACATTGCCGGTCAATGACTTATTTAAACCGTCCGGTTTTATTAATATTAAAGTCTGCTCTTCCATTTCTGCTCCTTACAAGTAATACTATTATAGCATAGTAGCTAATCGCGCGCGCATTTTTTTAATAAATTATAAATCCTTTCAAGGTCCTCGAGGGAATAATAGTCTACGGCAATGACTCCGCGTTTTTTCCCGTGTCTGATCGCCACCTTTGTACCGAGCGACCTCTGCATCTCTTCTTCAAAAAACATTATCTTATGGTCCTTTGCCTTCGGGACCTTTTCCGACGGTGAACCGACCTTTTTCTTGTATATGAGGTTTTCTGTTTCCCTGACCGACAGGCCTTTTTTAACGACGCTGTTGGCCAATTTCAGTATGGCGTGTTCGCCCGAAAGCGAAAGAAGCGCTTTTGCGTGCCCCGGCGAAAGTTCTCCCTCGGCTATCATCTCCTGCGCCCTTTTGGGCAGGCCCAATAATCTTATGGTATTCGCTACGGTCGCGCGATCTTTCCCCACTGCCTTGGCCACCCCTTCCTGGCTAAACCCGAAATCCGCCATCAGCTTCTGGAATGCCTTTGCCTCTTCTATGGCGTTAAGCTCTTCCCGCTGTATATTCTCTATTAATGCCAACTCTAACGCATCCGCGTCACTTACATCCCTGACAATCACGGGTATATTTTCCATGCCCAGCGCCCTGGCGGCCCTCATTCGCCGCTCTCCCGCTATAAGCTCATACCCACCGTCCTTACTGCGCACTATGACCGGCTGGACTACCCCTTTTTCCTTTATGGAAGCAATAAGATCGTCCAGTTTCTTTTGGTCAAATTTTTCCCGCGGTTGTAGCGGGTTCTCTCTTATTTTGCCGAGTTCTACATATAGTATTCTGTCTTCTCTGGCTATTTCCTGCTCTGGAATAAGAGCGCCTAATCCTCTGCCTAGTGCCTTCCGTTCCATTTCATTCTCCCATATTTTTCGTTTCTACAACATTAACATTATCAAGTACTTGCGACACTTTATATCCTAAAATCTCGTCAGCCAATTGCTTGTACATCTGCGCGCCTTGCGACGACATATCATAGAGCGCGATGGGCTTGCCGAAACTTGGCGCTTCTGTCAATTTTATATTTCGTGGGATGACAGTACTGTAAACTTTTTCTTTGAAAAAGGCCCGCGCTTCTTCTATCACTTCGCCGGTAAGTTTTGTCCGGTAATCCGCCATCGTCAAAAGCACGCCTTCTATCTGCAATGACGGATTGAGATTTCTCCTGATAAGATCCAATGTCTTTGTCAATTGCCCCAGGCCTTCAAGCGCATAGTATTCGCATTGGATAGGTATAAGTGCGGAATCACTGGCGGTAAGGGCATTGATGGTCAGAAGGCCGAGTGACGGCGGTGAATCAAGTATTATGAAATCGTATTCTTGCCGTATTGTTTCAATGGCGTGCCTCAATTTAAATTCGCGGCCCATCATTCCCACCAATTCCACCTCTGCTCCTGTGAGATTTAAATTAGATGGAACTATAGATAAATTAGATACTTGTGTATTATTTACTATCTCTTCTACCTTGTTCTGCTCTATCAGCGCATGGTAGATGGTCTTCTCTATCTTCCCCTTGTCAATGCCAAGGCCGCTCGTAGCATTCCCCTGAGGATCCATATCTATCAATAATGTCTTCTTGCCTGATAAAGCAAAAAAGGTGGAGAGGTTAACCGCTGTTGTGGTCTTCCCCACTCCACCTTTTTGATTGCAAACAGATATTACTCTGCCCATTGTAACCTTATTGTAGGAGCACACTTAAGTGCGCTTTACTGCTTAAATCAAAGGATGTTCCACGTGGAACATCCTATACGCTTATTTCTTTAAGTGTAACTTTTACTTTGGCAAGTTTATGGCCTTCCATACCAAAAAGGCCTTTATGCTCTTCGGAAAGAACTTTTATGTTGACTTTATCTTTTGTGACATGAAGCCTGTATAATGCTATGTCGATCGCTTCTTTAGTGGTTCTTGCCTCAACTTCTATAGTTTTCATAATGTCATTAGCCATTATTGGGGTACCTATTTTTACTACGAATGCATTATAGCACGCTGCTCAAACATTGTCAACAAAGTATTTACAAGCCAATACAACACAAGCCCCGACGGGAAATTATACATAATAAAGAGAAATATGACGGGCATTATGATCATCATCTGTTGTTGCTGCTTCTGCTGCTGGCTTTGCCCCGCCCCTTTTGCCGTAGAAAATTTCTGCTGAAATACCATGGCCCCTGCCATAAGTATAGGCAGAATGTTTATACTACCCCCTATCAACGGCAGATTGAATGGCAGTAAAACCGCGTCCGGCATAGAGAGATCTTTTATCCACAAAAACCTGGCACCTCGCAATTCCAGGGATTTCATAAGAGTCTGATACAAGGCGATAAAAACCGGCATCTGCAAAATAAGCGGCAGACATCCGCCCATAGGATTTACTTGATGCTTCTTATATAATTCCATGATCTCTTTGTTTAGCTTCTGGGGGTTGTCTTTGTGCTCCTCTCTTAGCTTATCCATATGTGGCTGAACTGTTTGCATCTTCTTCATGGATTCGTAACTTTTGCGCGATAGCGGGAATAAAATCAGATTTACCAGAACGGATAAAAGTATAACCGCAACGCCCCAGTTTCTGAATACCTTATGAAAAAGCCGCAGCGCGGCTAATAGAACATTGCTGATGCCCCCAAGAAAGCCAAAGCTTGCGGCGCTCTCGATTCCATATTCGCTCATTATCTCTTTGCTGGTCGGGCCCGCGTAAAGTACAAATTTATGGGACAAAACCGACTGCGGCAATATTGCAAACTCGCTTACGCTTATAGCTGATGAGATGTTTCCATCGTCAAGCCGTTTTACCAGCAGCCCGTCCGTCGGTATATTGCTCTTGGCTATAACGGAAAAATATCTATTCTGAAGCCCGGCGTACCCGATACTTCCTTCTTGAAAAAGGCCCTTGCCCTTGGCGCCGCTATTCCTTTTGGTTTTACCGTCTATTTCAGCAACTGCCTGAATGTAACGTTTATCCATCTTACTGTCCACTCCGATATCCGCTGCGGTATTTATTGTGTAAGATGCCCTCACTTGTGCGCTACTATTATTTTTTATATACACTTCTAAGTCCATGTTATATAAGGAATTATAAAAAATATACTTCTTTACTAGCTCTAGCCCGCCGGCCAATTTAGAAGAGAATATTATCTCGTTACCCTTCTCTTCCACTTTAAAACCGGTCTTTGAAAGCCCGCCGAATCCCAAACCCTCCATGTTGAAGATTGTGTTCTCCGGCTTTTGAATGGCTATTAAATCCGATCCTTTGTCGGACGACGAATAGCCTCCGTTTTTCAGCTTTATGTCTTTTATGCACCCGCCGACGCTGCTCAGCTCTACTATATACTTTTCGGTCTCTTTTATGATTATCTTCTCGGGCAGTTCCCTGGCGGCAATCTCTTCCGACGCTATTGATATTGCAACGGCTCCCGCCCCTCGCTTCTCGCCGGGCAAAGGATACATTTCGTTAACAGGCGCCTGGGTTGTACCCGTCTCCAGAGCGGCGGGATAAAATTTCGCGGTATACACCTGGTAGCCGATCACTACTAAAACCGATAAAATAACTGCTAAAATAGTCTTTTTGTCCATAAATCTCCATTGTTAAAAATAGTAGGGGACGTTCAAACGTCCCCTACTTTATTATACGAGCGGATCGTAGCCGCTGCGTGAAAAAGGATGGCACCGTAAAATGCGTAAGGCGCCTTTAACGAAACCGCGGAGAACCCCGTACTTCTCTACCGCTTCTCTGGTGTAATGAGAACATGTGGGATGGTAGCGGCACGATGGTAACTTCAATATTGACAAATACTTATGATAAAAATCTATGCATTTCATGGCTACGTGATTAAACATTATCCTTTTGCTCTTTCCATAAGAAAAATAAGGTCTTTTTTTGCCGCTTCTGGGCCGATTGCGCCGCTATGCCGCCTTTTTATGTAGACAACTATATCGTACGGCCCACTTTTCATCCTGTCTCTGCTTGTCCTGAAAGTCTCGCGTATGATTCGCTTTACCCGCGTCCGGCTTGATGCCAATGGAACCGCGGAACTGCTTATAGACAACCCGAGGCGATGGCAGTCCAACCCGTTCTTCATAAAACACAGGGAAAATATCTTTCCTCTTGATAAAGTGCCTTTTTCCCGCACCCGTCGGAATTCGAAGCTCTTTTTCAGGCGGCAGGCCTTGCCGAATGAGTGCTCGCTCATACCGTTAATACTCTTTTGCCTCTTCTTCTTCTTCGCTTCAGCACCTTACGGCCGTTGCGGGTGGCCATTCTCGCCCTGAAACCCTGGGCCCTCTTTCTTTTTCTGTTTGATTTTGTCCTTAAGGTCTTTTTCATCGTTCTCCGCCTTTTCTCGTCGCAAATTAAGGGTGCATCGGTAGCCGAGGTTTAAACCTCGGCTACCGCACACAGTAAAAGTGCCGACATTATACCATACGCCCGGCATTAGTCAAGAAAATTTAAATGAGGCCATAAGTTACGGAGCCTTTATTAAGCATATCGTGACGTAACTTATATGGCCGAATTTATCCCGAGAATGCGACGAATAGAAGCATCCGAGGGATCTCAAATGAGATTACTTTGTCGACGCCTGCGACTAACGCTCGCGATGACAGCCTAACCATTCATTTTTTTCTTGCAAAAAAAAATTATGTTTGTTATAATGGGACGCACTTCGCGCGCCTGGCGTCTTTTGCGAAGCCGCAGAACACATTTAAGTGTGTTTTGCTATTGTGGATAACGTGTTGATAACCTTTGGGTAAACCTAAAATATTTGCGCTTCTCCTTCTGTTTAAACGAGTTACGGAAATGTAAATATTGTGGATAAGTGGACAAGCTAAAATAAATGACGAATAAAGAATCGAATGTTATATGGAAGCAGGCGTTGGCACTGCTCAAAGAACATGTCAGCGGGCAAACCTACCAAACCTGGCTTGAGCCTATCATCTTTGTGGAAATAAACGACAAAGCTGTTGTTTTAGGTGTGCCTAATAAATTTTTCAAGAATTGGGTTGAAGAACATTATACGGAACACATCATTACTTCGATGGGAAAGGCCTCCGGCAAAAAAGTGGGGCTCGAGTTTGTGATCTTGCCCGACAAGGCCCAGCAACCACCGCCAGCCGGGGGAGAAGACGCCGTTAAAGACGCCCTTTTGGCTGCGGGGGCTGCAGTCGAAGTAGTTGAAGAGCCAAAAAAACCACTTTTCCCTTTTTTCAAAAAGAACCTGCCTACCGATGAATCGAAATTAAACCCAAAAAACACCTTTGACAGTTTTGTTGTGGGCCCAAGCAACCGGTTTGCCCACGCGGCGGCGCTCGCTGTGAGCGAATCTCCCGCCAAGGCGTATAACCCGCTATTCATATACGGAAAAGTGGGGCTTGGCAAAACCCATCTCATGCAAGCGATAGGCCATTATTTGCTCCAGAAGAAACCGAATATAAAATTCATCTATATCTCGAGCGAAAAGTTTACAAATCAGCTCATAAGCGCGATACAAAACAGGACGACCTTAAAATTTAGAGAAATGTACCGCAATGTTGACCTTCTGCTTATAGACGATATCCATTTTATCGCCGGCAAGGAGTCAACGCAGGAAGAATTCTTCCACACATTCAACACGCTTTATGACGCTCACAAACAGATAGTGGTGTCCAGTGACCGCTCGCCTAAGGACATACCGGCCCTGGAAGAAAGGCTGATTTCCAGGTTTGAGTGGGGCTTGGTCACGGATATCCAGCCGCCCGACATTGAAACGCGCATCGCCATCCTGAGGAAAAAGGCCGAAAGAGCGTTAATAACCATTCCCGATGATGTCACGTATTTTATAGCTGAGGTGATCCGCTCCAATATAAGGGAGTTGGAGGGCGCTCTTATTAGAGTGGTTGCCTACGCAAAGCTTATAGGTAAGGAGATCAATCTTGATCTTGTTAAAGAAGTCTTGAAGGATGTTCTTATTGAGCAAAACAAAAAAATAACGATTGACGCTATCCAGCAAAAAGTCGCCCAGTACTTTGATATTAGACTGGCTGACATGCGCAGTAAAAAGAGGAGTAGGGCCATTGCGTATCCGCGGCAGGTGGCTATGTATCTTGCGCGGGATTTGACCGATTTTTCATTGCCTGAGATAGGCGAGCAGTTCGGTGGAAGAGACCATAGCACCGTCTTGCATGCTTATGAGAAAATACACAAAGACGTAGAGGCGAAGAAGGGTGCGCGGGAAATGATTAATAAGATCTCCGGGGTTATAACGGGGGTTAATTGACCGGGCTTTCTTTGTGGATAACGTGTTGATAAGTCTTATAAGTGGCCCAAAAAATCCCCTTTTGGGAATTTGGCTGGGGATTGTAGTAGTTTTTGGTCTGGGTTATGCTTTTGTTAACCCATTATTGTGGATAACTATAGCGTGGTTATCCACATATCCACAGCCCCTACTACAACTACTATTTTTTTAATAAATTATAATTGTTAAAGTATAGTAGTTGTGTTATCATATAAACTTCTTGGAGGGGACATGAAAATAGAAGGAAGTAAAAACATATTATTAAGAGGCATAACGGCTGTTCAAAACGCGGTATCAACCAGAAGCGCGTTACCAATATTATCGAACATATTATTAGAAACTACCGGAAGTGGGCTAAATATAGTCGGGACAGATCTGGATGTGGGAATAATCGCGACTATTTCCGTAAATGTCAGCGCGGCCGGCTCAATCACTTTACCGGCTAAAAGATTTGCGGATATTATAAAAGAGTTGCCGGAGTCGAGCGTCACAATATCTGTGAAGAAAAATAATATGGCGCACATCACCTGCGAGAACACCCAATTTAAAATCATGGGTATACCAAAAGACGAATTCCCTAAATTACCGGAATTTAAAAATAAAGATGTGGTGAAGCTGGACCAGCCGCTGTTAAAAAACATGCTAAGCATGACGGCATTCGCAATAAGCAGAGATGAGACCAGGTATATATTGAACGGCGTACATATGCTGATAAAAAAGAATATGATCCGGATGGTGGCGACAGATGGAAGGCGCCTGGCCTTAATAGAAAAGGAAGTGGCGCTTGAGAAGAACATGGAAAAGAGCATTATAATTCCAACCAAGGCTGTCCAAGAACTATTGAGAAACCTAAAAGATGACGGTGAGGTTACCATGTCTTTCAGTGAGAACCAAATGATGTTCAATCTTGGGGACATTATTATAATATCAAGGCTGATAGAAGGGGAATTCCCCAATTACGAACAAGTTATACCGAGAGAAGTAAAAGAAAAGATCGTCGTGGACAGGGAAAAACTTTTGCTTGCCACAAAAAGAGCCAGCCTTCTCACGACACCGGATTCACAGGCGATCAAGATAGATGTAGAAAAAGATAAGATGGTAGTGTCAAAAAATTCACCGGATATAGGCGAGGCCAGGGAAGAGATGAGCGTTGACTATAAGGGGCCCTCACTTTCCATAGGCTTTAACCCCCAGTATATAATGGACGCGCTAAAGAGTCTAAATGAAGAGACGATAGGATTCGAAATTCAGGACCCCGAAAAACCCGGAGTCATAAGGACAAAAGAAAAATATATATACGTAGTCCTGCCTATGCAGTTGACGTGATTCGTGAAACGTCGTTCGTGAAGCGTGAAGCGCTTCACGAGATACAAGATACGAGATACGAGATGAAGTCCAGGGTAACACATATAGACGGCGTAATAAAGGCGCTGATAGAAAAGCTGAGCAAGGATAGCGGGCCCACAACCGAAGATATAGGAGCCGCATGGAAAAGAGCGGCGGGGGAAGCGGCATTTAAGCACACAAAACCGGCCGCGCTCAGAAAGAAACGCTTAGTAATAAATGTAGATGGCTCAAGCTGGTTGTACGAGCTTACCTTAAAGAAAGAGGCCCTGCTCGCGGAGATGAGAAAAATATTGGGCGAGGACAAGATAAAAGAATTACAATTTAGAATCGGAGAACTATAGATGGCAAAAAAAGAAAAGCCGGTAAAGGGAGCGCTTCTTGGGCACGATACCTCTTCCGCCGCGGTCAGAGAGTATGACGCGCGGACCATACAGGTTCTGGAGGGCGTGGAGGCTGTCCGCAAAAGGCCGGCCATGTACATAGGGGATACGGGGCTTGCCGGTCTGCACCATCTTGTTTACGAGGTGGTAGATAATTCCGTAGACGAAGCGCTTGCCGGACATTGCAACCACATTAAAGTGACCGTCCATGCCGACGATAGCGTCACAGTGGACGACAATGGGAGGGGCATCCCGGTAGATATCCATAAAGGCGAGGGAAAGCCGGCGGTCGAGGTGGTGCTGACAACGCTCCACGCCGGAGGAAAGTTCGATCACAGAACCTACAAAGTCGCCGGCGGCTTGCATGGAGTGGGCGTTAGCGTGGTAAATGCGCTCTCCGAATGGCTCGAAGTAGAGGTAAGGCGCGATAATAAGGTGTACCACCAGGAATATAAACGCGGCAAAACCGCGTCAAAATTGACAGTTATAGGCAAAAGCGCTTCAACGGGCACAAAAGTAACGTTTAGGGCCGATAAAGAGATATTTCCCAAAACAGTATTCAGTTTCGAGACGCTTTCCAATAGATTAAGAGAGCTCGCGTTTTTAAACAGCGGCCTTTTAATAGAATTGAAAGACGAAAAGACTGACAAGGAGAATAAATTCCAGTTCAAAGGGGGCGTAACATCTTTTGTGGAGTATCTTAATAAAAATAAAACGCCTTTGCATAATAAAGTGGTCTCTTTTCAGGGCAAGAAAGACGATGTAGAAGTCGAAGTCGCGTTTCAATACAATGACGGCTACACCGAAACGATATTTTCATTCGTAAATAATATAAACACCCCCGAGGGCGGGACGCACCTGAGCGGTTTGAAGTCGGCGCTGACCCGAACGCTTAACCAGTATTGCAAGAATAAAAATTTATTAAAGAACGTCGAAGTGCCCCTCTCCGGCGATGATGTGCGGGAGGGCATCACCTGCGTCCTAAGCATTAAAGTACCGAATCCGCAGTTTGAAGGGCAGACTAAATCGAAACTGGGTAATTCCGAAGTAGAAGGTATAGTAGAGGCGGTTACAAATGAATCATTAAGTTCGTACATGGAGGAAAACCCTTCGGTCGCGAATAAGATAGTGGATAAAGCGATACTCGCCGCGCGCGCTCGTGACGCGGCGCGAAAAGCGCGAGAACTGACGCGGCGAAAAGGCGCGCTCGATTCCGGTTCGCTCCCGGGGAAATTGGCCGATTGCTCGGAAAAGGAAGCGGCGCTTTGCGAATTGTATCTGGTGGAGGGCGACAGCGCCGGGGGCTCGGCAAGACAAGGGAGGGATAGGCGCTATCAGGCGATATTACCCCTCAAAGGAAAGATATTAAACGTGGAAAAGGCGCGCCTGGACAAGATCCTTTCAAACGAAGAAATACGTACGATGATAAGCGCGCTAGGAACCAGCGTCGGCGAGGAATTCAATATCGAAAATCTGCGTTATAATAAGATCATACTGATGTGCGACGCTGACGTGGACGGTTCACACATAAGAACGCTCCTTTTAACATTTTTCTACCGGCAGCTGCCGAAACTCGTGGAAAAGGGCCATATATACATAGCGCAACCGCCCCTTTACAGAGTTAAGCGAGGTAAAAGAGAGGAATACATAGACACGGAAAGCGACATGGACAGCCTGCTGCTTGAACTGGGCACGGAGGGGATGCAGCTCACCCGGCTTAAGGATAAAAAGGTATTTGAAGGCAAGCAGCTTCTGAATATGCTGGAGGTGTTGGTGGAGCTTGACAGACTGGCAACGGCAATTTCAAAAAAGAGAGTCCCGTTCCCAAAATTTATATCTTTACGCAAGAAAAAAGACAAAAAATTACCAATTTATAGGGCAAAAGTGGAGGGTGAAGACATATTTTTATATGATGATAAGGAACTAGCCGAAGTAACCGCGAAGCTGGAAAAGGAGCATAAGAAGGCCTGCGGCAAGTCAGCTAAAGAGGAAGGCGGAAAAGAAAGTTCCGGAGAGACATACGATGCTACAAAGGCGATAGATCTTATTGAACTTTTCGAGGCGCGCGAGATTGAGAAGCTTGTTGAGAAATTAGAAAGTATGAATATGGATATAGAGGATTACGACCCTGTGGTGGAAGAGGAACCGGCCAAAGTAAAAAAATCCGACAAGAAAGAGCCGAAACCCCTTTTTAAGGTAGAGGCCGAACATGAAAAGAGGTCTCTCGCGAGCATGCGGGAACTGGCGGCGTTTGTTAAAGAATCCGGGCGAAAGGGTATGACCATACAGCGGTATAAAGGTTTGGGGGGGATGAATCCTCAACAGTTGTGGGAGACGACCATGGATCCGGAGAAAAGGACCATACTCCACGTCACCCTTGAGGACGCCGTCGAAGCGGACGAGATGTTTACGGTGCTCATGGGAGACCAGGTCGAGCCGCGGCGCGCTTTTATATATAAATACGCCCCGCAGGTTAGAAATTTGGATATTTAAAAGGATAAAGCATGTATACGAAAAACGAAAAGATAGTTCCGGTTTATATTGAAGACGAGATGAAGGAATCCTACATAAGTTACGCCATGAGCGTAATTGTGGGCCGCGCCCTGCCGGACGTGCGCGACGGGCTTAAGCCGGTGCATCGCAGGATACTTTACGCGATGAAAGACCTGAACCTCGAACACAACAAGCCCTATAAGAAGAGCGCGAGAATAGTCGGGGAATGCTTTGTGAAAGACACGCTTGTGGCAACGGCAAAAGGGCTTGTGCCTATACAGAATATACGCCACGGCGATCTAGTCTATACACAAAGCGGCCTTAGACACGTTAACGAGTTATATGAAATGCCGCCTAAAGAGCTGCTGGAAATAACTCTCGAGAACGGAACGCGCAATACGGTTACACCTTCGCAGAAGTTCAAGGTGCTAAACAAGGGCTTCGCATTCGAGTGGAAAGAAGCGCATAAGATGGAAAGCGGCGATTATGTTGTGTTAAGATCATGCTACCCAGCCATAAAAGAGCAAGTGAAATTACGCAAAGCGCATGACTTAAACCCCGAATATCTAAACGAAAATATTGCCTATCTTTTAGGCATATTTGTTGCGGAGGGCTGGACAGAAGAGAACAGACGGAGAAAAGATACTCACAGGATAGGCATTGCTTGCAACAACCGCAAAATTATAGAGAAAGTAGCTGACATATTAATGAAGGAATTCGATTACTTGCCCAATATTGAAGAGCAACCATATACTTTCCGGAATATCAAAGGGGAGACGGTTGAGAATTGCGGGTATGCGGTGAGAATTAACAGACGATATATTATGAAGTCCCTAAATGATAATTTTGGTTTAATAGGGCTTAAAGCGCACACGAAAAAAATTCCGCAGCAGATTTTTATGTCGCCCCCCGCCGTTGTATACGCTTTTATTTCGGGTCTTATGGACGGAGACGGGAGCGTCCATAAAAAACGTGCGGTAATTCATTATGGCTCTGTTTCTGAGAAGTTGGTCGATCAATTACAATTGCTTCTTCAGCATATGGGCATATTCGGTGTTAAATATGCGGGTAAAAATACGAATAAACCCAGCATTATTAACGGCAAAAAAGTATACAGCAGGTTCGCCTTTCATAATCTGGAGTTTGCAGGGGTTAATGCGGCACAGCTTGCATCGAGCCTCAGTCTTAGTGACGGGGGAAAACAAGCGCGGTGCCGGGAAATGAGCGGAAAGCGGCTCAAGAAATCAAAATTCGAAATCATGCCATATGCCGGTGAGAGTGTATTCAACGAGCTCTCAGAAAAACATTTAGGAGGCGGCTGGTATCTTGCCGCGTCAGGTGAAAAATTCTGTTCCGGCGTGAAATACGCAATCGGCTGCAAAAGCCGCTACTCTAAAGACGTGAGGCAAAAGCCGCTTAGGAAGTCGCAGATTATAAGTTGGGGTATTCAGGAAAAGCTGAAGAAGATAAAGTCACCGCTTTATGATTTTATAACTCAGGCAATAGAGAACGACATATATTTTATGAAGGTCGTGTCGGTGGAGAAAGCAGCAGCGGCGGTTACATACGATATGCAAGTGGAGGCAGAGCACGAATTTGTTGCCAACGGCATGATTTCTCACAACTGCCTCGGAAAATATCACCCGCACGGAGATATGGCGGTTTACGATGCCCTTGCGAGAATGGTCCAGGATTTTTCGCTGCGGTATCCTTTGATAGACGGCCAGGGGAATTTTGGTTGTTTTACAGGTGATACGAAGGTAAAGCTTACCGACGGTAGAAATCTGTCTTTCCGCGAACTAGTCGAAGAAGCGGATAGAGGGAGGAAAAATTATACTTATACTTATAACGGCGAGAACGGCAGAGTTAAGATAGCCGAAATTAGATTGCCAAGGATAACGAAAAAGAACGCCACGTTAGTTGAAGTTGAGCTAGACAATGGCGCAAAGGTAAGATGTACTCCTAACCATAAATTTATGTTGAGAGGCGGAACTTATGAAGAAGCAAAGAACTTAAAACCGGGCGAAGCTCTTATGCCCTTGTATGCCAGATTATCATCGCATGAGGAAGATCCGAATATGGCGGGTTACACCATGATCTACCAACCAGCGTCCAACAAGTGGGATTATGCGCATAGACTTGCAGATGAATGGAACATATCGCGTCGTATTTATGCGGAAAACACGGGGAAAGTAAGACACCATCTCGATTTTAACAAGCTCAATAATAATCCGGGTAATATCCTAAGATTGCCCTGGGGACGGCACTGGCAGGGACCTTATAAATTAACGGCGGACAGGCACAAGAACAATCCCGAATATGTCCGACGGTTAGCCGAAGGCAGAGCCAAATACTGGGGCACTAAAGGCGTAAGAGAAAAATATTCTCGTTTATTCAAGGAACTGAATCATAAGAATTGGGATAATCCTAAATATAGAGCGAAAATGATAGCGGCTGTAAAGAATAAATGGGAAGACCCGTTATTCAAACAACATATGAGCGAAGCATCCAGCAAGCGGCTTAAGCAACTTTGGAAAAAGCCAGGCCATAGCGCGTGGCGAGGCGGGCTTAAGTCAAAAGAGATGAAAATAAAATGGATGGATAAAAACTATGCTGCCCATATGGCCGAGGTTACGCGGCAGCATTCTTATAGCATGTGGGCCAACCCGGAACATAGGGCGCATATTACTCAGCTTAATAGAGAAAGAGCTCAAAAACCTGCCGTAAGAAAACAAATGGCAGAACTATCAAAGAGGCTTTGGGAAAACCCCGCCCACAAAGCACATATGGCGGAATATTATAGAAGGCGGTGGCGGGAAAACCCCGGTTACAGAAGCATGTTTATGCCCATCCTTGCCGAAAATGGCAAAAAAGCTCATTGTTGCAGATTTCTGAAAGTTTGCGAAAAGGCCGTATTAAAATATGGCCGTATAAATTCGGAACATTATGAGAAAGAAAGACTTAATTACGGCTCTAGAAAAGGCGAGGGCATTGTTACTTATGACAAAGGCTTAGAAAAGTACTTTGGGGGAGACATTTCCGATGTATATGAGATTTTATATGCTAGAGACATTCTTCCTGCCGAGCAACCGGCAGCTAAAACCGAAGCCGTATTAAATCATAAGGTCGTAAGCGTTAAAAAATTGAACATCAAAGAAGATGTTTTTGACTTAACGATAGATGAGACACACAACTTTGCGCTTGCGGACGGGGTATTCGTGCATAACTCGATTGACGGAGACGCGGTAGCCGCGATGCGTTACACAGAAGCCAGACTCGCGCATATTACAGACTGGATACTTGCCGATATAGATAAAGAGACAGTTAAATTTGTCCCGAATTTCGACGACACGCTAAAGGAGCCTACGGTATTGCCGGCGGCGCTGCCGAATCTTTTGATAAACGGTTCAAGCGGCATAGCGGTCGGGATGGCGACGAATATACCGCCTCACAATCTGAAAGAGATCACTGATGGTGTCGTGGCGGTGATAGACGACCCTAATATCGACATAAAAGACTTGATGAAGTATATAAAGGGGCCGGATTTTCCGACGGGAGGCATAATCTGCGGTAAGGACGGCATAATATCGGCGTATAAGACGGGCCGCGGGAAAATCACGCTTCACGCGAAAGCCAATACAGAAGACCTGAAAAGCGGCAGGCAGCAAATAGTGATAACGGAAATACCTTACCAGGTAAATAAGACGAATCTGATCGAATCAATAGCGGATCTGGTGCAGTCGAAGCGCGTAGAGGGCATAAGCGACATAAGGGACGAATCCGACAAAGACGGCATGCGCATAGTCATAGAACTCAAGCGCGACCAGACGGCCGAGGTCATATTAAACCAGCTTTATAAGCATACGCAGATGCAGACGACATTCGGCATCATCATGCTCGCCCTCGTCGATAACCGCCCTGAAGTGCTCAACCTGAAGGAAGTGATAGCGCATTACATAAAATTCCGCAAAGAGATAATAACCAACAGAACCAAGTTTGATTTGCGAAAGGCGGAGGATAGGGCGCATATACTAGAAGGCCTGAAGATAGCGCTGAAGAATCTCGATAAGATCATAAGTTTAATAAAGAAGTCTAAGGACCCCAAGGCCGCAAAAGACGCGTTGATGGAACAATTTGAATTTTCTGAACGGCAAGCCCAGGCGATACTTGAGATGCAGCTGCAACGATTGACAAATCTTGAGCGCGAAAAGATAGACAACGAATACATGGAACTTCTCAAAAAGATAGAATATTTCAAGAGCATTCTCGCGAGCGAAAAGAAGGTGCTGGAGATAATAAAGACAGAAGCGCTCGATTTAAAGAGCAAATTCGGCGATGAGAGGAAGACTGCGATCCTGGGTAAAGTGGAAGAACTTGAGATGGAAGACTTAATAGCCGAGGAGGACGTTGTCATCACTATAAGCCATTCCGGTTATATAAAAAGACTCCCCGTCTCGTCATATCGCAAGCAGAAGAGGGGCGGCAAGGGCGTGACGGGCGCGGAGATGAGAGAAGAGGATTTCGTCGAAGACATATTTATAGCATCAACGCACGAGAGCATGCTCTTCTTTACCGATAAAGGCAAAGCGCATCTTTTAAAAGTTTATGATATCCCGCAGGCGAGCAGACAGTCGAAAGGCAAGGCCATTGTAAACCTTTTAAGCCTTGCGCAGGGCGAGAAGACGGCGTCAAGTATGCCCGTCAAAGAATTTAAAGCGGGAAGATATATATTTATGGTGACAAAGAACGGTACCGTTAAAAAGACGGAACTAACGGAATTTGAAAATATAAGGCGCAGCGGCATAAATGCCATAAATATAGAGAAGGATGATGCCTTAATAAATACCCAGCTTACCGAGGAAGGCGAAGAGATATTTATCGCGACTAAAGAAGGAAAAGCGGTACGTTTCCCGGAGAAACTGGTGAGGAGCATGGGCAGAAATGCCACAGGCGTGCGCGGCATAAAGCTGGGCAAAAAAGACGAGGTAGTCGGTATGGCCGTTGTTAGGGACAAGAAGGCGACCTTATTGAGTATTACAGAGAAGGGTTTCGGCAAAAGAACGCCTGTCTCTGAATATCGCCTGACATCGCGAGGCGGTTCCGGAGTTATCAACATGAAGATTACGGCAAAGAACGGCCCCGTAGTGGGCTTGAGAATGGCCTCCGACAAAGATGATATCATGCTGATGACCCATGAGGGCATGATAGTCAGGTGCGCCGTAAAGGACATAAGGATAACCGGCCGCGCGTCGCAAGGCGTGCGAATAATAAAACTTGACTCAAAAGACAGCGTTGTAACCATGGCAAGTGTCGTCAAGGAAGAAGACACGGACACAGTAGCCGAACCGGCAAAGTAAACCATTTACACCTACGCGGTGTGGAACAGGCGGGACACGCAGCGGAGGTGTAAGCAAGTCAATAAGGGAGACGCCATGAAGCTGAACGCAAGGGCCTTAGGTTTTTCCGTAGGGCTGATAGGTGGTGTAATTATTTTATTATTAACTCTTGGTTCGCTGTGGACGGCCAGGGCATACGGCAAGTATTGTCTATATACGCTGGCTTCCGTATTACCCGGCTATGACATAAGTACCGGCGGCGCTATGCTGGGCCTGTGTTACGGCTTCGCAGGCGGATTCGGAGCGGGTTGGCTTGTAGCAAAACTTTATAATTTCTTCGCAAAAGAATAATTTCACAGCGTCCCCATCGTCTAGTCTGGCCTAGGACACGAGCTTTTCAAGCTTGCGACTGGGGTTCAAATCCCCATGGGGACGCCATATTATTTTTATGTATCTTAAATAATATCAACCACTTACCGCAAACGCATTATCACCTCTATTAAAATAAAACAATACCTTTCAGGCATACTCAAGGTATTCCTGCCATTTCAATTCCAAAAATAGTGGTGAAGGCATGTTTTTAATTGATACTTTATCCGTGTATCCTATTAAGCGAATACAAAGCGACTTATTCCCTTGACATTTACAGGATTATTTGATACCCTATCTCTAGGGCGTACTATTATTTTATAATCTTCAAAAGGAAAAATCGTGAACTATCGGAGGTATAAGATGATTAAGAGATTAATTACTATTTTTGCTTTTGCGACTCTAATGTTTTGCTTTGGTCCGGTTTTTGTCAGCGAACTTAATGCTGATTGCCAGATTGGCGCATTTATTGCTGATTGGGCGAAAGAGGCTACTTACCCCTGGCATGGTGAGCAGGGTATCGTAAACTATGAAAATGTTATTCAAAGGAAAGTAGGTTGTATTAAGATATATAGCCGGATCGTTAATGAATTTCCTTTTGCAGAAGCTGTAGGTGTTTATAATCATGGCACCGATACCTCTCCCACGATTCCATATATTGACATCCATCCGAGCACAGACGCTCAAGTCCCTATCCTTCGCGATATTGTTAATGGGGAATATGATAGTTATATTCAAAATTGGGCTCAGGAAGCAAAGGCATTCGGCAAGCCTTTGTGGATATGTTTTGACGGTGAGATGAACGGAGATTGGCATATCGGATCGGGTGGCGCTAATGGCGGGGGTATGCTTGATGGCTATGGGGACCTCACTAAAGCCGATGGTCCTGAAGTATATATTGATGCCTGGCGGCACATTCACGATATCTTTACCGCGGTCGGCGCCACAAATGTGGCGTGGGTCTGGTCGGTAAATAATTCTGATTGGCCGCGCGAACCTTGGAATAAATTCCAGAACTATTATCCGGGCGATAATTACGTCGATTGGTTGGGAGTCGACGGCTATAACTGGAATAGAGCAGAATACGGAGGCTGGATGACTTTTCGCCAGGTATTTGATAATCAAACAGATGAGTACAGTAATTCTTTTAATAGATTAAGGGCAATTAGCACTCAAAAACCTATAATAATCGCAGAATTTGCTTGTGCCCATGAAACTCCAAGAGGAGGAAAGAGAAAAAGCGATTGGATAAAAGATGCTTTTAATCTTTTAAAGACAGAATATCCTTTTGTCAAATGTTTTATATGGTTTGACATGGATAAAGAAGAAAACTGGTTAATAGACTCTGCCGGTAATGCAGCTCCTAGAGCAGCGTTATCTGATCCTTATTTTGTTTCTGAAGGCAATCCCGGTACTCCAACCTTAAATCCCGATAATTTGATAAATCTTGCTTTAAACAAGAATGCTACAGCTTCTTCAGTAGAGACAGGGACGGATCTTGTAGCATCCAAGGCTTTCGATGATAATCTCAATACGCGATGGTCTTCAACAAACTCGGACCCACAATGGATAAGCGTAGATTTAGGATCTTTCTCTGATATAACAAAAGTTATACTGAACTGGGAAGCCGCTTATGCAAAATCGTATAATATACAGATATCTGATGATGGCACTAACTGGATAGATGTTTATTCAACAACCACCGGTAATGGGGGAAGTGATAATATTTCCTTCAGTGTCAACGCGCGCTATGTAAGGATGCATGCTACGGAACGTGGCAATGCCGCCTGGGGTTATTCTTTATTCGAATTTGCGGTATATGGTACAGGAGGCATCGTAGAAGAACAGAAGATGCACATATCTTCTATCAATATGTCCATTAAGAATTTTAAAGGTGGGCTAAGCCTTGCCACAGCAGAGACAAAAATAGTGGATAGCAATGGACAGCCTGTAAGTGAAGCATTAGTCAGCGGCCGCTGGACCGGGTTAACTACAGATAATGATTCAGCCATAACAAACACTACCGGATTAGCTCGATGCGATTCTGATAAAACTAGAAATTCGGGCACCTTTATTTTTACCGTAGACAGTGTATCTAAATCCAGCTGGACTTATGACTCGGCTTCCAATGTCGAAATAAGCGATTCGATAAGCAAACCGTAAAATAGAGTCCGATACAACAGGCTCTAAAGTAGCATTTATTAGTGGTGAAAATAGTGGTGAAACAGGCGTTCAGCGTCGGGGCGCATCTAAAATCCCCATGGGGACGCCAGCTATTTAATGTTTCCCTTTCAAAAATAAAAGGAAAGCAACATGTGCGGGATAATAGGATACGTGGGAAATAGAGATGCGGTGGATGTTATTCTGGAGGGTCTAACCAGGTTAGAATATCGAGGATATGACTCTGCGGGCATAGCCGTCCTTAATGACCACAGCATAGAAGTAATCAAAAAACCCGGCAAATTGGTTGTGCTTAAAAAACAACTGGCGGATAACCCGTTGACCGGCCATGTAAGTTTGGGCCATTCAAGATGGGCCACGCACGGTGTTCCCAACGAAGCGAATGCCCATCCTCATTGGGACTGTAAGAAAGAGATCGCGCTCGTCCATAACGGTATTATAGAGAACTACCAGGACCTTAAGGAAAAACTCATAAAAGAAGGCCACGAATTCCGCTCCTATACTGATACGGAAGTCATCCCGCACTTAATAGAAAAATACTACGATGGCGATTTGGAAGAAGCGGTAAGAAAAGCCGTCAAATGCTTAAAAGGCGCGTACGCGATAGCGGTCGTTCATAAGAACGAACCCAACAGAATAGTAGCCGCGCGATGCGAAAGCCCGCTTATAGTGGGCATAGGTAAATCGGAAAATTTTGTAGCAAGCGATGTCCCTGCGATACTCAAATATACAAACAGAGCGATATTTCTTGATAATCATGAAATAGTATCTCTCACCTCCGCCGGTGTCAAAATCACGGATTATAATAACAAAGCGGTTAAAAAAGAGACGACGAAAGTAAAATGGGACATAGCGCAGGCGGAAAAAGGCGGCTTCAAACATTTTATGCTTAAGGAGATACACGAACAGCCAAAGATAACCTCGGATATCCTAAAAAGCAGGATCCGTGGTAATAAAATATTTTTCGAAGAACTGAAAGTAAGCGAAAAGATCCTCAAAAGGATCAAAAAAATAGCCATCGTGGCTTGCGGAACGGCCTATCATGCGGGCCTAAACGGAAAGTATATGTTGGAATGGCTGGCGCATATTCCGGCCCTTGCCGATACATCCAGTGAATTCAGATATAGAAACCCCATAGTGGATAAAAATACGCTTGTAATAGTCATATCCCAATCCGGCGAGACGGCAGACACGCTCGCGGCGCTTAGAGAAGCAAAGCAAAAGGGTGCGACGGTGATAGGCATAGTAAACGTGCTGGGCTCGTCCATCGCGCGCGAGGCCGACGGTGTCATATATACCCATGCCGGCCCCGAGATATCTGTTGCATCCACCAAGGCGTACACGGCGCAACTTGCTATTCTTTATCTTTTTAGCCTGTATTTAGCAAGACTTAGGGGCGAGAGGAGCCCGCAGGAGATAGCAAGGTACCTAAGCGAATTTAAAAAGATTCCGCATCTTTTGGGTAAGATATTAAAAAGATACGGGACCGAAGAATCCAATATGATAGAGAAAGCGCATGACTTCAATGTGGAATATCACAAACGCCTGAAAGAATACCATCAGAAAGACCTAAAAGAGCGCAAACGCGCCCCTAACTGCTTCTTTTTGTTTTTGGGTCGAAATGTAAACTACCCGAGCGCGCTGGAAGGGGCGCTTAAGTTGAAGGAAATATCGTACATAAGCGCCGAAGGCTACCCGGCCGGCGAGATGAAACACGGCCCGATTGCCCTGATAGACGAAAACCCCTGGACAGTATGCATAACGCCCGAATCCAAGTTGCACGAAAAGATGATATCCAATATAATGGAAATAAGGGCGCGCCGCGGCATAGTGGTGGCTGTAGCTACGGAGGGTGATGAGGAAATAAGAAAAGTAGGCGCTGAATATATAATAGAGATCCCGCGCGTAAAAGAAGAAACCCTAACCCCGTTTTTGGTTGCTTTGCCTTTACAGCTTCTGGCGTATTTCGTCGCGCGCGAGTTTAAAGAAGATATAGACCAGCCGCGCAATCTGGCGAAATCCGTAACCGTGGAATAAAGATTAAAATGGCCGGGACGCTATATGTAGTTTCAACCCCAATAGGCAATCTCGAGGACATAACGCTCCGCGCTATAGAGGTGCTGAAGCAGGTCGATCTTATAGCTGCCGAGGATACCCGCCACACAAGAATACTTACAAGCCGCTACGGCATACGAACGCCCCTCACGAGCTATTTTCAATATAACGAAGTCAAAAAAACCGAGCCTCTGATAGACGCCCTTAAAAAAGGGAAAAATATAGCCCTCGTCTCCGATTCGGGGACGCCTGGCATATCAGACCCAGGCTTTACTATAATACGAGAAGCTATAAGGGAAGGCATTTCGGTCGTACCCATACCCGGGCCGTCAGCTTTTTTGGCGGCTTTAAGCATATCAGGCATGCCCACCCATAAATTTGCGTTCGAAGGGTTCCTTTCCAATAAATCCGTTCATAGACGGAAACAATTAGCAGCGCTCAAAGAGGAAGAAAGGACTATTATAATTTACGAATCGCCTCATCGCCTGCTTAAGATGCTTAATGATATATTAGAGGTGATGGGCGATATCAATATAGTATGCGCGCGAGAAGTGACCAAGAAGTTTGAGGAAGTGCGGCGAGAAAAAGTAAGCGAGGCCGTTAAGCATTTTTCCGAAACAAAAATACTGGGTGAACTCATAATCATGTTCAATCCGGGAATGAAGAATTGAGACAAAAAGCTTTCACATTAATAGAATTACTTGTAGTTATCGCCATCGTAAGCGTGCTCGCGGCATTGTTATTGCCAGCCGTGGGCAGAGCAAGGGAAGGCGCGCGAAGGGCCCAGTGCACTAATAATCTTCGGCAGATTGGTATAGCATTTTATCTCTATCTGGACGAACACAATGATAGGTTCCCTACTACATTTATCCCCGATGACCACTGGTGGTTTAATGATATCGAACAATATATGAATGATATAAATGTATGGAAGTGCCCTTCTTCAAAACCAAAATATAGACTATATACAACGCTTCGGCAGACAACGATCAATTATGGGTATAATGCTCTAGGCCTGAGTCCTTTTATAGATCCAGAACATCCTTTAGGCGGAGGTCTGCATCTTAGCGAAATAACCAATCCTTCTGAAAGAATTATGGTCGGAGATAGCCTGGGGGGAGACTTCGGTTATGGCGGTGACGCTATAATGAAACCATTGCCTATAAGGATTTCCGATAGACACAACAAGGGTTGTAATATTTTGTTTGTGGACGGCCATATTGCATGGTTTCCTAAAACTTTTATATTTAGCGAGGAATCATGGGGTTACTGATGAACAAAAAGGCCTTTATTAAAATTGGGGTCAGACCCTGATTATGTTAACTACGTTAAAATTGTAACATCAACATTGAAAAAGTACTTGACAAAAATAGGCCCGTGTGGTAATATTGATTTCAACAAAGCCTTTTAATTCCGGCCCTGTGAGGCCGGGAAAGGAAAAAAATGAAAAGTAATAAGATCAAAATTGGACCTGTTCGCGGTGCGTGAACAGGTATTTTTTTGTCTAAAAAAGGGGAGCACCCATGGCTTTAAAGGAAAAAGCAAAGATAATGGATAAAGAGGCCGTAGAAAAAGCCCTCACGCGCATTGCGCACGAAGTCCTTGAAAAGAATAAAGATACGGCAAATCTCGCCATAATAGGTATTAAGAGCCGCGGCGCATATATCGGAGAGCGCCTTCGGGATAAGATAGAAGCCATAAGCGGGGAAAAGCCGCCTGTCGGCGCGCTTGATATAACGCTATACCGCGATGACCTTACGCAGATCGCTGAGCAGCCGGTTGTTCACGCGACAGAGATAGATTTCAACATAGACGGCAAAAAAGTGATACTTGCCGACGACGTCCTTTATACGGGCAGAACAATAAGGTGCGCCCTTGATGCCCTGATAGATTTCGGGAGGCCCAGCCAGATACAACTCGCTGTTTTAATAGATAGAGGCCACAGGGAGCTTCCCATAAGAGCCGATTATGTCGGTAAAAACGTGCCGACATCACTTAAAGAAGTTATAGAAGTCAAACTGTCCGAGGTTGACGGTAAAGACGAAGTCATTATTTGCGAAACGGTTGAAAAGCAATGAAAAACGAGACGAAAAATAAGATTGTATGGACAAAAAAGGACCTTCTTGGCCTTGAATATCTTTCGCCGGAAGAGATAGAACTTATTTTATACACTGCCGGGAGCTTCAAAGAGGTCACCACGCGTCAGATTAAGAAAGTGCCCGCGCTTCGCGGCAAAACCGTGGTAAACCTTTTCTACGAACCTTCTACCAGGACAAGGATCTCTTTTGAATTGGCGGCGAAACGACTCTCCGCCGATGTCATAAATATCGCGACAGAATCTTCTAGCGTCACAAAGGGGGAGACACTCATAGATACGGGAAGAAACATCGAGGCCCTTAAGATAGACATAATAGTCGTGAGGCATAACTGCTCCGGAGCGCCGAATATTCTGGCGCGGGCGGTCAAGTCAAGTGTTGTGAACGCGGGCGACGGCTGGCACGAACATCCCACGCAGGCGCTTCTCGACATGTTCACCTTGAAAGAGAAATTCGGCAAACTCGACGGCTTAAACGTAAGCATAATAGGCGATATAGCCCATTCGCGCGTCGCAAGGTCTAATATGTGGGGTCTTACCAAGTTGGGCGCGAAAGTAACTGTCTGCGCGCCGCCGCTTCTCATACCCGAGGGGATAGAAAAGATAGGCGTAAGGGTAACGAGCGACGTGGATGTGGCGTTAAAGGATGCCGACGCGATCAATGTGCTGCGCATGCAGTTTGAACGCGATGAGGCGCTCGCCTTTCCGTCGAAGATAGACTATTTCAAAAAATACGGTATTACGACAGAACGGCTTAAAAATTGTAAAAAAGACATAGTCGTAATGCACCCCGGCCCCATAAACAGGGGCATCGAAATATCAAGCGAGGTCGCCGACGGCGCAAACTCGGTCATACTCGAACAGGTTACGAACGGCATAGCGGTAAGGATGGCTGTTCTTTATCTTGTATCGCACGCCAAAAGAGGCTAGTGGTGAAATATCTAATAAAAAATGGGCGAGTAGTAGACCCGCTAAATAAACTAGACGATATTCTGGATATACTTATCTCTGACGGCAAGATCGATAAAATAGCGAAAACAATAGATGTAAAAGCCGATGATACGATAGACGCCAAAGGTAAAATTGTAGCACCCGGCCTTGTGGACATGCATGTCCATTTAAGAGAGCCCGGCAGAGAAGATAAAGAGACGGTGTTGACAGGGACAAGAGCAGCAATTAAAGGCGGATTTACCGCCATTCTTTCAATGCCGAATACGGAACCAGCCATAGATAACCCGAAAATAGTCAAACTCTTGAAAGATATAATAAAAAAGGACGCGCTTTGTAAAGTGTATATTGCGGGCGCCATTACCGAAAACCGCGCCGGATGTAAAATCACGGATTTCAATGCGCTGAAGAAAGAAGGGATTATAGCCGTTTCCGACGACGGCTCATCCGTCGATGATGCAGGCGTTATGGGCAAGGCGCTGAAAGATGCAAAAGAGTCGTCCCTTCTTTTAATAAGCCACTGCGAAGACAAAAATATAAGCGGACGCGGCGTGATAAACCAGGGTTTTATCTCTACGAAAATGGGATTGCGCGGTGTCCCGCGTGAGGCCGAATACCAAAGGATAAAAAGGGATATTGAATTAACGGATAAAGCCGCAGCGCTTATTCATATCGCCCACGTAAGCACGAAAGAATCGGTGGAGATAATACGGCAGGCGAAAAAAAAGGGCGTAAAAGTGACAGCGGAGACAGCCCCGCATTATTTTGTCCTTACGGAAGATTGCTGCGTAACTTATGACACCAATACGAAGATGAATCCGCCTTTAAGGACAAAAGAAGACGTTATCGCCATAAAAGAGGCCCTTCGGGACGGCACGATAGACGTAATAGCCACTGACCACGCTCCCCACACAGACTCAGAAAAGGACGTTGAGTTCGAATTTGCGCCTTTCGGCATAATAGGCCTTGAGACCGCCCTCAGTTTGGCTGTAATGGAGTTGGTCGATAAAAAAGTGCTTTCCTGGACGGAGCTCATACTCAAGATGTCGGCCAATCCGGCAAAGATATTGGGCATAGAAGGCGGCTCGTTAAAAGAGAAGGCCCCGGCAAATATAGTTATTATAGATCCGACAAAAAAGTATATTTACAAGAAAGAAACAGTAGAATCCAAGGCGAAAAACTCGCCTTTTATAAACTGGGAATTACAAGGCAGGGCAGAGACGGTATTTGCGAACGGCAATTTAGTAATGAAAGACGGCGCTATCCGGCCGGAATAGTAAACGCGCGCGCAGAAAGAGTAAAAGTTATTTCCGGATATGACGGCGTATGTGGTACAATAGAAGTATTCGCGGAAGGCAGCACAAAGGAAGATAAGCAAATGACATTCTTTTGAAGTGGTAGGGGAGGTTTAAACCTCCCCTGCTCCGTAGGTAAACATGGCAAAACACATAATAGCAAAAATACTAACGCAAAAGGAACTCAAACCGGGCTGTTTCAAAACGGCCCTTTTGGCGCCGGCAATTGCAAAGGCGGCGTGCCCGGGTCAGTTTCTGCATATTCGCTGCGACAGCTCAAGCGACCCTCTTTTGCGAAGGCCGGTAAGCATACATAGAATAGGCAAAAGTTCCCTCGAAATATTGTATAATGTCGCAGGCAGAGGCACGAAGATCTTGTCAAAGAAAAAACCCGGCGGCAGCGTGGACATAATAGGGCCGCTCGGCAACGGTTTCAAGATATATAAAAATAGCGGTTCGGTCAAGATACTCGTCGCCGGCGGAATGGGCGTTGCGCCGCTTCTCGGGCTTGCGGAGGAGCTGAAAAGACATAAGACGAAAAGCGTAATCGTATTGGGCGCAAAGACAAAAAATCATATACTTTGTGGTAAAGAATTTAAAAAACTGGGCGCCGAAGTGTATATAGCGACTGAAGACGGAAGCCAGGGCAAAAAGTGCCTTGCCACAGATCTGGCGCGCGAAATCATACATTCAAAAAGATACAAATGGCACGAAATGTGCATCTATGCCGCGGGGCCCATGGGCATGATAAAGGCACTTTGTAAATTAATGGAAGGATGCAGCATGGAATCTCAGGTGTCGCTTGAAGAGAGGATGGCCTGCGGCCTCGGGGCGTGTCTGGGGTGCGCCGTCGATACACAGGCGGGATATAAAAGAGTCTGCAAAGACGGCCCCGTATTTAAGCTGTGCGATATTATATGTTGATAGTAGTCGACGTTTAAACGTCGACTACCCTGTGGATAACTCATATGAAATCAAACTTGAAAATCAAAATCGGCAATATAGAAATGAAAAACCCGGTGACGGTTGCTTCCGGCACCTTCGGCTACGGCGATGAATTTGAAAGCCTCACCGATATAAAATCGCTCGGCGCCATTGTAACGAAGACCATAACGCTTCACGCGCGGGCGGGAAATAAACCCCCGAGGGTTGCGGAAACGCCAGCCGGTATGCTTAATTCAATAGGCCTTGAAAACCCCGGCGTTGAGAGATTCTTAAAAGAAAAGATGCCGGCATTGATCAAGTTTAAAATACCCATAATTGTAAGCATCGCGGGTGAAAGCAAAGAAGAATACGCGGAAGTTGCGAAAAGGCTCGATTCCGTAAGAGAGATAGACGGCATAGAAATAAATATCTCATGTCCCAATATACAGACGAATGAATTGATAGCACAAAACGAAATTCTAACGGCCGAGGTCGTAAAATCGGTAAAGAGCGCGACAAAAAAGACTGTCATAACAAAATTGTCGCCTAATGTAACGAACATAGTTTCAATAGCGAAAGCAGCGGAATCGGCAGGCACTGACGCCATATCGTTAATAAATACGATTACGGCTATGGCCGTCGATATAAAAACTAGAGAAAGCAGATTGGGCAATATGACCGGCGGCCTAAGCGGGCCCGCAATAAAGCCCATAGCGCTTCATATGGTGTGGAGGGTCTATCGCCGCATACGGGTGCCGATAATAGGCATGGGCGGCATAATGGACTGGAAGGACGCCCTGGAATTCATTCTTTGCGGCGCAAAGGCCGTTATGGTAGGTACGGCTAATTTTGTAAATCCGAACGCTGCTTGCGAAATAATAACCGGTATAGAAAATTATTTGCGCGAGAATAAAATAAGAGATATAAATAATATCATCGGCAGATTAAAGACTTAACGAAATACGAGATACGAACAACGGGATACGGACTATGGCCAAAGGCGATCGAATCATAATAGCGCTCGATGTCAACAGCATGGAAGAAATGGAAAAGCTGGTCGGCGAATTGCGCTCCGTTGTGAAGATATTCAAAATAGGGAGCGAACTATTTATCTCCTGCGGTTTTCAGGCGATAGATATGATAAGGCAAAAAGGCGGCAAGATCTTTTTGGACCTTAAATTTTACGATATCCCCAACACCGTCATTCATGCATCCAAAGTTATCACAAGGCATGGTATCCACATGTTTACGGTTCATACAATGGGCGGGTTCGACATGATGAAAGGCGCCGTAGAGGCGTCTCGCGAAGAGGCGTCGCGACTTAAGACGCCGCCTCCTTTAATATTGGGAGTCACGGTTTTAACATCGATGAGCGCCAAAGATATTTCCTCTATAGGAATAGACGGCACCGTTCCGGAGGAGGTATTAAGACTCGCAAAACTTGCGGAACGGGCGGGCCTTAGCGGTGTCGTAGCATCGCCTCGCGAAGTGGCCCTGCTCAGAAAGAACTTAAAAAAGGATTTTTTAATAGTTACGCCGGGGGTCAGGCCTTTATGGAGCCGGAAGAATGACCAGGAGAGGGTGGCCACCCCAAAAGAGGCTATAAAAAGCGGCGCGGATTACCTTGTCGTAGGAAGGCCGATAACAGCGGCGGAAGATCCGAAATCCGCCGCAGAAAAAATAATAAGCGAAATAGGCGATTAGCGAAGGGCGACGATGGAAAGAGCTGAAATCATAGATATGTTCAAAAAGCGGGATGCTTTTCTAAGCGGCCACTTCAGGCTCACAAGCGGCCTGCATAGCGGCCATTATCTTCAATGCGCGCTTGTGCTGCAATATCCGGAAGATGCCGCAAAACTCGGCAAAGCGATAGCCGACAAATTTAGAAAAGATAAAATTGATGTTGTGGCGGGGCCGGCGCTAGGTGGTATAATAATAGCGTATGAAGTAGCCCGCTCTTTGGGTGTGAGGTGCGTCTTTGGCGAGCGGGAAGAAGGGCATATGAAGCTGCGGCGCGGGTTCAGTATAAATCCGGGTGAAAAGGTGCTTTTATTAGAAGATGTCGCAACAACGGGCGGCTCGCTTAAAGAACTGGCGCGCCTTATCAAAGAATCCGGCGGCGAGATTATAGGGATGGCTTCTATAATAGACAGAAGCGGCGGGACAACCGACTTCGGCGTTCCTTTTAAGACGCTCATGACGTTAAATATAGAAACATTCGAAGAAAATGACTGCCCGCTTTGCAAAGAATGTATCCCTATCATGAAACCGGGCTCTAGGAGGTAATCAAAATTATGGCAGAAGACCTCAAAAACCTTATAGAAAAGATACGCCAGGAAGGCATCAGGGCCGCCGAGGATAAGGCGCGGGCGATAGAAGACAAGGCAAAAAAACTCGCCGATAACATCGTACAAGACGCCAGGCGCAAGGCCGACGATATAATAAAAAAAGGGAAAGAAGACGCGAAGAAGACGGAAGAGAGCGGCTATGCATCATTGAAGCAGGCGGGGCGGGATCTTATGATAAGCCTGCGCAAAGAGATAAACTCTATGCTTTCTAAAATAACGGCCGGACGTATGAGAGAAGCCCTTACCCCCACTGAAATGGCAAAAGTGATAAACGCGATAATAAAGGATGAGCCAAAAACTTTGAAAGAAGACGTTATCATCTCGGCAAATTCAAAAGATATTGAAAAACTGGAAAAGTCTCTTATGGCAGAGCTGGGCGACGAGATAAAGCGGGGTATAACGCTTAAAAGGTCCGATGAAATAACCGGCGGCTTTATAATAAGCTATGACTCCGGGAAGTCTTACTTCGACTTTACGGATAAATCGCTTGCCGCGCATATAAGTTTTCGCATGAACCAGAAATTGAAAGAGCTTTTAAATGTCTAATTATTATCCTTATCTTATGGCGAACCTGCCTTTTCTGCAGTTCGGGACAAAACCGCCGTTTCCATCCGGACAGTTGATAGATATATGCAGCGGCTTCGTAGCGGAAGCCGACATGGAGAGGATAAAGACGGCATTTGCGCCCATAGATGCTGATTACGATACCGGCCAGCCGACACTAAGAGCGTGGCACGATTTTGAGATAGTGCTCCGGAATGAGCTTGTAAGGCTGCGTGCTCCGAAAAGGCACGCGGATCCGATGAAATATTTAAGAGAAGACGGCCACGTAAGTCCGTACGCTTTACATGTGGCATTCCAGGCCTCGAAAGCTACCTCTTTAGTAGAATCCGAGAAGCTGCTCGATGAAGAAAGATGGCGCATGCTTGAAGATATGGAAGTCGGCCATTATTTCGACGTGGACCGCATTATAATTTATGCTTATAGATTATTTTTATTGGAAAAGTGGCACAACATAAATACCGCGGATAAAAAGAAACTTCTTTCGGCGGTACTTCACTAACGCTTCACTATAAGGCAACGTTATGGCAGGACAAAGAAGAGGTAAGATAGTAAGAGTCAACGGCAATATGGTGACAGCCCAGACAGATGCGTTCATCGTGCAGAACGAGGTCGCATATGTTCTGCATGGGAAAGAGCGCCTTAAATCGGAAGTCATCCGCGTGAGGGGCAATAATGCCGAGATGCAGGTATATGAAAGCACGCTCGGCATACGCGTAGGCGAAGAAGCGGAGTTTACGGGCGAGCTTCTTTCTGTGGAACTCGGCCCGGGCCTTCTGGGCACGATATTCGACGGGCTGCAGAACCCGCTCGATCTTCTTGCCAAGGCCCACGGATTTTTCCTGAAGCGCGGCGAATATATAGATGCGCTTTCGGACAAAACTATGTGGGAGTTTACGCCCGTAAAAAAAGAAGGCGATATAATTAAAGCCGGAAGCTGGCTGGGATATGTCCCTGAACATATATTTAAGCATTATATAATGGCGCCTTTTGGTATTGCGGGGCCTTTAGAGGTTGTAAAGATTGCCAAGCCGGGTCGTTATAATATAAAGGAATCAATAGCGCAGTTAAAAAGTTCCGACGGCAAGAAATACGACGTTACGATGTTGCAGGTATGGCCGGTCAAGATACCCATAAAAGCGTATAGCGAAAAGTTGAAACCCTCCGCACCACTTGTTACTAAGATGCGGATCATAGATTCATTATTCCCCGTCTCCAGGGGCGGCACATATTGCATACCGGGGCCTTTCGGCGCCGGCAAGACAGTGCTGCAGCAATTGACAAGCCGCCACGCCCAGACAGATATAGTGGTTATAGCCGCATGCGGCGAAAGAGCGGGCGAAGTCGTTGAGACGCTCAAGACATTTCCTGATATAAAAGATCCCAATAGCGGCAGGCCGCTGAGCGACCGCACAGTCATAATATGCAATACAAGTTCCATGCCTGTTGCCGCAAGAGAGGCCAGTGTCTACACAGCCGTCACAATAGCCGAATATTACCGCCAAATGGGGCTGAATGTTCTTTTACTGGCCGATTCCACCTCGCGATGGGCCCAGGCGATGAGAGAGATGTCGGGCCGCCTTGAAGAAATACCGGGTGAGGAGGCATTCCCGGCGTACCTCGAATCCAGGATAGCATCTTTTTATGAAAGAGCCGGCGAGGTAAAGCTGAATGACGGCGGAACCGGATCAGTTACAATAGGAGGCACCGTAAGCCCGGCCGGCGGGAACTTTGAAGAACCTGTTACCCAGGCGACGCTTAAAGTGGTGGGGGCATTCCACGGGCTATCAAGGAAAAGGTCTGACGAAAGACGGTATCCGGCCATAGATCCTCTGGCAAGCTGGTCGAAATATAAAAGCTTCATAGACGAAAAAGACATGAAGGCCGGCCATGATATTCTGCGAAAGAATAACGATGTAGCGCAGATGATGAAAGTTATAGGCGAGGAAGGGGTCTCGCTATCGGATTATATCGATTATCTCAAAGGTGAATTTTTAGATTTTGTCTATCTTCAACAGAATGCGTTTGACGAAGTGGATGAAGCCACCTCGGCGGATCGGCAGAAATATATATTCGATTTTATCTATGGTATATTGACCGCCGAATTTGAGTTTGAGGACAAGGAAGAGGCGCTCAAGTTTTTCCAAAAGCTAAGACAGGAATTCCGCGGCTGGAATTCGAGCGCGTGGGATAGCGCCGCCTTCAAAAAGACAGAAAAAGATATTACTTCTTTACTGGAAAGTAAAATAATAAGAAAAAGCGAAACAGCAGATAGGACCTGATATATGGATAGAGTATATACAAACATCATACAGATAGTGGGCGACGTCATTACGGTGGAAGCCGAGAACGTCAGTTATATGGATATAGCAGTGGTCTCGACAAAACAGGGCACGTCTCTGGCGCAGGTGATACGCCTGGACGGAAAGAGGGTGTCGCTTCAGGTATTTGCGGGGAGCCGCGGCATATCTACCGGCGATAAAGTGAAGTTTTTAGGCCATCCGATGCGCATTGCAAGCGGAGAAGAACTTATGGGCCGCATATTTAACGGAAGCGGCGAGCCGCTCGATAAAGGGCCTGCTCTCTCGGATAATATGATAGATATCGGCGGGCCTCCGGTCAATCCGGTAAAACGCATCATACCTAATAAGATGGTGCGCACAGGCATCCCCATGATAGACGTCTTTAACTCTCTCGTCGTATCGCAAAAATTGCCCATATTTTCAATAGCGGGCGAGCCTTATAACGACTTATTGGCGAGGATAGCCATACAGGCCGAAGTCGACGTGATAATATTGGGCGGCATGGGGCTAAAGTATGACGACTACTTATTTTTCCGCGATACTCTGGAAGAGCACGGTTCGCTTTCAAGATGCATATTTTTTATTCACACAGCGGCGGACCCCACCGTAGAATGCCTTCTTGTCCCCGATATAAGTTTGGCGGTTGCGGAACAATTTGCTTTGGCAGGTAAACGGGTTCTCGTGCTCCTGAGCGATATGACGAATTTCTGCGACGCCCTTAAAGAGATAGCCATAACGATGGAACAGGTGCCTTCCAACCGCGGTTACCCGGGCGATCTTTACAGCCAGCTTGCGGCGCGGTACGAAAAGGCTGTAGATTTCGACACTGCCGGTT
Organism: Candidatus Omnitrophota bacterium; assembly: GCA_043800065.1. GTDB lineage: Bacteria > Omnitrophota > Gorgyraeia > JAHIPI01 > JAHIPI01 > JAHIPI01. The sequence goes on from JAZDNG010000040.1 coordinate 49,684, forward strand.
CCATAACCATACTTGCGGCCACTACCATGCCGGGTGATGACGTTACTCACCCTGTGCCCGACAACACGGGATATATAACCGAAGGCCAATTCTATCTTAAAGGAGGTGTGATCGAGCCGTTCGGTTCGCTAAGCCGGCTAAAACAACAGGTAAACGGCAAGACGCGCGACGACCATAGGACCATAATGGATACGATGATACAATTATTCGCCAGTTACCGCGAGGCGCTTGAAAAGCAGTCCATGGATTTTCAAATGAGCAATTGGGACAAAAAACTGATGAAATACGGCAAGCTTTTTGAGAAGGAGATGATGTCCTTACAGGTGAATATACCGCTGGAACAGGCGCTTGATAAGGGCTGGAACATTATGGCCGAGTGTTTTACGCCGGAAGAAACGGGCATAAAGAAATCGATGATAGAAAAACATTGGCCGGAAAAACAGCGTTTAGCGTCTAGCGTTTAGTGAAATATGGCGAAAGTCAAACTGACAAAAGGCGAGTTAAAAAGACAACGCGATGCACTGAGGCAGTATGAGAGATATCTGCCTACATTGCAGCTTAAAAAACAACAGCTTCAGCTCGAGATTTTACATCAACAGGCGGCTCTTGATAAAGAGCGGCTTGATGAAGAAGAAAAGATGAATAACGCAATGTCGTGGGCGGGCCTCTTGTCGGATGCGCGATTTGATCTGGGAAAATACGTAAAAAGCGGCCGGCTTACGAAAGATACCCGCAATATCGCCGGAGCGGACATACCGCTTTTTGTGAAGGTGGATTTTCCGGTAGCCGAATATGATCTTTTTTTAACACCTCTGTGGATAGACGTGGCCATTGACGCCCTGCGCGAAATAGAAATCGCAAGGAACAAGATAGAGATCCTCGAAGAGGGCACACGTATCTTAAAACATGAGCTGCGTATCACGACCCAACGGGTCAATCTCTTTGAAAAGATCAAAATCCCTGAGGCAAAAGAGGCCATAAGGCTGATTAAAATATACATAGGCGACCAGATGGCGAATGCGGTAGGCAGAAGTAAGATAGCAAAGAGGAAAATAAAAGAGATGATATTAGAAGAGGTGGTGGCGTGACCCTTCGACGCGCCTTACAATATATTAACGGGCTTGCTCAGGGTAATGGTGAGCGAGCAACTTGTGGTGAGCGAAGTCGAACCAAGCGAGTCGAACCATGATCGTTCCGATGAAAAGGACCACAGTCCTGGTGCAATCTAAAGACGCTGACGGCGCCATAAACGAATTGCGCTCGCTCGGCATCCTGCACGTAGAGCACCATAAGGCGCCCGTTAGTAAAGAGATTGAATCCATCAGTAACGATATATCCATGTTAAGCGAAGCGATAAATATTCTATCCGAGCAGGCCTTCATAAATAAAACTGCGGTAAAGGCCCCGCGTTCGGCCAAGGACTGGAAAAGTGCGGCGCTGCATATCATTGACGCGCGCAAAAGATTTGAACAGCTGAAAGAATATTCGGTAACTCTCAAAGCTATGATAACTGAATGGGAACGTTGGGGCGATTTTGAACCGGAGGCGATAAATGAGCTTTCTGAAAAGGGCATGTTTATAGGCTTATATCAGATTCCGGCGAAGAAACTGAATACCGTCCCCGAAGGCATTTTTGTAAAAAAGATATTTACAAAAGGAGAGTTTGCTTATTGCGTACTTGCGTCGCAGAGCCGCATAGATATTCCTTATAAAGAGGCAGCACTTCCGAAGATGGGGTGTGACAAGATGCGGGCCAGATTGTCAGAAGACGCCAAGATTATGGATAGTATAAAAGGGGATGCAAGCCGGTTTGTAACTTATAAAAACACTTTTCAGGAGGCAAAGAGATCACTTGAGAAAGAACTCGAATTCAACCAGGCCCTGAAAGGCATGGGAGAAGATAGTGAGATCGCTTATATAAGCGGGTTTATTCCTCATGATGCGGAGGCGTTGATCAGAGATGCTTCCAAAAGAGAGAAGTGGGGACTTTTAGTGGACGATGTTTCCGACGAGGACAAAGTACCCACATTGATACGCAACCCCAGATGGGTTTCGATCATAAATCCTGTATTCAAAATGATAGAGGTCGTGCCGGGATACAGCGAGCTGGACATAAGTATGTGGTTTCTGATATTCTTTTCCATATTTTTCGGCATACTTATAGGCGACGCAGGGCTTGGGCTGGTATATTTTATATTGACTCTTATTTTTCACCGCAAACTTAAAAATATACTTCATAATAATTCTCTTCCTATCCTTTTTTATCTCTTGAGCCTCTGCGCTATCATATGGGGCGTCCTTACAGGGACATTTTTCGGTCAGGAGTGGCTTTCTCCTTATTTTAAGCCCCTTGTGCCGGCGCTTAATGATTACAAAAATATGCAAAACATCTGTTTTGTGATCGGCGCGTTCCAACTAAGCATAGCTCATATCTGGCGGGCCGTTATCAAATCGCCTTCGATTGCCGCATTATCTGAATTTGGATGGGTGCTTATATTGTGGGGAGCATTTTTCCTTGCAAGAACTATGGTTCTGGCTTATCCTTTTCCGAAACTTGCCTTATGGTTTTTATCAATCGGCGCCGTAGTAGTGGTAATATTTACCAGCCCAAACAGAAATATTATAAAGGGAATAGGTGCCGGATTGGGCAGCCTTCTCAAAAACCTCGTTAACAGCTTTACTGACATTGTATCATATGTCCGCCTCTTTGCCGTCGGGCTTGCGACTGTTGCGGTGGCGGATGCCTTTAATAAGCTCGCGTTAGATATCGGCTTTAACAACTTTTTTGCGGGTATCGCGACCTCTTTGATCCTTATCTTAGGGCAAGTGCTGAACGTGCTGTTGGGCCCTATGTCTATTCTGGTACACGGCGTAAGGCTTAACGTGCTTGAGTTTTGCAGCCACTTAGAAGTTACATGGAGCGGATTTTCATATAAACCTTTAAAGAAATAATTTGTTTAACCCCGCCCTTTTGGGCAAAATAAGGGAGCGATTTTAGATATCAAAAGGGCGGGGTTCAATTCGCCCTGAAAATTAATAACAAGCGACAACTTACATTCGCTTCGCTCTGTAAGTTGTGGGCTCATTGAAGGAGAATGATTATGGATAACAGTGTCTTGGTTCAGTTTAAAGATCTGGGGCTTGCCGGCGCGTTGGCATTTTCCGCGGTCGGCTCAGGGCTGGGCGCAGGCTATGCCGGCATGGCGGCGGTTGGCGCCTGGAAAAGGGCCTTTGCGCAGAATAAAACAGCCTCGTTTATGCTCATAGTGTTTGTGGGCGCCCCTCTTACGCAGACCATTTACGGCATGATCATAATGAATAAGATTGCCGAAGCTGCGGCGCACGGTTTTTACCTGTGGGGGCTGGGGATCTTCTGTGGCATAGCTTGCGGTGTCTCTGCGCTTATGCAGGGCAAGGCCGGGGCCGTGGCAGCCGATGCTCTGGGCGCAACGGACAAAGGATTCGGTAATTATATCATAGTTTTGGGTATTATTGAGACCGTAGCCCTCTTTGTAATGGCATTCGCCCTGGGCGTTATAGGCAAGGTCACCGGCGTATAATAGCGGATTAAGCTATTTGACTGCGCTTGACATCCAATGCCTTTTGTGATACGATAATTCGCCTGTTTGGAGAAAAAGGGGCAAGTGGCGCAATTGGTTAGCGCGTCCGGCTTACATCCGGAAGGCTTACAGGTTCAATTCCTGTCTTGCCCACCAACTTTTCCGAAGGAAAAGTTGGTCCCGAAGCAGCGTAAAGAAATGCGACGAGTAGGAGCATTTTAGCTGCGGAGGGGCCATTACACATTACATATTTCGGGGACGTAGTTCAGTTTGGTTAGAACGTCAGATTGTCGATCTGAAGGTCGCGGGTTCGACCCCCGTCGTCCCCGCCATGTATAAAAAATAGGGATATCCAAGATAAAGAAAACACAAAATATCTTGAATATCCCTTTTTATTTTGGGTATCTTGGCACACTTTTAGCACACCTTCCGTTGCTCCCCGCCACTATAATTTTTAAGCTCCAGAACCCTTGGAATTCTTGGCTTTATTGGCTATATTTTCCACACTTTTTGCATTCCACCTTATTATATGGTATATTATAATCGAACTAAAGATAGTCGTTCTCTTTAAAAGGGGTTTTTATATGCTGTTGACAAAATGAAAAAAAACACCCTATTTTTAATGCTGATCACGTTTGTGTTTGCTAATACACTCTTTGCCAAGCAGAGAATGATAGTCTACGCCATAGCATATCTTCCTTCATCTTATTCTGCTTTAAAAGAGTTAGCAATAAAAGAGGACTGGACTGTTGTATCACCGGAATGGGCGGACGTTGTGGTAGCCGCATTAACAAACAGTCACAAGAATCCCCTTAAGCGTACCTACGAAAATTATAAGGAGCTAGAGGACGATACTTATAAATGTGGCGAACGAGATGCAAAATATCAAGTTATATATTTCTATAAACCAGACAAGAATGGCGTATTAACATTGTATAAATATAAATATTATATAGACGAATGATAAATCATCAAATATATTCTTCCCTTATTTTACGAAAAATGCTCTGATGGCGGGCTAAGTAAGTACGCAGGACGGATGAGGTGTTTCTATGTTAAACAAGAATAATAAGGCCGTTCCACGTTTAAGGCTAATCTCAAATGAAGCTAAAGTAACAATTATAATGTTAGTTTTCATTATTATATCTTTTCTTGCACAACCCGTATGCTCCGAAGTCGATAAGGAATATACCCAAGCCTGGCAGCACGTAGCGGCCAAGCGCGTGTTGGACATGCCGCTTAAACAGGAAGAGGCGATAATCTGGCATCTTGATTATAATGGCTTTGCTGTACGGCTGCCCAGTTGCCTTATGATATTTGATTACGATAATGAAGCTCCTTCGCCTCAGTGGGAGACGTATCAGAAGCCCGAGCTTGGTCTCATCGATAGTCTATTCACAGGCGTAATCGATCTTGAAGAAATAAAGAATGAGAAGGTTATGTTCTTATTTTCCCATAACCACCCGGCTGAGAAGTTTAAGAAGCTACTGTCCTGGAAAGACACAATTAGAGATGTTCAGTTTTTAATAACACAGGACGACTACCTTGCCCATGAGAAGGAGATACTAGAGCTTCAGGAAAAAGAGAAAGATGATTTAAACAAAAAACCTGTTGAAAGCGTTATCAAAATAATCAAACCAAACCACAATTATGTCGTATACGGAAATGCGATACACGTGAAGGAACAGAAGGCCATACTTGATAGGGATAAGAAATTCCTATATCCCGGGGTTGAGTTTCTTATAGATACAAATAACGGCCTTATTGTATATCATTCGGGCTCTCTCATGTGCCGGCAGTGTTTTGGCAACCTTCGTGATAAAATAAATAAGCGCAAATTATGCATCGAAGATTCTGCAGAAAGTATGAAGACCCGTATAATTGATGCTAATACAAAGAAGATCCGCATTGTTAATGGAAAGACTGTTGCCGTTCTATCAAGAGACGATAATGAAGACTGGCCGCTAAATACTGCAGGGGTATGCCGCCTGGCGCTTGCGGTATATTCCGATCCGCAGGCGCCCCTTGGCTATATTTATATGTATGTAAGTATAGGGCCGCACGCAAAATATGTCGGCCAGTTAATGGGACGTAGTTTTATAGATGTGGGGTGCACTAATGCCGATTTTGTACGTATTAAAGCATTTGAAAAGGCCCATCTCGTTGAGATGGATAAGTTTTATAACGATAGAAACCCTGCATGCGACACCAAGCTCGGTGAGCAAGTTCATCTTGAATGGGTGACAAAGGAGATAAATGAATATTTCGGCGAAATGGAGGGAAACCGCGAAGTAATAGAAAGCTTGATGACTGCGGATATAAATCGATATATAGACTATTACACCAAGTCGAAAGAATATGCTGAACTTGGCGTGCAAGCCGAAGATATTGAAAAGAAACTCATGTGGCGTCTCCACGGCGGCGAAATCGAAGAGGTAGCTTGCGGAGTACCAAGTTTTTTACGCGGAGAAACATTTTACTTTACCACTCGGGCGGATTGGTGGGAACCTCATCCGAAATTTATGGATGTGTTTTTTGGAGGGTATATGGATTCCGACGGCTCTCCTACGTTTACCAAATATACTATTCCATGGAAGGCATTTAAAGAATGCGGTTATAACATGGTAACAGGACAAGGATTATCAGAATATTGGTAAACGGAGTAGAAAATTAGGAGCGGTTCTCGCTAAAAATAAGAGAAAGTATGATAATAAAGTATATTCAAGATTTACAAGATAGCACACTTTTAGCACACTTTGATTCTTGGCTTTCGTAACTCCTTGATTCGCATATAGATAATATATCGTCCAATAGAACCCCGTCGTCCCCGCCATTACTTTTGGCGGTTGTAACTATTTATTTGATAAGTAGTTGCAACCGCACTACCAAAAGCAAATCCCCTTGGTGCCCAAACAGTGCCCAGTCCGATTCGATCTTTTGTCTATTTATTATATGTTGTGCACACTTTTGACACAATGCCTCTGGTTTATTCAAACCCCGCCAAAAACTCCTTAATCTTATTACATTGAAAATTCTGTTGACAAAACCGAGTTTTCAATGTATACTTAAAGCATGATTGAACGTCGAAAAGAAAGCGATGCAGTACGGGGCCTTCTCGCACGCAATCCTGTTGTGGGCATCATTGGCGCC
>JAZDNG010000041.1:0-45553 GCA_043800065.1 Candidatus Omnitrophota bacterium
GACGCAAAACTGATAAAGCTGGCAACAGTCTTGAGTGGCAAGATAGTTACAAATGATTATAATCTGAATAAGATAGCGGAACTTCAGGGCGTTACGGTGCTGAATATCAACGACCTTTCGAATGCGCTGAGGCCGGTAGTATTGCCCGGCGAGGTAATGCAGATCAGGATCACCAAGGAAGGCAAGGAATACAACCAGGGTGTTGCGTATCTTGACGACGGTACCATGGTCGTTGTGGATAACGCCAGGTATCTTATCGGGCAGGGCATCAAAGTTATAGTTACTAGCGTTCTTCAGACCTCTGCCGGCAGGATGATCTTTGCCAAGCTCGAAGAAGGTGACAAGCGACGTTGAAGACTACAGCTATAGTTGTTGCGGCAGGGAAAGGAAGAAGGTTTAAATCGAAGGAAAAAAAGCCCTTTGTAAAATTGGGGAAGAGGCCGTTGGTGACATATGCGCTTATGGCTTTTGAGCGTTCTCCTGTAATAAATGATATTATCCTGGTGGTGGATAGGCCGTTAATAAAAAAAGCGGCGGGCCTCGTTAAAAAGTACCGCATAAATAAAGTAAGGTATATAGTAAAAGGCGGCCGCGTGAGGTCGCAATCGGTCAAGAATGGTTTAGCGCGCGTCGGCAATGATACGCGGCTCGTATTGATACATGACGGCGTAAGGCCTTTTGTAGATAACCGCCTTGTCAAAAAAGTCGTTAATGCGGCAGCGAGATTCGGCGCGGCAATTTTAGCTCACCCGGTCAAACCGACCATAAAGGTGTCTTGTGACCGGTCATTCGTGAACTATACGCCCGAGCGGCGACATTTGTGGGAAGCCGAGACACCGCAGGCCTTCAGGCGGGAGATTATAGAAAGCGCTTACAAGAAGGCGGCTCGCGGGAAATATTATACGGATGATGCCGCGCTGGTCGAGTGCGCCGGCCGAAAGGTCAAGATTGTAAAAGGCGATTATAAGAATATTAAGATTACGACGGTAGAGGATTTAAAAATAGCCCAAGCGCTGTTAAGGCAGCATTGATTATGATACGGATAGGCATAGGTTACGATTTTCATCGCTTAGTAAAAGAAAGAAAGCTTTTTCTCGGAGGAGTGGAGATCCCGTATACCAAAGGGCTGGAAGGCCACTCCGACGCTGATGTAGTGCTTCATGCCATATGTGACGCGCTTTTAGGCGCGGCCGGATTTGGTGATATCGGCCAGCATTTTCCGGATTACGAACCTAAATACAAAGGCATATCAAGCAAAGAGCTTCTAAAGACAGTAAATGCCATGCTGGAAAAGGACAAATGGCGCATCGGTAATATAGATATCATAATGGTCATGGAAGAGCCGAAAATAAGCCCCTTTAGAGAGAAGATCCGGGTATCTATTGCAGAGACGCTTAATATAGATAAAGAGAAGGTAAATATTAAGGCTACTACCACCGAAGGCGTCGGTGCCCTCGGAAGAGGTGAGGCGATAGCCGCTCAGGCCGCGGCTTTACTAGAAAAGGGATAATGAAATGCTTTTACTCGGTGTGATATTAGAATTTCTGGTTTTGATTATAATCCTGGCAGTCCTCTATTTAATATTGGCGGCCACATTCTTCAAGAATGAGATAAAATCCGCCCTTGAGAGGGATCCTGCGGCGACGAGCCCGATCGAGATAATGCTTACGTATTCAGGATTTCACGCCATAGTTATACATAAGATAACCCGCGCCCTTCACAAGGCGAAAATACCTTTCCTGCCGAGGCTTCTTTCGCAATTCGGGAAATTAATCACAGGCATCGAGATCCATCCGGGCGCGACGATAGGCAAAAACCTCTTTATAGACCACGGCATGGGCGTTGTTATAGGGGAGACGACGATAGTAGGGTATAATGTTACGCTATTTCAAGGCGTGACGCTGGGCGGCACAGGAAAAGAAAAGGGCAAGCGCCATCCGACCTTGGGGAATAATATAGTAGTGGGGGCGGGGGCAAAGGTCCTCGGCAATATAACGATAGGCGACAATGTAAGCATAGGCGCAAATGCCGTTGTAGTAAGGGACGTCCCGCCGAATTCTACGGTCGTAGGCGTACCCGGACGCATAACCAAAAGAGAAGGCAAAAAGATACCCGGAATAAATCTGGATTATACATCATTGCCCGATCCCCTCGCAAATTCGCTGGACCGTCTGCAGGAAGAGATAGATAAGATAGAGTCGGAAATCAAGGACTGGCACGAGAAAAAATAGTTTATGAGTATTTATGTATACAATTCCCTTTCGCGTAAAAAAGAGGAATTTAAACCCATAATCGAAAATGTAGTCAAGATATACGTATGCGGCCCCACGGTGTACGACGAACCGCACATAGGCCACGCAAGAGGGGCCTTTATTTTTGATGTTGTCCGCAATTATTTTAAATATAAAGGCTACAGCGTAAAATACGTCCGCAATGTCACGGATGTGGACGATAAGATAATAGATAAAGCGAAAAAAGAATTTGCAGGCCGGGAACTTTTGAGCGCGGTCAGCGAAGTATCTTCCAAGTATCTCGATTCATATCATAAGGCTATGGAAACACTCGGCATCATGGAGCCCGACTCGGAGCCAAAAGCCACGGCCTACATAGCCAAAATGGTCAAATTTATAGAGAGCCTTGTAGAAAACGGTGCCGCGTATGCGGCATCCGGCGACGTATATTTTGATATTAAAAAGGCCAAGGATTACGGAAAGCTGTCAAATCAGTCCATTGAAAATATGGAGTCCGGCCGAAGGGTGATTTCCGGCGAGAATAAAAAAGACGCGCTCGACTTCGCTTTGTGGAAAAAGGCAAAGGAAGATGAGCCTTCCTGGCCGAGCCCCTGGGGCGCAGGCCGCCCGGGCTGGCACATCGAGTGTTCCGTAATGAGCTCCGATATACTCGGGGATGAGTTTGATATCCACGGCGGCGGTATAGACCTTATATTTCCGCATCATGAAAATGAGATTGCGCAGTCAGAGGGCGCGGGAAAGAAATTTGCGCGCTGCTGGATGCATAACGGCCTTCTTGTTATAGGGGGCCAGAAGATGGCAAAGTCGCTCGGGAATTACCTTACGATAGCCGATTTTCTAAAAAAGTATAAAGACCCGGATATCCTTAAGGTATTTTTCTTATCAAGCCATTATAGAAGCCCCGTAGATTTCACTGACGAGGCGATAGAAGCGGCAAGGTCCGCCGTTCTGAGGATCAGGATATTTCTTGAAGCGGCAGGTGACTTTGTTTCCAAGAATGCGCCGGCCAAAAAATCATCCGGTTCAGAAACCGTAGGAGCCATACGCGCCGAATTTGAAAAGGCAATGGAAGACGATTTCAATACAGCGCACGCTTTGGCGGTAATTTTTGAAGCCGTAACGGCCGGTAATTCGGCGCTCACCTCCGGCGGCGTAGAACCGGCGGTGAAATCGGCACTTTTAAAAGAATTGTCCGATACCATAAAGGATACGGCAAAGGTGCTGGGGCTTACGTTTATAAAAAAAGAGATCCCGATCGAGTTTGAAAAAACAATAAGCGAAAAAGTCCGCTCGCGCGAGGAAGCCAGAAAGAATAAGGATTACAAATTGGCGGATGACATAAGAAAAGGTCTTGAAAAAGAGGGCATTATAATAGAGGATACCAAAGACGGCCCGAAATGGAGGGTGGAGTGAAAGCCTGGAAAGCCAAGAATATAGAATCGGCGATCGCGTATACATTTCTACTGCCCAACCTGCTCGGTTTTCTCATCTTTACATCGCTGCCTGTTTTGGCGTCACTCTTCCTCAGTTTTATGGACGCGCAGCTTGTGCCGTGGCCTCAGGTCCTCTCGACGAAGTTTGTGGGCTTTGATAATTTTATTAAATTGTTAGGGTTTCATTGCCATAACGGCGCATGGGCAGCCAATGACCCTAAGTTCTGGAAATTTACCGGGAACACCATCTTTCTTATGATGGTCATACCCATACAGATATTTTCGTCGCTTATTCTCGCTATCATAATGAACCGGAAGCTGAAGGGCATAACGGCATTCAGGACCATATACTTTCTTCCCACCATATCAAACGGCGTAGCTATATGCCTTCTCTGGCAATGGATATATAATCCGAATTTCGGGCTCCTAAACAGCATGATTGCAAAGCTGGGCAGCATGTTGGGCTTTGCATGGGAGGGGCCTTTGTGGCTGTCGTCCATAGCGTGGGCAAAACCGTCTCTTATGTTTATGAGCCTGTGGGTCGCGATCGGCGGATATAATACCATACTCTATCTTGCGGCGCTGCAGAATATCCCCAAGGATTTCTATGAAGCGGCGGAAATAGACGGCGCGAACGGATGGCAGAAATTCTGGTCTGTTACTTGGCCGATGATAAGCCCCACCACATTTTTTATAACAATAATGAGTATCATATGGGGCTTTCAGGGCGGGTTTGAACAGGCGTATATAATGACGCGCGGCGGCCCGAACGGCGCTACCACGACATTGGAGTACTATATATACAATAACCTATACGAATGGCACCACGTCGGATATGCCGCCAGCGTGGCGTGGTTTCTGTTTATTGTTATATTCATAATAACGATCATTAACTGGCGATTTGGCGGGAAGCTGGTACAGTATTAGCGTATTGCGTTGTGCGTTTTGCGTATTGCGTAAAATGCGCGATACGCGATACTCAATACGCTATACGAAGGATGTTTAAAGATGAAAAATATAGAATTAATATCAAAGGAACTTGCGGAATCCAAGCGGCGCAAAACCAGACGCGAGCTTATCTTTAAAGGCATTACCTATGCCTTCCTCGTCCTCTTCGGCATTACCATGATTTTGCCGTTTTTGTGGATGCTCTCCACATCGCTAAAAGAGCCGCAGGCGGTATACGCGTTTCCGCCAAAATGGATACCTGATCCGGTAGTGTGGGCGAGTTATTTTAAAGTATGGAAAGTAGTGCCGTTCGCGAGGTTTTATCTTAACAGTATCCTCGTTGCCCTTGCCGTTACACTGGGGCAGGTGTTCACGAGCGCCTTCGCGGCATACGCATTTTCGCGCCTTACTTTTCCCGGAAGGGACAAGATATTTTTCTCGTATCTTGCGACGATGATGATACCGGGTTCGGTGACGCTCGTCCCGGTATATATACTTATGGTCCATTTCAGGTGGATAGATTCGTACAAAGCGCTCATAATCCCGGCCATATTTACCGCTTACGGCACATTCATGCTGCGCCAATTCTTTATGGGGATACCGCGCGACCTTGAGGACGCGGCCAGGATAGACGGATGCAGCTTGTTCGGGATTTTCTGGAAGATAATTCTGCCTCTTTCGAAGCCGATTCTGGCGACTTTGACCACTTTCACATTTATGGCTTCATGGAATAATTTTATGTGGCCGCTCCTAGTTACCGAATCGGTAGAGAAGAAAACCCTGCCCATAGGCCTTGCGTATTTCCAGGAGGTCTACCAGTATACCCAGCCCGACTGGAGCCTTCTTATGGCTGGCTCGCTTTTAGTCACGATCCCCGTTATCTTAGTCTTTGTATTTAACCAGAGGTTCTTTGTCGAAGGTATCAAGCTGAGTGGAATAAAAGGATAGATGGTAGTAGCCGACGTTTAAACGTCGGCTACTCTGTGGATAACTTTGTCGAAGGATATGAAAACAAAAAAAGGCGTATTCATAACATTCGAAGGGCCGGAGGGCTCGGGCAAGACAACGCAGGCCTCGCTTCTTTATACTTATCTTGTAAGCGAAGGTTATAAGTGCGTATTGACGCGCGAACCCGGCGGCATACCGCTCAGCGAAAAGATAAGGGAAATCCTGCTTAATCCGAAGCATAAAGGCATAAACGCGGTTTGCGAGACATTACTATTTGAGGCAAGCCGCGCCGCGCTGGTTGAGAAGATTATCCTGCCATCTTTGTCAAAAGGCCTCATAGTAATAAGCGACAGGTTCAGCGATGCTACACTTGCCTACCAGGGTTTTGCCGGCAACCAGGATATCAAGACGATAAAGACCATCGATGGCTATGCGACGCAGGGCATCAGGCCGGATATTACTATATTATTGGATATCGGCGTAAAAGTTGGACTTAAAAGGGCGAGCGGAAAGAGGAAATACAAAGGGCCCGACCGCATGGAAAGAAAATCGCTCGCATATCACGAAGCGGTAAGACGCGGATATCTTACGCTTCGGCAAGGGGCGAAGAAGAGGATAAAGGTAATAAAAACACAGAGCACGATAGAGAAGACGCACCAGCTTGTCAAAAAAGAAATAACTAAGTATCTAAAAGGTTAAGATGTCATTTAAAGATATAAGGGGCCAGGAAGAACCGATAAGCCGCCTAAAAAATGCCATAAAGAATAATAAAGTGGCGTCTTCCTATATATTTGCCGGACTAAAAGGCAGTGGCCGTTTTCTTCTGGCCGCTAATTTTGCCAAGGCGCTAAATTGCGCTTCATTGGAAGATATCCCATGCGATATCTGTCAATCCTGCAAAAAAATAGATAGCGGAAATCATCCCGATGTCAGGATAGTGCTTTCCGAGGCGAAAGGCGGAGAGGTAACCATCCAGAGCATAAGGGGGATTGCAAGAGATATAGTCATGAAACCATACGAAGGCCGGCATAAGGTATTCATAATCAAAGACGCGCATCTTTTGAACATTGAGGCGGCAAATTCTTTTTTAAAGACCCTTGAAGAGCCGCCGGCACATTCTGTATTAATACTTATTGCCGAGGAGCCCGGAGACTTACTGCCTACTATAGTTTCCCGCTGCCAGATAATAAGAATAGATCCTTTAAGAGCGTGTATTTTGGCCGACATACTTGTAGCTGAATACGGCATAGAAAGACAAAAGGCAGCGTCTTTGGCAAGGATGTGCGAAGGCAGGCTCGGACGGTTTAAAGAAGCGGGCGATGCTATGCTGTCGAACCGCGACAGAGTGCTGGAAAAATTTTCAGAAGAAGAGTTTATTGAGACTTTAAGTCGAAGCTCGCGCGGAAGTTTATCAGACGAACTTTCCGTATTGGCCGCCTGGTACAGGGATATACTGGTTTTTAAGGCGACTAAAGACACCGGGCTCGTAATAAACTATGACAGGATAAATGATATAAAAGAACAGGAAATGCTGTACAGTAGAGACGCGCTTTTGGATGCATTCAATAGCGTATTAAAAGCAAAAGACGAAATAGAGAATAATATTAACCCGAAAATCGCGCTTAGCGCGATGTTTAAATAGTAGCCGACGTTTAAACGTCAGCTACCCTGTGGATAACTTTAAGGAGTTACAATGTACGAAGTAATACAAGTAAGGCTTAGGGAAGCGGGCAAGGTAAGCTATTTTTCCACATCCGGCCTGCGCCCGGTAGTGAACAGCTGCGTTATAGTGCAGGCCGATAGAGGCCTTGACTACGGCTTAGTCGTATCGGATCCGGAGATCATATTGGATGCGGAGGTCGTTGAAGAACCCTTGCGTAAGATAATAAGGGAAGCGACCCCCCAGGACCTCGCACAGATAGAGAAGAACAGGAAAAAAATAAAAGAAGTAATAGCGACCTGCGAAGAAAAGATAAAAGCGCACAATCTTCCAATGAAACTCATTGACGCCGAATACTCCTTTGATAGGTCAAGAGTAGTATTCTATTTTACCGCCGAAGGGAGGGTGGACTTCAGGGAGCTCATAAAGGACCTCGCGGCCATTTTGAAAGCGCGCATAGAGCTGAAGCAGATAGGCGTGAGGGATGAAGCGCGTTTTCTAGGCGGATTCGGTCCGTGCGGCAGGGCGCTTTGCTGCGCTTCATTTTTAAAGGATTTTGACGCGGTGACCATAAAAATGGCCAAAGACCAGAACCTTCCTTTAAATCCCACGAAAATATCCGGATTGTGCGGGCGTCTTATGTGCTGTCTTAGCTATGAACACGAATGTTATAAAGAATTGATGAAAGATATGCCGCGTGAAGGCGAAAGGATAAAGACCAAAGACGTTAAAGGCAAAGTAATAAATGTAAATGCCATTAAAAGAACGGTAACGATAGAAGCCGAAGACGGCAGGCAGGTAGAAATCCCCTGGAATACCATATCCCCGAAGGAACGGAAATGACCGAAAAAGAGAGAGGTAAAATATTTTATATAACCACACCTCTTTATTATGTAAACGCGTCCCCCCACATAGGCCACGCCTATACCCAAATAGCTACGGATGCCTTGGCAAGATTTCGCAGGCTTCTGGGGGAGGATGTATTCTTTTTGACCGGAACAGACGAACACGGGGAGAAGATAGAAAAAGCGAGTATAGAAGCCGGGTATAAAGAGGGCGAAGAGAAAGCGTTCGTAGACAAAATACACGAAAATTTCAAAACCCTATGGAAAAACCTTGATATAGAGTACGATTTTTTCATAAGGACGACCGATAAAGGTCACGAAGAAGCAGTAAAATATATCCTTGAAGCTCTCAATAAAAAGGGCGACATATATAAAAAGAAATACGAAGGTTATTTCTGCACGCCATGCGAGACATTTTGGACGAATTTTCAGGTGAGCGAAGGGGTCTGCCCGGATTGCAAGCGTCCCGTAGAAAAAATAGAAGAAGATAACTATTTTTTCAAGATATCTCAATACAAAGATTGGCTCAAGGATTATATAAATGCAAATCCCGATTTTATAAAACCCATTTCCAGAAGAAATGAGATCATGGGGCTACTTTCGAACGAAGAGCTTATAGACCTGTGTATTTCAAGGCCGAAAGATAGGCTAAGATGGGGCATAGAGATTCCCTTTGATAAAGATTTTGTAGTGTATGTTTGGTTCGACGCGCTTATAAATTATATATCCGCCGCCGGTTATCCCAAAGACGAGAAAAGATTTCTTTCTCTCTGGCCCGCCGATTTTCATATTATAGGAAAAGATATAATAAGGCATCATGCCATATATTGGCCGATTATGCTGAAGGCCCTCGGCCTTCCAATGCCCAAAACGGTCTTCGCCCACGGCTGGTGGACGTTTAAAGGCGAAAAGATGTCCAAGTCAAAGGGGAACATAGTCGATCCCAATTATATGATAGCTACTTATGGTAAGGACGCATTCCGGTATTTTCTTTTACGGGAGATATCTTTCGGGCTCGACGGTTCCTTTGATGAGGATTCTATAATTACTCGCCATGATTCGGACCTCGCAAATGACCTCGGCAACCTGCTTAACAGAACTCTCACCATGATGGAAAAATATTACGGCGGAATAATTCCCCCTAAAGCGTCGGGAAGTGTTTCGGAAGAGAAAAACGCCAAGATAAAAGAGATAATAAAAACTTTACCCGATTTCATGATACGAAATATGGCCCAACTCAATTTCAGCGCTGCGCTTTCTTCTATATGGGAATTGGTCAACGCTGCCAATAAATATATTGAGGAGTCAAAACCCTGGGCCCTTTTCAAGGAAAAGAAAGACGAGGAGTTGAAGGCCGTGATGCATAACCTTCTCGAGAGCCTGGGTATCGTGACGATAGCAGTATCGGCTTTTATGCCTTCCACTGCCGCCGAGATGTGGAGGCAGCTTGCGTTTAAAGGAAGACTTACCGAGGCGTGTTTCGACGATATAAAAGGCAAAAAGGCCCTTGCTGAGCCCGGTTTAAGGATAAAAAAGGGCGACCCATTGTTTCCAAGGATAAAAACAAAATAGCTGCGTTTTAGCGTTTAGCGGATAGCGTTTAGCGTATAGAAAACTAAACGCTATACCCTCTACGCCATACGCTCTACGCTATACGCTAAAGCAAGTCAATTACCATGTTGATAGATACTCACTGCCATCTTGATTTTAAAGATTTTGATAAAGACAGGGATGATGTTTTAAAAAGGGCAGGCGCTGAAGGCGTCAGATATATAATAAATATAGGCTCAAGCCCTGAGGGCTCTAAAAGGTCCCTGGAACTTGCCGATAAGTACGACGAGGTCTTTGCCTCCCTTGGCATCCATCCGCATGACGCGCCTTTGGCAGACGAAAAAATGATCGCAGAATTTCGGCGCATGGCACAGCATAAGAAAGTTGTCGCCATAGGCGAGGTCGGATTGGATTACTATAAATGCGAGTCCCCCAAAGACATCCAAAAAGATGCTTTCAGGAGATTCATAAGGCTTGCCGTCGAGTGTGATCTGCCGCTCGTTATACATAATCGGGATGCGGATCTTGATGCGCTGTCTATTCTCAAAGAGGAAACCGGCGGAAAGATTAAAGGCGTTATGCATTGTTTTTCCGGAAATCCGGAATTTCTGGGCCAATGCCTTCGTATGGGATTATTTGTCTCCTTTACCTGTAACGTAACGTTCAAGAACGCAAAGCTCCTCCGCTTGGTGCTTGCCGATGTGCCACTCGAGAAACTTCTTTTAGAAACAGATGCCCCCTTTTTAGCGCCTCAGGCATTCAGGGGCCAGCGCAACGAACCCTCATATCTTAAATATCTTGCGGAAGAGATATCAAAAGTCAAAAATATACCCAGAGAAAAAATAGAAGAAGTGACAACCGAAAATGCCATCCACTTTTTCGGGCTGGATAGAATATGAAGCTTAAAGAAATAATGATACGTGAAAAGCTCTACCTTTTTCTTCTTGCATTTATAATCCTGGCCAATTTTTCGCTTCATTCAGTCAGTAAGGCATTAGAAGCGGTACCGGTATCAAAGATCTTTGATAAAGAGATGCCACAGGAAGAAGATGCGATATTTAACGAAAATATAATAAAGGCCGTCACGTCAAAACCCGTTATTTACATGGCGTTCCTTATGTTATCCATGGGTTTTTTATTGCTTTTTTTGGCGGGAATTATCATAGACGGGTTATTTTTATGCGATAAAATACAGGATAGGGAACCCATTGCCATAACTCAAGCCGTCGGAAAAGCTGATTGGGGTATTTTAGAGATATGTAAAGTCATAATAATATTCTTTTTCGCAGAATCGGTGGCAGCTTTATTCACTATAGGCGCCGCCCTTTTCCTGCCGAATATTATTTTAAGGGGCAATATTCAGCTCATGATTATAGCAACGGCACTTGACGTTGTGGCGGTAGGGGCCATATTCTATTTTGTGCTTATTGTCAAAAAGCGCAATATGAACTCACTGGGGCTGACCGCAAAGAATTTTCTTCTTAACGTAAAGTACGGAATAACGGCTTATATCGGATTGGTACCCGTTTTTTTGATCGTTACGATAGCCATGGCGTTTATATTTAAAGTTTTGAATATTCCCGTTGAGCCGCAGGAAGTCGTGGAGATATTAAAAAAAGAAGAAAATATGCCGTCCTTGATTTATATGTGCCTCTTTACTTCCTTGCTCGGGCCCGTGATGGAGGAGATATTTTTCAGGGGTTTTGTGTACGGCGCTCTTAAGAATAGGATAGGGATATTGGGCGGCGTACTCGTAAGCGCGGCATTTTTTGCCTATGTCCACGCAAACGCGGCGGGTTTTGTGCCGATTTTGAGCCTTGGCATCCTGCTTGCCTATATTTATGAAAAGACCGGCAGTCTTGTCTCCTCGGTAACAGCGCATATTATGCATAACTCCGCGATGCTTGTCGTTTTGCTTTTTTTGAAAAGTGTTTCAAATTAATTACAGTAGTAGGGGACGTTTAAACGTACCCTACTATGAGAGGTTTGTATGTCCAAAGTGTCAATAGTCAAATGCAGTGACTATGATCCCAATAAAGTAGAAGCCGCGGTATTTCGCTCTGTGGAACTCTTGGGCGGCATAGAAAGTTTTGTCAAAAAAGGCGATACGGTCCTCATAAAACCAAATCTCCTTTCCGCAAGGCGGCCGGAGGAGGTGGTGTGTACGCACCCGGAAGTCGTGAGAGCGGCAATACGATTAGTTAAAAAAGCCGGCGCGGAAGCGCTTGTCGGCGATTCGCCGGGGACATTTTTGGGTACGAAAGCGATTGAAGAGGTCTACGAAAAGACCGGCATAAAGGGTATTGCCGAAGAAGAAGGTGTCAAACTGGTAAAGCTTAACAAATCGCGGATGGTAGGTGGGTATCCAATAGCCATTGAGGCGCTTGAAGCGTCATTTATACTATCGCTGCCCAAACTTAAAACGCATACCCTTACTGTGATAACAGGTGCCATAAAGAACACCTTTGGAATGGTGCCCGGACTTTTCAAGAGCCAGTGCCATAAAAAGAGCCCCCAGCCGAAAAATTTTGTTAAGATATTACTGGATGTCTACGAAATAGCAAAGCCCGGACTTTCGATAATGGACGGTATCATCGGAATGGACGGCGAAGGGCCGGCCGCCGGAAAGGCCGTAAATACCGGCATAGTAGCGGCCAGTGCCGACGGAGTAAGCCTTGACGCGGTCATATCCAAAATAGCAGGTGTGCCTACTTCAAAAGACATCATAGTAAATGAAGCGCGCAGGCGGAACGCGGGAGAGGTAGATCTGAATAAAATAGAAGTATTGGGCGAGCCCATAGAGATGGTAAAGTTTAAGAAATTCAGACTGCCCGTGACGGCGAGCGCTGTGAACGCGCTGCCGGATTTTATAATGGATCTGATGCGCGGGGTGCTGAACTTCAGGCCGTTTATAGATGAGAAGACATGCGTAAAGTGCGGCATATGCAAGGATGCCTGCCCGGTCGATGCGATTACTATCAGCAAGACAGAATCGCGCATATATGATAATATATGTATTAAGTGTTTCTGCTGCCATGAGATGTGCCCGCATAAGGCAATATATATAAAGAAGGGGTTATTAACGCGGCTGTTATGGAGGAGCTGAGCAGCCATCGAAGTCGCGACCAAAAGCGATAAGTTACGAATAACGCCACACGGCGGGACGCTTTCCTACATGTAGTAGCCGACACTTAAGTGTCGGCTACTGTAAAGGAAAGTGTCCCGCGACAAGGCCACTATGAAAACGATAGCATGGAAAAACAAAAAAGTGGTAATAATAGACCAAACGAAGCTGCCGCACAGGCTGGTTTACCTTAATATTAAGGATGTTAAGTCCATGTGGTGGGCGATAAAGAAGCTGAAAATACGGGGGGCTCCTGCCATAGGGGTGGCAGGCGCATTCGGCGTTATTTTAGGCATTCAGAATATAAAAACCGGTAAATATAAAATATTTAAGCGCCGGCTCGATGACGTTATAAAATATCTTATATTATGCAGGCCTACGGCGGTGAATCTGGCATGGGCGCTTTTGCGCATGAAAAAATGCGCGGAAAAAAATAAGTCAGATAACGTGACGAATATAAAATCAGCCCTTCTTAAAGAAGCGATTAGGATCATGGAAGAAGATAAGATATGCTGCCGAAAAATGGCAAAGCACGGCGCGAAGTTGGTAAGAAGCGGAGACCGGATATTGACGCACTGTAATGCGGGAGGCCTCGCCACCGTTGATTATGGAACAGCGCTCGGCGTTTTATTTGAGGCGAAAAAACAAGGGAAAAAAATAAAAGTTTTTGTCGACGAGACGAGGCCGTTATTACAAGGCGCGCGTCTCACCGCTTGGGAACTATTAAAAGCAAGGATCGATGCGACACTTATCTGCGACAATATGGCAGCGAGCCTTATGGCAAAAGGCAAAATAGATAAGATATTTGTCGGCGCAGACAGAATCGCCAGAAACGGAGACGTCGCCAATAAAATCGGCACATATAACCTGGCGGTTTTAGCAAAATACCACAGAATACCATTTTACGTAGTTGCGCCGATTTCTACAATCGATGTAAAATTGCCTTCAGGTAAGTATATACCGATAGAAGAGCGGGATGAGAACGAAGTGAGGACGGTAATGTCGAAACGCATCGCGCCTAAAAACGTGAAAGCGTATAATCCCGCTTTCGACATCACACCGGCAAAACTTATTACGGCAATAATAACCGAAAATGGCATCAAAGCCAAAGGGGACGATCAAAGCCAAAGGGGACGTTTCACTTTAACATAATTACTTATTTAACAAGGGGTTACAACAAGTCATTTTCCAGCTGTAAGCATTTCATAAAGCCAAAGGGGACGTTTCACTTTAACGTAATTACTTATTTTGCAAAGGGTTACAACAAGTCATTTTCCAGCTGTAAGCATTTCAAAAGGTGGAAAACCATCAATTGTATCTTATTGATAGATAATGAGATAGGACAAAGTGAAACGTCCCCTTTTGTGACGTCCTCTTTTGTGACGAGATGAATATAAAATCGATTGGCGAATTTGGAATGATAAATCGAATACAGAAACTGGCTAAGTGGAAACGCGCTGTTTTGGGTATTGGTGACGACTGTGCAGTCATAAATCATACTAAAGATAAATATCTTCTCCTGACGATAGACATGCTAATAGAAGGTGTTCATTTCGATTTAGAAAATGCCGGGCCAAAGAGAGTCGGAAGGAAGGCCCTGGCGGTATCTTTAAGCGATATTGCGGCTATGGGAGGAGTTCCAAAATATTGCCTTGTATCGGTTGGCTTACCGCCAAACATGCCGGTTAAGGTTGTCGACGATTTTTACGCAGGCTTTTTAAAATTAGCGAAAGAGTATGGTGTGGAATTGATCGGCGGCGATACGAATCGTGCCGAAAGGTTTATCTGCGATGTATGTGTCGTCGGAGAAGTGGAAAAACGCCGCTTGGTTAAACGCAGTGGCGCCAAAATAGGTGATAACATATACGTGACAGGGCGATTAGGCGGCTCCATAAAGAGCAAGCAGTATGATTTTATTCCCAGATTGAAAGAGGCACGGCTTTTAGTTCGCAATTTTAAAATTAATGCTATGATAGACATTTCCGACGGACTCTCTTCGGATTTACGGCATATTGCCGAGTCAAGTAATTCCGGCGCGCTTATATACGAAAAAGACATTCCTGTTTCCAAAGATTCGTCCTTAAAGGGCGCATTGACCGACGGAGAAGATTTTGAACTGTTGTTTACAACGCCGGGAGATATTTCCGAAAAGATTTTATCCAAAAAACTCGGCGTAGCGGTCAAAAAGATAGGTGAAATCCGGCCGAAAAAAGAAAGCGTTAATATAATCTATAAAAGCACCGAGAAGAGAGAATTAAAACCGACAGGTTTCAGGCATTTTTAATGACAGGAAATTTTATTTCAAAAAACAGGCAGGATACGATAAATTTCGGCAAACGGCTTGGTAAAAATTTGAAAGCCGGAGACGTGGTTGGGCTTTCGGGTCAACTGGGGAGCGGTAAGACGGTTCTTACGAAAGGGATAGCCGAAGGTCTGGGCGTAAAACAAGCGAGTTATGTAAACAGCCCGTCGTTCGTGATCCTTAAAGAGTATAAAGGTCGGATACCGCTTTACCATTTTGATGTATACCGGTTGAGTGATATTTTACAATTTTCCACCGTAGGGTACGGCGAATATTTTTATGGAAAAGGCGTTTCTGTGATAGAATGGGCCGATAAGGTGAAGGAGGCACTGCCGAAAGAATATCTTATGATAAACATCGATATTAAGGGCAAAAATGAGCGAAAGATAAGTTTGAAGCCCCATGGTAAGCGTTACGAAAATATTCTTGGGAAAATAATATTATGATAGTCCTCGGCGTAGACACATCTACAGAATTTTTAACGGTAAGCGTAATAAAAAATGATAAGGCGCTTGCCGATTATAACGCAATAGGCCGGCTTAGCCACTCGTCGCTTCTTGTGCCGACTATACAAAAAGCGCTAAAGAAAGCCAGGAAAAAACTCAAAGACGTCGATCTTTTTGCCGTCGGGATGGGCCCCGGCTCTTTTACGGGTCTCAGGATAGGCGTAACGGCGATGAGGGGGTTTTCCATTGCGCTGGGTAAACCCATAATCGGCGTTCCGACGCTGGACGCAATCGCGTGCAATGTTTTGGTATCAGGCCCCGACAGTCGTAGTTTACATAATGAGGGTCTGACCCTAGTACCTATTCTGGATGCGAAGAAGAGCCAGGTCTACGCTTCTATTTATAGCATAGATGGCGATAGACTTGTAAGGAATAGTAATTATTTGCTTGAGCCAGTTGAACGGCTGATGAAACGGCTAGAAGGAGATGTCATATTTCTAGGCGACGGCATAGCTATATATAAGGATAAATTGTTATCGAAGAAGACTCTTAAAGCAAAGTTTATCGACGATAATCGATGGTTTCCCAAGGCGAGCGTGATCACCAAATTGGGGCTCGAGATGTTTAAAAGCGGGAAACATGATGACCCGTACGATTTGGAGCCGCTTTATTTGTACGCGCGCGATTGCAATGTCAGAAAAGTGTAGTAGCCGACGTTTAAACGTCGGCTACGGTTAGCGCCTAAAACGGATTTAACATGGTGAACAATAAAATGACATACCGCTCTACGTGGGCTGAGGTCGACCTTGGCGCTATTGCCTATAATTACCGGCAGGTAAAAAAACTGGTGGCGAACGGTGCCTCCATACTCGTCATCGTAAAGGGCAACGCATATGGTCATGGCATGTTTGAGGTTACGAAGGCACTCGAGAAAGCCGGCGCGGACTTTTTCGGCGTGGCCACTCTTGACGAGGCGCTTTATCTTCGCGAGAGAAGAATAAAGACGCCGATACTTGTTTTGGGTTCGGTGCTTCCCAAAGAAGTGGAACCGGCTATTAAAAATGATATAACTCTTACACTGTGTGATATGGAACTTGCCAAGGTCATCAATAGGATAGCGGCCAAGCTGAAAAAGAGGGCAAAAGTCCACATCAAGATAGATACGGGCATGGGCCGCATAGGCGTCTGGCATGAAGGTGCCTTCGATTTTGCTAAGGACGTCGTTTTCGATTGCAAGAATATTTTTGTAGAGGGCATATACACCCATTTCTCCGTAGCCGGCAGGGATAAATTCTTCACAACATATCAACTTGACTCTTTTAATGCCCTCCTGGAAGAACTCAAGCACCTTGGCATAGATATACCTTACCGCCATGCCGCCAACAGCATAGCGACCGTTGCCATTAAAAGGGCGCATCTAAATTTAGTGCGGCCGGGAATAATCATGTACGGCATGTACCCGAAAAGGTCTTTTTCGCGCCTATTTCACCTAAAGCCGGCGATGTCCCTTAAGACAAAGATAGTATTTCTTAAAAATACGCCTCCCGGTATGTCCATAAGTTACGGGAGGACCTACATTACCCAGAAACCCACGATTATCGCAACCCTTCCGATAGGCTATGCCGACGGCTACGGCCGTATCCTCTCCAATAAGGCGAAGGTCCTCGTCAAGGGCGAGAAGGCCCCGGTAGTAGGAAAGGTTACCATGGACCAGACCATGGTAGACGTTGGGCACATAGAAGGGGTCAGGTTGGGGGATGAAGTCGTTTTAATAGGCAAGCAGGGCAACAATGAGATAAGCTGCGAAGAGCTTGCGCGCCTGGCAGGCACGATTCCCTATGAAATAGTCTGCTCCATAACTAACCGCGTTCCAAGGATATACAAGAATTCCCGCTAAATCCTAATTTTGTTGACAAATTCCCCCCCTATGGGTATAATAATAAACCTTATAATGAAAATGTAAATAAGGTAGTCCCTTGCTTAAGCACTTGAAAATTTCTGCGAAATTTTCTGCGTAAGCTGCGGGATCAATTCGCACCTATAACTTATGTCGCCATAAATCGAATAATTGCTCCATAAGTTATGTGCTCATTGGGAGAATGCCATGCGCAGTGATAAGATAAAAAGAGGACTGGAAAGGGCGGGTAACAGAGCCCTACTTTACGCAACAGGTATCACCAAAAAGGAGATGGCCAAGCCCTTCATAGGGGTCTTTTCAAGCCAGTCCGACATAATACCCGGCCACATAGGGATGCGGAGGCTGGAGCGCTTTATTGAGCGCGGTATTGTGAGCGCGGGAGGTGTGCCTTTTATATTCGGGATACCTGGGATATGCGATGGCATAGCAATGGGCCATCCAGGCATGAAGTATTCGCTCCCGAGCCGCGAGCTAATCGCGGATATGGTAGAGACGATCATGAGGGCGCATTCGCTCGACGGGATGGTTTTGCTTACTAACTGCGATAAGATAACGCCAGGCATGATTATGGCGGCGGCAAGGATTAATTTACCGGCAATAACCGTGACTGCAGGCCCTATGCTTTCCGGAAGATACGCAGGCAGAAGGCTCTCCCTGGTAAAGGATACCTTCGAGGCCGTCGGCCGCTTCAAAAAGGGCGAGATATCGCAGGAAGAATTGGGCTGTCTTGAAATGGAAGCGTGCCCCGGCCAAGGATCGTGCCAGGGGCTTTATACGGCTAATTCCATGGCCTGCGTTACTGAGGCGATGGGTATGAGCCTTCCTTATTCGGCTTCAGCGCTCGCCGTTTCGGCAAAAAAAGACAGAATATCTTTTGAGAGCGGAGAAAGAATCATTTCGCTTGTGAGGAGAAATGTCCTGCCGCGCACTATAATGCGCAAAGAGGCGATTGAAAATGCTATCATTGTCGATATGGCAATGGGCGGGTCAAGCAATACGGTCCTTCACATAAAAGCCATAGCAAACGAACTCGGTATCAACCTACCGCTAAAGGAATTTGATAATATCAGCCGCGAAACGCCGCACATCGTCAGTTTACTGCCCGGCGGAGAATATTTTATGGAAGATCTTGATATGGCCGGAGGCATACCCGCTGTTCTTAAGAGGCTTCGTAATAGACTGAATGACGTCGACACAGTGTCCGGCGATAAGATATCCAAGATAGCGCGAGAGGCGCGGATATTTGACGAAGAGATCATCCGTCCGCTCAATAACCCTTACCACAAAGAGGGCGGCATGGCAATACTTTACGGCAACCTCGCGCCGGATGGCGCGGTTGTTAAACAGAGCGCTGTTTCCAGCAAGATGCTGAAGTTTAGAGGCCGCGCGCGCGTCTTTGATTCGGAAGAATCGGCGATGCAGGCGATAATGAACGCAAAAATAGTAAAAGGCGACGTTGTGGTCATAAGATACGAAGGGCCGAGGGGCGGACCCGGCATGAGGGAGATGCTTTCGCCGACATCGAGTATTGTCGGTATGGGCCTTGCTAACGATGTCGCGCTTATAACCGACGGAAGATTTTCCGGCGGGACTAAAGGCCCGTGCATCGGCCATATATCGCCTGAGGCGGCAATCGGCGGGCCGATAGCCGCAATCAAAGACGGCGATACGATTTTGATAGATATCCCAAATAGAAAACTGGAACTTGGCGTTAATATCGGTGAAATCAAAAGAAGATTGTCTAAATGGACAGCGCCCAAGCCATCTATTAACGAAGGGTATCTTAGGCGGTATGCCGAAGCGGTTACGCAGGCAAGTGAAGGGGCGGTGCTTAAAAAATGAAATTAAAAGGCGCGAATATACTTCTGGAGGCTTTGAAAAAAGAAGGGGTCGAGGTAATATTCGGTTACCCGGGTGGGCAGGTCCTGCCTATTTTAGACGCCCTTTATGACGAAAAGATAAATTTCATACTGACGCGCCATGAGCAGGCAGCTGCTCACGCGGCAGACGGATATGCGCGGGCAACGGGCAAAGTCGGGGTATGTCTTGCTACTTCCGGACCGGGCGCCACAAATCTCACTACCGGCCTGGCGACCGCGTATATGGATTCTATTCCTATGGTTGCCATCACAGGCCAGGTGAAGACACACCTCATAGGAAACGATGCCTTTCAGGAAGCTGACGTTACGGGAATAACCAGGCCCATAACAAAATATAACTACCTTGTGAAAGATGTGAAAGACCTTGCGCGTATAGTGCGTGAAGCATTTTACGTAGCATCTACAGGCAGGCCCGGCCCTGTGCTAATAGACATACCGTCTGATGTCCAGATGGCGGAGGCGGAGTTTATCTGGCAGGAAAAAATTACGATGCGCAGTTATAAACCGACGTACGTCGGACATCCGGGACAGATAAAAAAGGCGGCGAAGGCGATATCGCTTGCAAAAAGGCCCATTATTTATGCGGGCGGCGGCATTATCATCTCCGGCGCGCACAAAGAACTTAGAGACCTGGCAGAAAAAATAAAGACGCCCGTTACCTGGACCCTTATGGGCATAGGCGGTTTTCCGTCAAAACATGAGCTTTCTTTGGGAATGCTCGGCATGCATGGTACGGCTTATGCAAACCACGCCATAATGGAATCGGATCTTATTATCGCAGTGGGCGCGCGTTTCGACGACCGCGTAACGGGAAGGCTTGACGTATTTGCGCCTCACGCCAAAATAATTCATATTGACATAGACCCGTCTTCCATAAGTAAAAATGTCAGCGTGGATATTCCCATAGTGGGAGACGCAAAGAATATATTAAGCGAACTGGTAGGTGAGATCAAAAAAACACCCAATACCTCAGAATGGCTTAAGACCGTGGATGAGTGGAAGAAGAAGTTCCCCATGAAATATAAGGAAGAAGGTATTCTTAAACCCCAGTATGTAGTCGAGCAGATCTATGAGGCGACAAAAGGCGACGCTATTATTGCTACAGAGGTCGGGCAGAATCAAATGTGGGCGGCCCAATGGTACCAATATTCCCATCCGCGCACATTTCTCTCTTCCGGCGGCCTCGGGACGATGGGATACGGTTTTCCCGCGGCCATGGGCGCTAAGGTGGGGTGCCCGGATAAAATTGTATTTGATATAGCTGGTGACGGCTCAATACAAATGAATATACAAGAACTCGCCACCTGCGTATGCAATAAAATAAACGTAAAAGTGGCGATACTCAATAACGGCTACCTGGGCATGGTCAGGCAATGGCAGGAACTTTTTTACAAAAGGCGCTATTCGCAGGTTTCGATCACAGGGCCCGACTTTGTGAAGCTTGCCGAAAGTTACGGCGCGGTAGGCATATCTGTTGCCAAAAAAGAAGACGTGCGGCCGGCAATCGATAAGGCCATCAAAACGGATAACACGGTTTTTATAGATTTCCGCGTGGAAGCGGAAGAGAATGTCTATCCTATGGTGCCGGCGGGCGAGGCCATCAACAGGATTATCGGGGGGTTGGCATGAGGCGGACAATATCACTTCTGGTAGAAAACAAATTCGGTGTCTTGGCGCGTATTGCCGGGCTTTTCAGCGCGCGGGGGTACAATATTGTATCTCTCGCCGTTTCTGAAACATTGGACCCGGTAGTCTCTTATATGACTATAGTGGTCGAGGCCGAGGACGAGAAGATACTCGAACAGATAAAGAAGCAGCTCAATAAATTGATCGACGTTATAACGGTTACCGACTTTACGAAGAAAGAGCATATTGACAGAGAAATGGTTTTAATAAAAGTGGATTATTCCCCGAAAGACAAAGGGAAGATAGAGAATCTTCTTAATAAGTATGTAGGGAAGATCATATATTCAAAGGGAGATATCGCGATCATTGAAGCGGTTGGAGACCAGGCGCAGATCAAAGAATTGCTCGAGGAACTCGGGAAATTCGGCGTAAAAGAGCTTGTTCGTACGGGTAGAGTCGCAGTGAGTTATTGACCGGATGCACCAAAAGCGTTTGTGATGACCCAAAAGACTATAGACTGCAGTAAAGACGGGAGGGGGACATTTTCCGACATGTAGTAGCCGACACTTAAGTGTCGGCTACGGTAAAGGAAAGTGTCCCCGACGTGATAACAAGTCAAAGTAAGGAGATGCCATGTTAAAGATCTATTATGATAACGATGCGGACCAGAGTATATTAAAGGATAAAAAAATCGCCATAATCGGCTACGGCATACAAGGCCGGGGACAGGCGCTGAACCTCCGCGACAGCGGGCTCAATGTCATAGTGAGCGAAATAGAAGCGAGCCCGAATTATGAGACGGCAAAGAAAGACGGCTTTAATCCTATATCCGCATCCGATGCGGCAAAGAGTGCCGACATCGTCCAGATACTGACGCAGGATCACGTGCAGGCGAAGGTCTATAAAGAGGCAATAGCTCCGAATATGACCAAAGGAAAGGCGCTTGTTTTTTCGCACGGATTCAATATAAGGTTCAAACAGATAAAACCGAATAAGAAGATAGACGTCTTTATGGTGGCGCCGAAAGGCCCGGGCGCTTTAGTGAGAAAGATGTACGAAGAAGGAAAAGGTGTTCCATGCCTTGTGGCCATTCATCAGGACGCTACCGGTAACGCTATGAAACTGGCGCTTGCTTATGCCAAGGGCATAGGCGGGACGCGGGCGGGCGTTATTGAGACGACATTTTCCGAAGAGACGGAAACAGATCTTTTCGGAGAGCAGGCTGTTCTTTGCGGAGGCGTTAGTGAGATGATCAAGGCAGGATTTGACACGCTGGTAGAAGCAGGTTATCAGCCGGAAATAGCATACTTCGAAGTTTTGCACGAATTGAAACTGATAACCGACCTCATACAGGAGAACGGCATAAGCGGGATGAGGCGCAGAGTTTCAAATACGGCGTGCTACGGCGATATTACGCGCGGACCCATGATTATAACCGAAAAGACGCGAAAAATAATGAAGAAGACGCTGAAGGATATCCAATCCGGCAAATTTGCCCGCGAATGGATAAGGGAGAACGAAGAGGGAAGGCCCAATTTTAACAAACTTTTAAAAGCCGGCGATGAACATCCAATAGAAGCAGTGGGCAAGAAGCTGCGCGAGATGATGCCCTGGATGAAAAAGTAGCGCAAAATTGTTGTTTCACTCGCTCAGAACAAAATTTTGACGCCTTTCGCTAGCGCCAAAAATCGGGGGCGATTGAACTCGGCTGACGCTGCCGCGTCGCCTCGGACAGCAATCGCCCTTTTAGAAACCGATTTTTGGCTGGCTCAAGGCTAAATTTTGTATTCGCTCGTAGAAACAACAATTTTGCTTAATAATAGGTGAAGCAATGGATCCTAACAAAATAATAATATTCGACACAACGCTGCGGGATGGCGAACAATCGCCGGGGGCGTCGCTCTCGCCTAAGGCGAAGCTTGAAATAGCCGGGCAGCTCGCGCACCTAAAGGCTGATGTCATTGAGGCGGGTTTTCCCATTTCAAGCAAAGGCGATTTTGAAGCGGTAAAGGCCGTTGCCAAAAATATAAAAGGCTCTACGATCTGTGGGCTGGCAAGGTGCCTCAAGAAAGACATCGATACAGCTTATCAGGCGGTTAAATACGCCAAAGCGCGCCGCATCCACGTATTTTTGGCCACATCGAAAATACACATGAAATATAAACTGAGAAAGGCCGAGGACGAGATACTGCGCCTTGCAGTGTGGGGAGTTCAATACGCAAAGCGCCTTACAGAGGATATAGAATTTTCGCCGGAAGATGCCTCGCGCACAGAGAAGGAGTTTCTGTACAGAGTTGTAAATGCAGTCATAGACGCGGGCGCCACAACAGTGAACATACCCGATACAGTCGGCTACGCCATTCCCTCGGAATTCGGCCGCCTTATAAAAAGCATAAAGGAAAACGTAAGCAATATTGATAAATGCGTTTTGAGCGTCCATTGCCATAATGACCTGGGGCTGGGTGTCGCAAATTCCATAGTTGCGCTCCAAAACGGCGCGAGACAAGTCGAGTGCACCATAAACGGTTTGGGTGAGCGCGCCGGTAATGCCTCAATGGAAGAGATAGTAATGGCGATTAATACAAGACGAGACCTATTCGGATTTACCTCCGGCATAAAGACAGAAGAGCTTTACAAAACAAGCCAGCTTGTAAGCAGGCTTACGGGCATAATAGTCCAGCCGAACAAAGCCGTTGTGGGCGCGAACGCATTTTCGCACGAATCCGGTATACATCAGGACGGTGTGCTGAAACGCCGGACCACATATGAGATAATGAAGCCGTCGGATGTGGGCGTAGAGATGACGCGCCTTGTGCTGGGAAAACATTCCGGCCGGCACGCTTTCAGCGAGCGGCTTAAAAAACTCGGATTTAATCTGAGCGATAGCGAGATAAACAAGGCATTTCTCGATTTCAAAAAGCTCGCGGACAAGAAGAAAGAGGTCTTCGATGAAGACCTTATCGCCATAGTAGAAGACACTACAAGAAGCATCACGGAAAAGTACCGGCTTGATTCCATTGAAGTAACCAGCGGCAATAAGATCACACCGCGCGCAACGATCAAGCTTAAGTCCGGCCATAAAACGGCCGAGGCAACTTCTACCGGCGATGGCCCTGTAGACGCATGCTATAAGGCGATCGATAAGATCACCGGCGTCAAGGGAAAACTCCTGAACTATTCCCTCCGCGCAATTACGGGCGGCAAGGACGCCGTCGGAGATGTTACGGTAAGGATAAAAGTAAAAGACGAGATCCTGACGGGCAGGGGTTCAAGCACTGACATCATAGAGGCGAGCGCCAAGGCCTATTTGAATGCCGTGAATAGAATTACAAATAAGCGCGCGGCCAAAAGCAAAACAAAAACGACCCTATAAAGGCAAATATGCACATAAACGGCAAAACAGAACTGTACGGCATTATAGGATATCCGGCTCATCATACATTTTCGCCGGCTATGCACAATGCCGCATTTCAATCACTTGGCATAAACGCCGCGTATGTGGCGTTTGAAGTAAAACCCAAGGACCTCGGTTCAGCTATGCAATGCTTAAAAGTGCTGGGCATACGCGGGCTGAATGTCACCATACCTTATAAAGAGGCGGTATTAAAATATATTGACGATGTAGAAAAAGAGGCCGCTCTTATAGGGGCGGTAAACACGATCGCGTTTAAAGACGGAAAGTCAAAAGGTTTTAACACCGATGGCAAAGGGTTCGTAAAATCGCTGCAGGAAGAATTTGGCATACTGCCGAAAGATAAGCGTTTCTTCATAATCGGCGCAGGCGGCGCTTCCAGGGCCATATCTTTTTCGCTCGCGCTTTCCGGCGCCGGCCGCATAGTTCTCGTGGATGATGTAGCAAAAAAGGCGATAACTTTGGCAAAGGCCGTTTCCAGGCATACATCCTGCGAGGCGGTCGCTCTTAAGAAAGAAAATAAGGCCGTAAAAGAAATGGTCCTCAATTCCGATGTTCTGGTAAACGCTACGCCCTGCGGCATGAAAGCGTCCGACCAAAAAGTGATGGATCCGGATTTTATATACAAGGGGCTGTTAGTTTACGATGTCATATATAATCCCCGGACGACCACACTTTTACGCGATGCCCGAAACAGGGGCGCTGTGACGGCAAACGGAATGGGGATGCTGTTGAGCCAGGGCACATTGGCCTTTACTATCTGGACAGGCAAAAAGGCGCCGATTCATGTCATGAAGAAAGCGCTTGGCGGGGTGATATAAAATGGCGTTAAAAATATTTATCTTTATGATGGGCTCCGTCGTAGGGAGCTTTCTTAATGTCTGTATACACAGGCTTCCGCGGAGCGAATCTATCGTCTATCCCCCGTCGCACTGCGTCAATTGCAATAACAGGCTTCGTTGGTATGACAATATCCCGTTTTTGAGTTACATCTTTCTTCGGGGACGCTGCCGTTTTTGCGCGAGAACCATTTCGCCCCGGTATTTCATAGTTGAACTGGCAACGGCGTTTTTATTTCTTGCGTTCTTTATAAGTTTCGGCCTTAGCGCGAAGTTTATCCTTATGGCGGCGCTCGCGTCAATGCTCGTTGCGGCGACTTTCATAGATTTCGATTTTCAGATAATACCCGACTCTATAACGGTCTCGGGGATGATAGCGGGGATTATAGCGGCGTATATTTTCCCGTCCTTACTCGGAGAGGTGAGCCGCCAGAAGGCCTTAATCGATTCTCTTTTGGGAGTTTTGGCGGGCGGAGGCAGTATATACCTCATAGGCGTTTTAGGGACTATTGCTTTTAAGAAAGACGCCATGGGCGGAGGAGATGTCAAGCTGATGGCCATGATAGGGGCGTTCCTCGGATGGAAAATGGCGCTTTTGGTATTTTTTATCGCGCCTTTTTTCGGCGCTTTTGTGGGCATAATACTTAAGACTAAATACAAAATAGAGACTATTCCCTACGGCCCTTACATTTCACTGGCCGCGATCATTGTTATTTTTTGGGGAAATAAGATTTTGAATTGTTTGTTTCTATATTAAGTTTGTATTGAGTATTGCGTCGTGCGTATAGCGTAAACGCAATACGCGATACTCAATACGCAATACGAAAACACGGGAGAATATATGTTAAGATATTTAACGGCTGGCGAATCTCATGGTAGGGCGCTCCTTGCTATATTGGAAGGAATGCCGTCGGGCCTCAAGGTATCGGCGGATTTTATAAATAACGAGCTTAAAAAACGGCAGTCAGGTTATGGCCGCGGAGAGAGGATGAAAATAGAGGCTGATAAGGCAGAAATACTCTCGGGCCTGAGAAACGGCGAGACAATAGGGAGCCCTATTTCGCTTCTTATTAAGAATGCTGACGCGAGAATAGACGAATTGCCGAAGATCCATTCTCCAAGGCCGGGACACGCGGATCTGGCCGGAGCCATGAAATACGGAAGGCGCGATATGCGCGATATCCTCGAGCGCTCAAGCGCAAGAGAGACGGCCGCGAGAGTCGCACTAGGAGCGATTTGCAAGATCCTTCTTCGGGAGTTTGGCATAGATATATTTTCTCATGTCATACACATAGGCGGGATAGACGCCCATACCTCTAGCCTCGGCCTCGCGGAGGTAAAAAATACAGCATCCGGTTCCATATTGCGCTGCGCGGATAAAGCGGCGGAGAAACTGATGTGCGAGGAGATTGACAAGGCTTCATCGGACGGCGACACCCTTGGCGGGATATTTGAGGTCGTAATAACAGGCCAGCCCGCAGGGCTGGGTTCGCATGTCCAGTGGGACAGGAAGTTTGATGCAAGGCTCGCAATGGGCGTAATGTCTATACAAGCGATAAAAGGAGTTGAAATAGGCGCGGGATTTTCTCTGGCAAAGAGGATGGGTTCAAAAGCGCACGACGAGATAATATATAAAGGCGGCAGGTTCCGGAGATCCACAAATAATGCCGGAGGAATAGAAGGCGGCATAACAAACGGAGAACCCGTAATAGTAAGGGCAGCCATGAAACCGATATCAACGCTCAAAAATCCTCTAAAAAGTGTGGATATAATCACGAAAGAAGTGACGAGCGCCGCGCTTGAGCGGTCTGATATTTGCGCAGTGCCATCCGCTTCAGTAGTAGCGGAAGGAGTATGCGCCTTTGAAATAGCGGCTCTTTTTCTGGAAAAGTTCGGTTCTGATTCGCTGGCTGAGATCACGAAAAATTACCAGAATTATATCAAGGCAATTGACAAGTTTTAGTATTGCGTATCGAGTATTGCGTATAGCGTAAACACAATACTCAATACGCACAACGCAATACGAAATAAAATTATGAAAAATATAGTTCTCGTGGGCTTCATGGGTACCGGCAAGACAGCCGTTGCCGCTCTTATAGCGAAAGAGCTCGGCATTTCTTTTATCAGGACAGACGATATCATAGAGAAGAAAGCCGGTATGCCCATAAATGATATATTCCAGAAGAAGGGAGAATCTTATTTCAGGCAGCTTGAACGGGAAGCGATAATGGAAGTATCGGCAGGGGAATCGATCGTCATAGATACTGGCGGGGGTGCTGTAATAAACGAACTGAATGTAGCTGACCTCAAGATGAACGGCATTCTTTTCTGCCTTAACGCTACGCCGGAGGAGATATGCAAAAGGGTAAGCCGAAAGACGCACCGGCCGCTTTTGAATGTTGAAGATCCGTTTGGCGAAATAAGTTATCTTTTAAAGAAAAGAGAACCGTATTATAAAAGGGCAGATCACCAGATAAATACGACAGGGAAGGCGGCCCGGGATGTCGCCGACGAGATAATGGAGATCTACCGGAAGGCCGGGAAATAACATATGCCACACATAGAAGATTATATACTCCTCAATATGGTGGAGAACCTTGGTTTCAAAAAGCTCGAAGGCCTCCTGAAATTCTACGGAGAACCCGGGGCTGTATTGAAGGCCTCGCGCCGGGAACTGGCCAAGATACCGAATATCGGGGAAACAATAGCGGATAAGATAGCATCCTTAAAAAAAGAGGAGCTCGATAAGGAGCTCCGTTTGATGGAAAAAAGAAGTGTCTACGCCATAAGCGTATTTGACCCCAAATACCCCGCGCTTCTTAAAAGTAGTTATTCGCCCCCTATAGTCCTTTATATAAAAGGCGAGATAAAACCCGAAGACGCCGATAGTGTGGCTATAGTCGGCGCAAGGATGCCGTCTCATTACGGCATATCGAGTTCGGAGAAATTGAGCGAGGCCCTTGCTTCGCGCGGCATAACGATCGTGAGCGGGATGGCGCGCGGCATAGATACGGCGGCGCATAAGGGCGCGCTTAAGTCGGGACGGACCATAGCGGTTCTTGGCAGCGGCCTCAACAACATTTATCCGCCTGAGAATAAAAATCTTGCGGATGAGATTAGCGCTCACGGAGCCGTCATCTCTGAGTTCCCTATGGATACGCCGCCTCTTAAACTGAATTTTCCAAGGCGCAATAGGATTATAAGCGGCCTTTCGCTCGGAGTGGTAGTTGTGGAGGCCGCCGAGAGTAGCGGCGCCCTTATAACGGCGAATTTTGCGCTGGAAGACAATAGAGACGTATTCGCCATGCCCGGGAGAGTCGACTCTAAAACCTCAGCCGGCACGAACAAGCTGATAAAAGAAGGCGCCAAGCTAATCGAAGGCCCCGACGATATTATTGAGGAGATAGAAAATAAGCTGAGATTCTATAAAAAATCCGCGGACGGCCCGGCAAAATGGATAAGCAGCCGGGAGGATTTAACTAAAGATGAGTTGGCAATGACGGCATTTTTAAGTTATGAGCCCTCATATATAGATGATCTGGTCGAGAAGAGCAATATGAGCGTTGATAAGGTGGCATCAGTTCTTGTGAGGCTGGAGATAAAGAATATTATTCAGGAATTACCGGGCAAGAATTTTATACTGAAGTGAAATGAGGCCATGACTTACAGAGCGTAGCGAATGTAAGTCATCAGGCCGAATTTCATCCCGAGGATGCGACGAATAGGAGCATACGAGGGATCTCGAATAAGATTGCTTCGCAATGACAAGCACGTAAAGGAAAATCATGGCAAAACATCTGGTTGTGGTAGAATCGCCGACAAAATCGAAAACTATAAAAAAGTTTTTAGGCAGCGATTACATTATACTCTCTTCAATGGGGCACGTAATTGACCTGCCGAAGAGCGAGATGGGCGTTGACCTTGAGAATGATTTCAAGCCCCGTTATATAGTTATGGCAAAACGGCGCAAGATCCTCTCCGAGCTTAAAAAAGGCGCGAAGGAGACGGAGGATATTTACCTGGCGATGGACCCTGACAGAGAAGGCGAGGCGATAGCATATCATCTGAGAGACCAGCTTTCCGGTATAAACGATAAGATCCACCGTGTCACTTTCCACGAAATAACGGAACGGGCGATAAAAGAGGCATTCAAAAATCCCCACATACTGGATGTTAATAAAGTGAATGCGCAACAGGCAAGAAGGATACTTGACAGGGTGCTCGGATACAGCCTTAGCCCGCTTTTATGGAAGAAGGTCGGTTCGGGTTTAAGCGCCGGCAGGGTTCAATCGGTGGCTCTCAGATTAGTAGCCGAACGGGAGCAAAAAATAAAGGCGTTTATTCCGGTGGAGTATTGGGAAGTAGAGGCCCTTCTAAAAAAGAGAGGCGCTCTTACGGATGCCGCCGAAACGGACAAAGGGGAGACGAGGCCCTTTAAGGCGAAATTGATATTGATAGACGGCAACGAATCGAAATTAAAGGCCGGAAAAGAAGCGGAAGCCATTATAGGCGGCCTTAAAGAAGAAAATTTCATAGTAAAGAGCATAAAGGAAACAAAAAAGAAGCGCTCGCCGTCCCCGCCTTATACCACGAGCAAAATGCAGCAGGACGCGTTTAATAAACTGGGTTTTTCGGTTTCAAAGACAATGAAAGTGGCGCAGGAACTCTACGAAGGTATAGAGCTTGGAAAAGAAGAAGCCGCAGGGCTCATAACTTATATGAGGACCGATTCCGTCAATGTGTCCAAAGAAGCAGAGAACGAGGTGCGGGAATATATTACAAAAAAATTCGGGAAAAAATACTGTCCAGCATCGCCCAATAAATACAAATCAAAAAAAGGTGCCGAGGAGGCGCATGAAGCTATCAGGCCAAGCTTGCCTCTTCACGAACCGGATGCCATAAAGGCGCATCTTACGCCCTCACAGCATAAATTGTACGAACTTATATGGACGAGGTTCGTCACGAGCCAGATGGAACCGGCGCTTAATCTTGTTGTCAGCGCAGATATAGAAGCTGGCAAATGTATATTCAGGGCAAGCGGCACCAAGGTCCTTTTTGACGGCTTTACCGCCCTATACCAGGATACCGACAAAGAAACGAATGTCCTGCCGCATTTACAGGAAAAAGAATTATTGGTACTTATTAAATTGGACCCGTCGCAGCATTTTACAAACCCTCCGCCGAGGTTTTCCGACGCTTCTTTGGTAAAAGAGCTTGAAGAAAAAGGCATAGGCCGCCCCAGCACATATGCCCCGATAATCTCGACTATTATCTTACGCAATTATGTTAGAAGGGAAAAGGGTTATCTGCACCCGACAGAATTGGGCATGGTGGTGACAGAGCTTTTAACCAAGCATTTTCCGAAGGTGCTGGATATAAAATTTACCGCTTATCTTGAAGAGGAACTGGACGAAGTAGAGGAGGGCAAGATAGAATGGCTTAAAGTCCTAAGGGATTTCTACTCGCCGTTTAAGACAGCGTTCGAAAAGGCTCAGAAGGACATGAAAAGCATTAAGAATATCAATACGCCTACGAACGAGGTATGCGATAAATGCGGCAAGCCGATGGTTATAAAATGGGGCAGGAAGGGAAAATTCTTAAGCTGTTCCGATTTCCCCCGCTGCAAAAATGCCAAATCTATTACCACCGGAGTGAAATGCCCCCAGCCCGATTGCGCGGGAGAGCTTGTGGAAAGGCGCTCCTCGAGAGGGGCCTTTTACGGCTGTACCAAGTTTCCCGCGTGCCGGTATGTCTCCCGTACTTTGCCCTCAGAAGCTACGCCCGACAATAAGTTATCCACAGGAGTAGAGGACGTTTAAACGTCCTCTACGGAAATCGTATGCTGCGCTACATCGATAAATTCATAAATTATCTTAATATAGAAAAAAACGCCTCACACCACACGATAGTGAACTACTCTGTAGACCTGAGGGATTTCGCGAAGTTTTTGGGCGAGACAAGCGTGGAAAACGTGAGCTATCTTTTTCTGCGCAAATATCTCGCCAATATGAAGGAGAAGAATTATTCGAAACGAACTGTCGCGAGAAAACTGGCGTCATTGAGGTCATTTTTTAAATTCTTGTACAGAGAAGGCTACATAAAAGCAAACCCGTCTTCGGGCATAGCTACACCGAAACTGGATAAGAAGCTGCCTATCTTTTTGGGGCCGGACGAGGTATCCCGGCTGATAGAGTCTCCCAATGAAAAGGACGCCTCCGGGTTGCGCGACAGAGCGATAATGGAGACGCTTTATTCTACGGGCATGCGCGTAAGCGAACTCGTAGGTATGAGTTTGAACAACGTGGATTTCATAGGCGGCGTAGTGAAGGTCTTCGGCAAAGGAAAAAAAGAGAGGCTCGCTCCCATAGGAGATAAGGCGCTTCGCGCAATAAGGAATTATCTGGATAAAAGGGGCGTCGCGAGGCTCAATGATAAGAAGGCGGTTTTTCTAAACAAGGGCGGCCAAAGACTCACTGACAGAGGCGTAAGAAGGATCATGGAGAAATATATAAAGAGGGTATCGCTCCGAGAAGGCGTATCCCCTCACACGCTCAGGCATTCCTTTGCTACGCATCTTTTAAACAGGGGCGCGGATCTGAGGAGCGTGCAGGAGCTTCTGGGGCACATGAATTTATCCACGACGCAGATATATACACATGTTACTACTGAACGGCTGAAAGAAATTTACGACAAAGCGCATCCGAGGGCGTAGGAGCAAAATGCGACTCTTATACAACATATTTTTCATACTATTCGCGCTGGTATACCTGCCTTATTTTCTTATAAAAAAGAAGGCGCATAAGGATTTTATGCAGCGCTTCGGCATATTTGACAAAGGGATTCTCATGGGCATGGCGCGTACGAGGCCCATATGGATCCACGCCGTAAGTGTAGGAGAGATGAAGACTACGGAGGGCCTCATAGAGAGGATCAGGACTCTTTTCCCGTCCAAACGCCTTGTCATATCAAATGTAACCAAGACAGGCCACGAGATAGCGCTTTCCATGGCCGCAAAAGAGGATGTCGTAATATATCTGCCGCTGGATCTGACATTCATCGTAAAAAAGGTGATAAAAGAGGTAAACCCGTGCCTCTTTATTTCTATAGAAACCGAGATATGGCCGAATCTTATTTCGGCGCTTCATGACAATAGGATACCCATAGTACTGATGAACGGCCGCATATCCGCGAAATCATTCGCGAATTATATGCTTATAAAACCGGTTATGAGTAATATACTTTCGAAGATAACCCTTTTTGCCATGAGGGCGAAGGACGACGCGACGAGAATAATAGAGCTTGGCGCGCCCCCCGACAGGGTAAAAGTTACCGGCAACATGAAATTTGATATGATATACAAGGTATCCGATACAGCCGCGCGCTCGTTTTTCCCGATAGAAAGAAAGGATCTTTGGCTTCCTCATCAGGCAAAACTTATCATAGCCGGCAGCACTCACAAGGGAGAAGACGTAAAGATACTCAGCGTCTTTAAGTCGTTAAGAGGAGATTTCCCGGATGCGCGGCTCTTGATAGCCCCGCGTCACATAGAGAGGGTGAATGAAATAGCCGCGCTTGTATCGAAGCTTGGCCTTACTCCCGTAAAAATGTCGGAAATAATAAACGGCCGGGACGTGCACTTTTTGGATGATTGCGTATTTCTGCTTGATTCTATCGGCAATCTGAAAGTGCTTTACCAGATAGCCGATATTGTAATTATGGGCGGAAGTCTTGTTCCCCAAGGAGGCCATAATTTTGTGGAGCCGGCGGCGTACGCAAAGCCAATAATAACCGGGCCTTTTGTGGATAATTTTAAGGATATGGCGGAACTCTTTTTGAATGAACGCGCGCTTCTTGTGGCGAATGATGAAGAGGAGCTGACAAAATCTCTGAGAGGGCTCCTTTTCGACGAACATAAGCGGAAAATAATGGGCGAGAATGCCAGAAAAGTCGTTATGGATAACGTCGGCTCAACAGAGCGCAATGCTCTCTTAATTATGGACCTTGTTTACCATGGATAAATTGAAACTGTACATATTGTCAGTGATGAAAGGCGAAAGAAAAACGCCGGATGCTTGTGTGGTAGTAATAATTCTATCTTTATTCTCTCTTTTGTACGCCATTGTTTTAAAGTGCATATCTTTTTTGTATAGAGTCGGTATTCTACCCTGCCGCAAAGTATCCGCCAAGGTCATTAGTGTGGGCAATATAACATTGGGCGGTACCGGCAAGACGCCTTTTACGATCATGCTGGCAGAGAGTGCAAAGGCAATGGGGAGAAATGTCGCCGTTTTGATAAGAGGTTATGGCGAAGACGAGTCCCATCTTCTTAAAACACGTCTCGGCGGTATACCCGTGATAGTGGGGGCCGATAGATACAAAAGCGCAAAGCGCGCCATAAGCAAGTTTGGAAGCGACTGCATTATACTTGATGACGGTTTTCAGCATCGCCGGCTGAAAAGAGACCTCAATATAGTACTCATAGATGCGACTTCGCCCTTTGGAAATATGAAATTATTCCCGGCCGGTATCCTGCGCGAAGAACTCAGCCGCCTGAAAGAGGCCGACATAGCCGTGTTGACAAAGGCCGATATGGGCGCCGGCAATAAGCCCGCAATATACGTGGAGCTAAAGAAGATAAAAGATGATATTGCCGCTGTAGAATCTTTCTATAAACCGGCAGGCCTAAAAAGAGTATCCGGCGAGATCGTGCCGCCGGATTATATAAAAGGCAGGCGCGTAGCTCTTCTTGCGGCTATCGCCAATCCCGGCTACTTTGAGTGGATGATAAAGAATTTGGGCGCCGATATAGTCGAGAGTTTTTATTATGCGGACCATCACCTGTACAGCAAAAAAGACGCAGATTCTGTGATTGAAAAATGCGCGCGTGAAGGCATTGATACTGTCATTACTACAGAAAAGGATGTTATGCGCTCAAAAAATAACGGGACAGACGGCCTTTCGGGTTTGATAAGGGCTTCCGGAGGAGGCAAAAAAGTGGATCTTTTAAGCCTGCTGATAGAAACTACGGTCACGAGGAATAAGGAGGAGATAGTTGCTCGATTACGTTCTTTATTTAATAGCTAATTTTACAAGCGCGCTTTTTAGGATATTTCCCGTAGATATTGCTTTGGCGTTCGGCCGCGGCTTTGGCAGTATCGCCTATTTTGTAAATTACAAGAGGGCGAAGGTGGCGTATTCCAATATGCGGGCAGCGCTCGGCTCGGAAAAAGAACCCGAAGAGATACGGCGTACCGTGAAGTGCCTATACAGGAATTTTGGTCAAATGCTTGTGGAAGTTTTGAGATTGCCCGACGTTGACAAGGCCTATCTTGAGAAATATATAAAAGTAGAGGGTTGGCATAATTTTGAAAGCGCGGCTAAACTTGGCCACGGTACCATATACCTTACAGGTCATTTTGGTAATTGGGAGCTTTCCAGTATCGCGAGCGCATTAAACGGCTTTCCTCTTTTTGTGCTTGCAAGGGAACAGAAGATGACGCGGTTGAACAACCTTTTAAATGCCGCCAGAGAAAGCAAGGGCTGCAAGGTCATAAAAAAAGGCATGGCAACAAGGGAGATATACGAGCACCTTGCGAGAAACGGCATAGTCGGGATTCTCTCCGATCAGGACGCCGGCAAAAAAGGGGTATTTATAAATTTCTTCGCAAGGCCTACATCCAGTCCGAGAGGCGCTTTCGCGCTGGCGAGAAAGACGGGTGCCCTCATAGTGCCGGCATTTGTCGTAAGAAGAGAGGGGCCCTACCATACAATATTTATAGAGAAACCCATAGCGCTCAGTAGTGAAGGCGACGCGGAAGCTAACGAGCTTGAGGCGATGCAGAGATTCGGATCTCTCCTGGAATCATTTGTAAGAAAAAACCCCGAGCAGTGGCTTTGGTTTCATAAAAGATGGAAATCGACACCTTCGAGGAAGGTGGTTATTTTAACGGACGGCAGGGCGGGCCATTTAAATCAATCGCTTGCCGTCTTTGAGAAGATAAAAGAATCGCGGCGCGAATTTGGCTATACCGAGCGCGATACCGAAAAAAGGGTGATAGAGATAGCGTATAAAAGTGATTTCGGAAGGACCCTTGCCGCTTTAATAGCACCTCTTATTTCGAATTACTGCCTGCTTAGGATGAGGCTGCTTAATCTTGTCCTGGACCCTAAATGTTATGACGAGATAAAAAGTGCTTACGCCGACATGGTGATATCATGCGGCTCGCGCGTAGCGGCCGTAAACATCATCTTCAGCAGGGAAAACTGCGCAAAAAGCATCGTGCTTATGAAGCCGTCACTTTTATCACCGCGCAATTTTGACATAAATATAATACCGGAACACGACAGGCCCGCCGAAAGAGAAAATATTGTAAAGACGCTCGGCATGCCCAATCTGATATCGCAAAAAAGGATGGCCGATGACCTGAAGCAGCTCGTGAGGATCGCGGAACTCGGCAATAAGGAAAATATAGGGTTATTCATAGGTGGGGACAATAAGAATTATTCGCTGGACAAGGCGCTTGTGGAAGATGTGCTTGAAAAAGTGCTCGGCGCAGCGCGCGAACTTGACGCAAACATACTCGCGACCACGTCAAGAAGGACGAGCAATGAGGTAAACAATCTCCTGAAGGCGAAACTTGGGAAGGATGAACTTACAAAGCTTGTTATAATAGCCGCTGAGCGCAATCCCGAATGGGCCATCGGAGGGATATTGGGCGCGGCTTCGGTCGTGGTAGTTTCGGGCGAATCGACCTCCATGCTTTCGGAAGCGGCGAGTTCCGGTAAACACGTTATAGCGTTTAAGTCGAACAAAAAGCCGTCGGCGCTGGCAGCGAACAAGCACGAGCTATTTCTTAAAAAGATGGCTGCTAAGGGGCATATACACCTGTCGGAAGTAAAAGATTTGAAAGATAATATTATAGGGCTTATGGATTCGGACGAAGAGCCGAAGATATTGAACGATAATGAGAAGATATACGAGGCAGTGAAGAGAATAGTATAGCTATGAACATACTGCAAATACTACCAGAATTAGAAGTGGGGGGCGTGGAGCGCGGAGCGGTAGATTTGGCCGGCTATCTTGTCCAAAGGGGTCATAAATCCGTCGTGATATCCGGTGGCGGCGGGCTCGTAAAGCGCCTTTTGAGAGAAGGCTCCAGGCATTACAAACTTCCGGTAGGAAAAAAATCTCCCATCACCATTATTATGATGATACGGAAGGTGGCGAAGATCGTATTAGAGGAAGACATAGATATAGTCCACGCAAGAAGCAGGGTGCCCGCCATAATCGGCTCAATAGCGGCAAAACTGACTAATAGGATATTTATAACCACAGCGCACGGTTATTATAATACTGGGTTTTTCTCAAGGCCCATGAGCTGGGGAAGGTTTGTAATAGTGGCAAGCCGCGATATGGCCGAGCACATGATGAAAGATTTTGCTACGCCCTACGACAGGATAAGGCTGATACCGCGCGGAGTAAATCTCGACG
The DNA here is from genome assembly GCA_043800065.1 of Candidatus Omnitrophota bacterium. GTDB lineage: Bacteria > Omnitrophota > Gorgyraeia > JAHIPI01 > JAHIPI01 > JAHIPI01. The sequence goes on from JAZDNG010000041.1 coordinate 36,676, forward strand.
AATTCAAATTCTTAAAACAGGACGCGGACTCTGGCAGCGAGAAGAGCCCCCGAAAGAAAGATTTTGTTATAGGTGTAATCTCAAGGATAACGCCGCTAAAAGGTCATGCGGATCTCTTCAGAGCGGTAGCGATGATATTCAGAAAAATGCCGAATGTAAAATTGCTGGTAGTCGGAGATGCCCCGCATTCCAAGCCCAGATACAGAGAAGAACTTGAGGCCCTTACAAGGCAACTGGGGATAAGCAGCGTCGTGGAATTTATGGGCCAGAGGCCGGATATACCAGAGATATTGTCTAAGCTTGATGTGCTTGTCCTGCCGACGCGGACACCGGAGGCGTTCGGAAGGGTCATTATAGAAGCGCAGGCGGTAGGCATACCGGTAGTGGCTACGCGGGTAGGCGGGATAACCGATATAATCCGCGACGGGGAAAACGGCTTATTGGCATTTCCCGAAGACCCTCTTGCAATCGCAGAAGCTATAACAAAGCTTTTTAAAGACAGTGGATTGGCCCGGTCTATTGCCGTTCGGGCGCGAAAAGATGTTGAGGAGAAATATTCTCTCACTTCCATGGCGGAGAAGACCGTAAAAGTCTACGAGGATGCTATAAAACTTAAGAAGATTCTGGTTATTAAGCTGAGCGCTCTCGGCGATGTGATCTTATCCATTCCTTCATTGCAGGCGATACGAAAAAAATTCCCCGAAGCCGTAATAAAGATGCTGGTCGGCGAAGCATCAAGCAGTGTGCTTGAGAGCTGCCCGTACATAAACGAGAGGATAATATTCGAACCGGACAAAAGAGATAAGACATGGAAGGGGCTTTTAAAATTGGCAGGACGTTTGAGAAAGGAAGATTTTGGCATAGTCGTGGATTTGCAGAACAATAGGACGAGCCACCTCCTCTCATTTTTGGCTATGGCAAATTTGCGGTATGGCTATGATAACGGTAAATGGAGCATATTTTTGAATAAAAAGATCAAAGATTCCGGAGCGCCGGCCGAACCGATAACGCATCAGTTTAGGACGCTCGCGATGATAGGCATAGAGAGAAAAAATGAAGTGCCGCAGCTCTGGCCTAAAAAAGAGGACTATGAATGGGTGGATGACTTTCTGGGACAGAACTGGATAGACGAAAGGCGTATCCTTGTGGGCATAAATGTAGCCGCGAGCACAAGATGGCAATCGAAGAGATGGCCCGTCGAAGAGATAGCCGAACTATGCGACGTGCTTGCGAGGAAACACGATATAAGGGCGGTGCTTACCGGCACAGCCGAAGATATCGCCCCGGCAAAAAAAGCGGCGAAACTATCTGCGAGCAAGCCAATAATAGCGGCGGGCAAGACAGATATCATGCAGCTCGCGGCGCTCATAAGCCGTTTTAGGGTATATGTGACCACTGACAGCGCGCCGCTTCATATAGCAGCGGCTGTCAAGGTGCCGGTAGTCGCGCTATTTGGCCCGACGGATCCCGAAAGGCACATGACGAAAGTGAAAGATTCAACCGTACTTAAATCCGATATCAAATGCAGCCCGTGCTATAAACCCGTTTGTTCGAAAAATAACCGCTGCATGAAAGGCATAAAGGCGGAGGACGTGCTAAAAGCGGTGGAGAGGTACTTTAATAGGGACACACTTTAATAGGGACACATCCCATTTTTCTTCGGTAAATACAAGGATGAAAAATGGGATGTGTCCCCATTAAAATGGGATGTGTCCCCATTAAAAACCATGAAGATCTTACAACTCACAACCCATATCAATATCGGCGGTATAGGCGTATATGTTGCCAATCTGGCTAAGGCCATGAGGGCGAGAAATCACGTCATTTTCGTGGCTTCTTCGGGCGGCGATCTGGAAGGGGAACTTTCCAAAAGCGGCATAAGCCATTTTTGCCTGGATATAAAAACTAAATCAGAACTGAGCCCGAAAATAATCAAAACATTTTTTGCCGTAAAAGATATAGTGAAGCGGGAGAATATAGAATTAATACACGCGCACACAAGAGTGACGGCGGTGGTGGCCGCCCTTGTCTCACGCGCCACGGGAGTACCTTATATTACTACTTGTCACGGTTATTTTAAAACTCGCTTGGGAAGGATCTTGTACGGAGCCTGGGGCGCGAAAGTGATAGCGATAAGCGAAGCAGTAAAGCAGCATCTCATGGATGACTTCAAATTACCGGAAGATCGAGTGGAACTCATATATACCGGCATAGATACCGAATATTTTCGCAAGAGTATAGCCGGCGCCGATAAAATAAAAGAGAAAGAAAAACTGGGACTTCGGGCGGAAGGCCCTGTGATAGGCACAATAGGCAGGCTTTCACCTGTGAAAGGCCAGGAGGTACTGCTTAAAGCGGCAAGCAGGGTATCGGACAGCGTGCCGTCTCTCAAGGTATTGATGGTCGGTGACGGCCCCGACGAGAATAGGCTACGGAAAATTGCGAATACGCTCGGTATCGGCGGCAATGTGATATTTTCGAAAAGCGCAAAAGACACAAAAAAGCCGCTTTCAGTTATGGATATTTTCATTTTACCCTCGGTGAAAGAAGGCCTCGGCCTTTCGCTTCTGGAGGCGATGGCTTCAGCGAAACCGTGCATCGCGAGTCGAGTCGGCGGCATAGAGAATGTCATAGAGGATAAGAAAAACGGCATCCTTTTTAATGTGGGCGACGCCGAAGATCTTGCCCGGAAGATCGTAGATTTATTAAATGATAAGAAGATGATGTCCGCACTTGGCGAAAAAGCAAGGGAAGAGGTGTTGAGAGACTTTACGCTGGATAAGATGGCGGATAAGGTCGAGAATTTATATAAGAAGGTGATAAACCCTAAACCCGAAACCCGGAAGAAAATTTTAATCATCAACGTGAACTGGCTCGGCGACGTTATATTTTCCACGCCGTTCATAAGGGCCGTACGCGAGGCATATCCTGAAAGTTACATCGCGTGTGTCGTCGTGCCGCGCACGAAAGAGATGCTGGAAGCGAATTCGCGCATCAACGAACTGATAATATTCGATGAAGACGCGAGCGAAAAAGGCATTGCGGGGAAGGTCCGCTTTATAATGAAACTGCGAAAAGAGCATTTTGACACAGCTTTTATACTTCATCGTTCCTTTACGCGCGCATTCATTACATTTTTGGCCGGGATAAGAGAACGCATCGGCTATGACACAAAAGGAAGAGGAGCCATCCTGACCGCAAAGCTGAAGCAACCCGATTACGAGGTGCATAAAGTGGAATATTTCCTCAAATTGGCCGAAGCGGCAGGGGCGGATACATCTAAAAAGAATTACGAGTTTTTTGTAACAGATACCGACAGGAAAAAGGCCGAGGCGCTCTTGCGCCCTTTGGGCATAAACACAAATGAGCGTTTTGTAGTGCTGAATCCGGGCGGTAACTGGGATCCTAAGAGGTGGCCCGTAGAGCATTTCTCCTTATTGGGCGACCGGCTTACGGAGAAATACGGGGTAAAGATAGTGATAAGCGGAGGCAGAAAAGACGAGAAACTGGCCGAAGAGATATCCAAAGCGATGCGCCATAAGACGATATCTTTATGCGGAAGGACTACGATAAGGGAGATGGCGGCTATATTTGAAAGAGCCAGACTCGTTATCTCCGGGGATTCCGGGCCTATGCATATATCTGTAAGCACTGGAGCGAGCACGATAGCGATATTCGGCCCTACTGACCCCGGGATAACAGGGCCGTACGGCGGAGACAATTATGCGATGATACAAAAAGATATCGGTTGTTCCGTTCCTTGTTATGATATGACCTGCCGCGAGAATAGGTGCATGGCTGCCATTACGCCGGATGATATTATGGATATTATTGAGAAGAAGGGGTATTTAGCGTGAAAATCGATAAATCCAAAGTAAAACGTATATTATTCATCACGCTGAGCAACATCGGCGATATAGTGCTGACGATGCCTGTCATGTCGGTCCTTTGCGGCCATTTTCCAAACGCGAGGTTAGACGTGATGGTCGGCCCGAACGGCGAGGACTTATTCAAAAAACATCCGGCTGTCTTTAAGCTGATAATCTATAATAAACACACGTCTCTTAAAGAGAAACGCCGCCTTATACAGAAATTAAGAAAGGTCCGTTATGACCTTATAGTAGATATGAGAAATTCGCTCTTTCCGTTTCTTCTGGGCGCAAAATACAGGACGAGTCCCATTCAAAGTGTCCCAAAGGCCGTCAGGCATAAAAAGGAGCAGCATCTCGCAAAACTGAGTTCAATAGGGCTCGAAGTAAAAGACGCGCCTTTCTGTATACATATACTACCCGAAGACAATGATTTTGCGGATAAGATAATAAAAAGAAGCGACGCAAAAAAACCCGTTATCGCTATAGCGCCGGGCTCGAAAAGCGAGATAAAAAGATGGACGAAAAAAGGATACGCGGAGCTTGTAAGGCGTCTTATTGACGAGGCCGGCGCTGATGTGATATTGGCGGGCGACAAGGCGGACAGAGTAATAGTAAAGGATATAATGGCTGCCGCAAATAAAGAGGTAATTGATCTTACCGGCGAAACGAGCCTTTGCCGGCTTGCCGCACTTTTAAAGAAGGCAGACCTGCTTATAACGAATGACAGCGCTCCCATGCATTTAGGAGTCGCCGTCGGAACAAAAGTATTGGCGATATTCGGCCCGACGGACCCGCGTCTCTACGGCCCAAGAGGTAAAGACGACCGCGTTATAAGAAATAAGATACATTGCGTTCCTTGCGAAAAGGCGCAGTGCGAGTTTGAGCACGAATGCATGAAGGAGATTACCGCAGAAGAAGTTTTTGAAGCGGTGAAGGAGATGCTGTCCATATGAATCCCAAACGCATACTACTGATACGCACCGACCGAATAGGCGATGTGGTGCTCTCTACGCCGGCTATAAAAGCGGTGCGGGATGCTTATCCTTCCGCTTATATTGCGGTTATGGTGCGGCCTTATGCGCGGGGTATAGTGGAAGGGAATCCTTACCTCAATGAGGTAATTATATACGATAAAGACAGCGCGCATAAAAGTTTTCTTGCGACGCTCTTCTTCGGGCTGGCCTTAAGAAAGAAACACTTTGATACGGCGCTCATACTTCATCCTACGAACCGCGCGCATATAATAGTATTTTTAGCTGGTATCCCCAATAGAATCGGCCTGGACAGGAAGATGGCGGGTCTTTTGACAAAAAGGATAAAAGATAAAAAATTTCTTGGAGAAAAGCACGAATTGGATTATACTTTAGATGTATTAAAGTATATAGGCATTACGGCAAAGGACAAGAGGCCGTATGTGCCCGTAAAAGAATCGGCCGAAAATTCGATAAATATAAAGCTGGCGCGCGAGGGCTATAAAAGCAATGTTCCCTTAATAGCTGTGCATCCCGGCGCGAGCTGCCCCTCAAAGAGATGGCCGGCAGAGCGTTTTGCGGCGTTAATAGACCGGCTGAAAGAGCGGTATAATTTTCAGGCGGTACTGATATCCGGGCCGGCCGATTTAAAAGACGCGGAGGCGCTTTTAAAGGGCCTAAAAACTGAGCTGCTGGACCTATCCGGCAAGACATCCGTGAGCGAGCTTGCCGCGCTCTTTAAGAAGTGCGCCTTATTTATTTCGAATGATTCAGGCCCGGTCCATATAGCGTCGGCCGTAGGTACACCTTGTGTCGTGATATTCGGGAGGAAACAGCCCGGCCTCAGCCCGAAAAGATGGGGGCCTACCGGCGAAAAGGATATGTTTCTTCACAAAGACGCCGGCTGCAAGGTTTGCCTTGCGCATAATTGCGAAAACGGTTTCAAATGCCTTAAGATGATCACGACGGACGATGTCTTTGGAGCTGTCAGTAAAATGATAAATTCGCTTAAATTGTTATAAATAGCAGTAGCGGACACTTAAGTGTCCGCTACTATAGTGACGGAGGAAGTATGGCAACAACATTGGTTTATTGCAATGGAAAAGGCGAGATCATAAATAATCTCAAACCCGAGGAGATGAAGGCCGTTGTCCAGTCGGAAAAAGACGTCCTGTGGCTCGACATCATCAATCCGGAAAAGACAGAGCTGGATATGATAGAGAAGATCTTTGAATTGCACCCCTTAACCATAGAAGACTGCATAAATACGATCACCCGTCCTAAAGTAGACCGGTTTGAGAAGTATCTTTTTATAGTCATGCATGGCGCTACGCTTACGCCCCGCGCTCAAAAAGTAAAGACGATAGAACTGAATATGTGCATCGGCAAAAATTATATCATCACCATCCATCAGGAACCCATGAAAGGGATATCGAATACCATGGAGAGGATACAGAAGAACCCGCAGTCGATGGCAAAGGGAGCGGATGTACTCCTCCATCTGGTGGTGGATTCTCTGGTAGATAATTATCTGCCGGTCCTTGATGTAATGGATTATAAGATATCAAATATCGAGACGCAGATACTAAAAAATCCGAACCAGAGCATACTTAACAGTATATTTACTTTAAAGAAGGAAGTCCTGAATATGAGGCGCTTCATAGGGCCCCAGCGCGATACGGTAAATTTCCTGTCGAAAGAGGATTCGTCTTTTATTCATGCTAAAACGCGCATCTATTTCCGCGATGTCTACGATAATATGATATTCATAAACGACACCATAGATACTTACAGGGATATATTAAACAGCGCGCTTGATGTATATATCTCCACGGTATCAAATAAGACCAACGAGATAATGAAGGTACTTACAATGATAGCTACCATAATGATGCCGTTAACTTTAATAACGGGTGTCTACGGTATGAACTTCAGGTATATGCCTATCCTGAATTGGGAATACGGTTTTCTGGGTATATCTATTGTTATGCTGATCCTCGGCGTCAGCATGTTGGTGTATTTCAAGCGGAAGGAATGGCTGTAAAATGAAAGACTTTAAGGTAGAAAGGTTCAAAAGGCTTATCAGGCATTTTGATAATGCCTCTGTTCTTGTCGTCGGGGACCTTATGCTTGATGAATTTATATGGGGCAAGGTCTCGAGGATTTCCCCGGAAGCGCCGGTGCCTGTTGTGTGGGCTACTTCAGAAAGTCTTATGCCCGGCGGCGCGAGCAATGTCGCCAATAACATACGATCTCTCGGCGGTAAAGTCTACCTGGCCGGCGCAGTGGGCTATGACGAAAGAGGCAGGCTTCTTATAGAAGAGCTTTCAAAGAGAGAGATAAATGCCGAGGGAGTGGTGATGGAGGCCGAAAGGCCCACCACCCTAAAAACGAGAGTTATAGCGCATAGCCAGCAAGTGGTAAGAATAGACAGGGAAAAACTTGGCAATATAAGCAAAGACACCGTAAAGAAGATACTGGATTTTGCTGACGAGATCATAGGCCATATCGATGCTGTGGTGATAGAGGATTACGGAAAGGGAGTGATAGTGCCGGAGCTCCTTTCTCCGCTTGTAAAGCTGGCAAAAAAACATAAAAAGATCATAACGATCGACCCCAAAGAGAGCCATTTTTCGATGTATAAGAATGTAACGGCTATCACCCCCAATCATCATGAAGCGGCGAGGGCAGCGGGTATATTGACGGAGAACAGCGTTTCTATAGAAGATATAGGGAGAAAACTTCTAAAGCGCCTGAATTGCGAAGCGGTACTTATTACTTTGGGGGAGAGTGGGATGTGCGTTTTCGAAAAAAGCGGCAAAATAACAAAAATACCCACCGTAGCGCAGGAAGTGTATGATGTTTCAGGCGCGGGCGATACGGTCATAAGCGCTTATACGCTGGCGCTTGCATCGGGGGCAAAGGCCATGGAGGCGGCGCACATAGCAAACTGCGCGGCAGGGATAGTGGTAGGCAAAGTCGGTATCGCGGTCACGACGCAAAAAGAATTAATAGATAAAATAAAAGCGGAAATTACAAGGAGCTCTAAATGAATGTAATAGGAGTTATTCCGGCGAGATTCAGCTCGGCGAGGTTCGCCGGCAAAGTCCTTGCCGATCTTTTGGGTAAACCCGTTGTCCAGCACGTGTGGGAGAGCGCTAAAAAAGCTAAGATGATGGACGATCTTATAATCGCAACCGACGACGAAAGGGTGCTTAAAGCAGCGACGGATTTTGGCGCAAAGGCCATATATACTTCGCCGGACCAGCCGTCGGGGAGCGACAGATTAATAGAAGTGGTAAACCCCTTGGATGTTAAGGTGATTATAAATATCCAGGGCGATGAGCCGATGGTGCGGCCCGAGATGATAGACGATCTGGCGAGAGCGATTTTGGACGATGAAGATGTCTATATGGCTACCCTGGCAAAGAAGATAGAGGATAATAGTGAAATAGAAAATCCGAACGTGGTTAAGGTAGTGAAGGACAAAAACGGCTTCGCCTTATATTTTTCGCGCTCGATTATACCTTACCGCAGGCATGAAACGGCGCCGATGTATTACAAACATATAGGGATATACGCTTATACAAAGGATTTTCTATTTCAGTTTACCAATCTTCCGAAATCGCACCTTGAGATGATCGAGGGGCTTGAGCAGCTGCGTGTTTTGGAAGCGGGATATAAGATAAAGGTTATAGAAACAAAGTTTGATACTATAGGTATTGACACTCCGGAAGATTTGGAACGCGCAAGAACCATTATGAGCGCCAAATGAACAAGAAAAGGGGACGTTTCACTTTATCCTAACACATTGCAGGACAAGATATTATAGCGGTTCATTTTCCACTGGAGTAGGTAGTCAAGAGTGGAAGATGGCGTTTTATAACTCTTTATTAATGAGTCTGTTGCCGAACTCTTAATAATTTTCATTTTTTATCGTCGGACAATGTCTAATTTCTCGTCGATAAATCACTTGATTTATTGAAAAATATATAGTATCATAATTCTGTAACTTAAACGATAGCAAGCACTAAC
>JAZDNG010000006.1:0-58018 GCA_043800065.1 Candidatus Omnitrophota bacterium
CATCTCTTTCTCGGTCAGCGATAAATTGAGGATCGCCCAGAAACTGGACGAGGTGGGCATCCATTATATTGAAGGCGGATGGCCGGGGGCCAACCCCAAAGACGTCGAGTTTTTTAAAAAAGTAAAGAACATGCGTTTTAAGAATGCAAAGATCGTCGCGTTCGGATCTACAAGAAGGCCTGAAGTAAAAGCTGAAGACGATGCGGTACTGAAGGGACTTATCAAGGCGGACACAAAGGTTGTGACTATTTTTGGCAAGAGCTGGGACCTGCAAGTTACGGATGTTTTGGGGACGACTCTCGACGAAAACCTAAATATGATCCGCGACAGTGTCGCCTTCCTGAAATCAAAAGGGAAGGAAGCGATATTTGACGCGGAGCACTTTTTCGACGGCTATAAGGCAAATCCCGCTTACGCACTTAAATGCCTGAAGGCAGCAGAAGAAGGCGGAGCGGACTGTCTTGTCCTTTGCGATACAAACGGGGGGTTGCTTGCCTTTGAAGCCCAAGAGATCATCAATGAAGTAAAAGCTCATTTTAAAACACCGCTTGGTATTCACGCGCATAATGACACGGAATGCGCGGTTTCAGTTTCCGGCATGGCTATTCATTGTGGCTGCACTCACGTCCAGGGCACCATTAACGGTTACGGGGAAAGATGTGGCAACGCCAATCTTGTATCGATTATCGCGATTCTGAAATCGAAGTTAGGCATAGATTGCGTTTCCGATTCGCAGCTTAAAGAGCTGACAGAGGTCTCAAGGTTTATTTCCGAAGTCAGCAATATGAAACAGATGCCTAACCAGCCCTTTGTGGGAATGAGCGCCTTTGCGCACAAAGCAGGGGTTCACATAAATGCCATCATGAAGAATCCCAAGACGTATGAACACCTAGACCCGGCGCTTGTGGGCAATAGGCGGCGCCTTTTAATTTCCGAATTATCCGGAAAGTCGACGATTTTAAGCAAGGCGAAGGAGATGGATATTAAGCTTGAAAAAGATAGCCCGAAGACAAAGAAGATCCTGAAACTGATCCAGTCGCTGGAGCACGAAGGCTATCAATTTGAATCGGCAGAGGCGTCTTTTGACCTTTTGATGAAACGGGCGACGAAGGCATTTAAATCCTTTTTCCGGCTTGAGGACTTCAGGGTTATAATCGAGAAGAAGAGAAGCGGCAGGATGACTTCTGAGGCGACGATGAAGATTAAGGTCGGCGGGAAGATGGAGCATACTGCCGCCATCGGAGACGGCCCCGTAAACGCGCTGGATAACGCGCTCAGGAAGGCGCTGACCTCTTTCTATCCTTCCTTAAAAGAAATGCACCTTTCCGATTTTAAGGTCCGCGTTCTCGACGAAAAAGCAGGTACCGCGGCAAAGGTCCGCGTGCTTATTCAGTCCGAGGATACGAAAGGTTCCTGGTGGACCATAGGAGTTTCGGAAAATATCATAGAGGCGAGCTGGGTAGCGCTTGTAGATAGTATTGAGTATAAATTGATGAAAGACAACAAAAACAGCCATTGCAGATGAACCGATAACGTGAAGAATAGGTTGTAAAGCCACACGGCGGGACACCCCGCGTCTAATTATGTAAGTATATTTAAAGCAGAGTGTCCTGCGACACGGTCAATAAAAATGAAAGAACTCTCCAAAACATATAATCCAAAAGAAGTAGAAGAGAAGATATATAAGCTCTGGGAAGAGAAGGGGCTTTTTACGGCACGTGTCGATCCCAAGAAGAAGCCCTATTGCATAGTTATTCCCCCGCCAAACATTACCGGCATACTTCACATGGGCCATGCCCTCAATAACACGATACAGGATATATTGATCAGGTTTAAGAGGATGCAGGGGCATGAGGCGCTTTGGATGCCTGGGACCGACCACGCCGGCATAGCGACGCAGAATGTCGTGGAAAAGAGCCTGGCAAAAGAAAACCTTAAGCGCCAGGATCTGGGCCGCGAAAAGTTCATAGAAAAGGTATGGCAATGGAAGGAAGAATACGGCTCTACCATAATAAAACAGCTTAAAAAGCTGGGCTCGTCCTGCGATTGGTCGCGTACGCGTTTTACGATGGACGATGCATATTCAAAGGCGGTAACAGAAGTCTTTGTCATGCTGTACGAAAAGGGCCTCATATATCAGGGGAACTATATTATTAACTGGTGCCCCCGCTGCCACACCGCCTTATCGGATGAGGAAGCGCCACATAGAGAACTGCAGGGCCATTTGTATTACCTTCGCTATCCCTTAAAAGATGATCCGCGCGAGTTTATAGTAGTGGCGACTACGCGGCCGGAGACGATGCTCGGCGATACGGCCGTAGCGGTAAATCCGAAAGACAAGCGCTACAAGAAACTGATAGGAAAGGCGCTTATCCTGCCCTTAATGGAACGTGAGATAAAACTGATATCCGATCCTATGGTCGACGCCAAATTCGGAACAGGCGCCGTTAAAGTCACTCCCGCCCACGACCCCAATGACTACGCGCTCGGCAAAAAACATAAGCTTCAGTTCATAAACGTTATGCATCCGGACGGCCGGATGAATGATAATGCCGGCGACTATAAAGATATGGATAGGTTTGAGGCGCGGGAAGTCATATTAGAGGATCTGAAAGAGAAAGGGCTTCTCGAGAAGGTGGAGCCGCATAATCTTTCTGCCGGCCATTGCTACCGCTGCCATACTATTATTGAGCCGTATCTTTCGAAGCAGTGGTTTGTAAAAATGAAACCCCTGGCAAAACCGGCCATAGAAGTGGTAAAAAAAGGTAAGGTCAAATTCCATCCGGTGCGCTGGACAAAGGTATATTTAAATTGGATGAATAATATACAGGACTGGTGTATCTCGCGCCAGATATGGTGGGGGCATCGCTTGCCCGTTTATTATTGCAAAAAATGCGCAGAGCGGGCAAGCGAGTCGATAGTCGATGGTCGACAGTCGACAGAAGAAACAAAAACTGTGGACTGTGGACTGTGGACTGTGGACCACAAGGGAATAATTGTATCTCGTACTAAGCCCGATAAGTGTCCCACATGCGGCTCAAGCGCGATTGAACAGGACCCTGATGTACTTGATACGTGGTTCTCGTCGTGGCTATGGCCATTCGCGACTTTTTACTGGCCGTTTGACAGTCACAAGTCACAGGTTGCAAGTCACAAGTCGGGCAATATAGACATGAAACATGAGACCTGTGACCTGCGACAACAGGAATTAAATTATTTTTATCCAACGGCTGTCCTTGTAACCGCGCAAGAGATAATCTTCTTCTGGGTGGCGCGCATGATAATGGCAGGCCTCGAATTCAAAAAAGAGATACCGTTTAAAGATGTTTATATACACGGCACTGTGAGAGATGATACCGGCACAAAGATGTCCAAATCTTTGGGGAATATAATAGATCCGCTTGAGGTAATAGAAAATTTCGGGGCCGACGCCCTCAGGTTCAGCATCATATCTATCACGGCTACGGGCCAGGATGTCTTTTTGTCGCCGAAGAAGTTTGAAATAGGGAGGAACTTCGCAAACAAGATCTGGAACGCCTCGCGCTATATATTAACCGTCTTGAAGAGTGATGTAGGAGTCGACCTATGCGTTTACGCCGGTGACAAAAAACTGAGCATAGCGGACAGATGGATTTTGAGCCGTTATTATTCGGCACTTAGAGATGTGCAAAAGAACATCGACCAATACCGCTTAAATGACGCCGCAAGCCGTATCTATGAATTCTTCTGGCATGATTTCTGCGATTGGTATATAGAATTTTCCAAGCTTACGCAGCAGGATGAAGCGACACAGGTCATCCTGTATAAGGTCCTTGAGAAGTCGCTTAGGATGCTGCATCCTTTTATGCCGTTTATCACCGAGGAAATCTGGCAGAACCTGCCCCACAACGAAGGGCCGGTCATGGCAAGCTCATGGCCGCATGCGCAGAAACAATTTATATCGAAGGAGCTGGAAGAAAGCGTGGCCGATATAATAGAAGTCATAACTGCCATAAGAAATATACGCGCGGAATGGAATATAGACGCGAAAGCGGAGATAAGCGCCGTCCTCTCTCACAAAAACACGGAAACAGGCGCCGTATTAAAAGAATTTGACGGCTACATAAAGAGATTGTGCCGTTTGAAGTCACTTGAATACGGAAAAGGCCTCAAAAAACCCGCGCATTCGGCATACGCGCCTTCAAAAGTCGCGGAGGTATATATTCCGCTCGAAGGTGTAATAGATTTTGAGAAAGAGTCGGTACGGCTGAAAAAGAAGTGCGATGAGGTAAAGAAGAACATGGGGTCGCTGGAGGCGAGGCTGAAAGATAAGAATTTTATTGCCAGGGCTCCGGCCGAAATAATAGAGAGAAATAAGCTCTCCAAGTCGGAACTCAAAAGTACCCTGCAGCGCCTGGAAGAGAACCTAATGGATATCGAATAAAAGGGGACGTTTCACTTTGATGCAACATCCTGATAATAAATAAGTTACAACCTGTCGATTTCCACTTTATGCTAGCCAAAAGCGGAAAATGACCATTTATAACCTGTTGAAAAACAAGGAGTTGTGACAAAGTGAAACGTCCCCTTTATGGAGTGATGTGATATGAGATTACAAGTTGCGATTTCGCGCCAGGGCGTTGCTTCCCGCAGAAAAGCGGCTTCTATAATAGAAGAGGGTATAGTCACTGTTAACGGTAAGATTATCCGGGAGAGGGGTTATGCTGTCAACCCGGATACCGACGATATCGCGGTAGGCGGTAAAGAATTAAAGAGCAAAACAAAAAAGATCTATATATTGCTCAATAAGCCGAAGGGAGTGATTACATCAAAATCGGACCCCGAAGAGCGGGAGACCGTTTTTGACTTACTGCCTAGGGCGTTAAGCAGGCTCCATTCCGTCGGGCGCCTCGATAAAGATACAACCGGCCTATTACTTTTGACTAATGACGGCGAACTTACATACAGGTTGACTCATCCCAGATTTGAGGTGCGGAAGCGTTACAAGCTGACCTGCGCGAGAAAGGTAGTCGAAAAAAAGGTACATATACTTGAAAAGGGCATGTATGTTGACGGCCGCAAAACTGCGCCGGCTAAAATAGAGATCATACGAAGTGACGAAAATAGGACGGAGCTCTTTATAGAGATACACGAGGGCAGAAAACGGCAGATAAGGAACATGTTTCTTTTTCTCGGCCATCCCATAAAGAATCTGGAAAGGGTATCGTACGAATTTTTACAGCTGGGCAATACGAGGCGCGGCGATTTTCGCCATTTAACCAGCGAGGAAGTAAGACGCCTGAAAGACCTGTAACCGCCTACACCTACGCGGTGTAATTTTACACCGCGTAGGTGTAAAAAAGAAAAATATGCTAGAAAAAGATAAAGTAATAGATATTATAAAGAATGCGCTAAAAGAAGACATAGGCAGGATGGATGTTACGACGACATTTCTCATCCCTTCCAACCTTAAGGTCAAAGCCGATATCGTATCAAAGTCAAGCGGCGTCCTCGCGGGCCTGCCTCTTATAGAGATGGCCTACGGCTTTCTTGATGCGGCACTCAGGATCAGATTTAATGCCAAAGACGGTGATCTTATCGAACCCGGGAAAGCGGTTTGCTATTTAGAGGGACAGGCGGCCTCTATACTTAAGGGCGAGAGGGTTGCGCTTAATCTGCTTGGCCGTTCGAGCGGAGTGGCGACTATCACAAAGAAATTCGTAGATAAAGTAAAGAAGTATAATGTGGATATCATGGACACAAGAAAGACCACGCCAAATATGCGCCATATAGACAGATATGCGGTGGTAGTCGGCGGCGGAAAGAATCACAGGTTTGGCCTGTTTGATCAGGTCCTGATAAAAGATAATCATCTGGCGGCGTTAAAAGAATTGAGGCCCAATGCCAAGGCCACTTTTATTATAAAAGATGCGATCGAGACGGTAAAAAAGAGGGTACAGAAGAACGTGAAGGTCGAAATAGAGGTCCGCAATATGGCGGAGTTTGAAGAAGCGCTTTTCGCGGGCGCCGATATTGTAATGCTGGATAATATGCCGCCGGACGGCATAAAAGAGGCAGTCAAGATACGAAACGCCGGCGGCGTACGGGCGAGGCAGGTTAAAATAGAGGCCTCAGGCGGCATTACCCTGGATAATGTCGAGGAATACGCCAAAACCGGCGTGGACAGGATCTCGATCGGAGCGCTTACGCATTCGGCTCTCTCGCTTGACTTTTCGTTGAACGTAATTTAGTAGCGGAGGTTTAAACCTCCGCTACCAGTTAATAGGAAGGCATGGCCAACTTTAAGCTGACAAGCAGCTTCATACCGCAAGGTGACCAGCCGCAGGCCATAAAAAAACTTACGGATGGCATCCAAAAAGGCAACCGTTACCAGGCGCTTCTCGGGGTGACGGGTTCCGGCAAGACATTTACGTTGGCGCATGTTATAAACAATGTCGGAAAGCCGGCACTCGTTATATCGCATAATAAGACACTTGCGGCCCAGCTTTACAGTGAATTTAAAGAGCTCTTTCCCGAAAATGCAGTAGAATATTTTGTAAGCTATTATGACTATTATCAGCCGGAGGCCTATGTTCCGCAGACCGATACTTATATAGAGAAGGACGCCTCTATCAACGATGAGATAGATAAATTGCGTCTTTCGGCTACAAGCGCCCTAATGTCGCGAAGCGACGTAATAATAGTGGCAAGCGTCTCCTGCATATATGGCCTCGGTTCCCCGGAGGATTATGCCGCGCTTATGGTATTTTTGAAAAAAGGGGAAAAGGTCGGGAGAGATGATATCTTAAAGAAGCTCGTTGATATTCATTATTCCCGAAACGACGTAGATTTCCAAAGAGGCAGGTTCCGCGTAAGGGGCGAAACAATAGAAATATTTCCAGCCTATGAAAATCAGGCGATAAGACTGGAGCTTTCCGGCGACGAGATAGAGCGGCTTAGAGAGATAGATCCTCTTACCGGAAAGACGGTATCCGAAATAGAAAAAATAGCTATTTACCCGGCCAAACATTTTGTTACCACCGAAGACAAGGTGGAGAAGGCAATAGTTTCCATAAAAGCGGAACTGAAAGAGCGGCTTTCGGAGCTTTTTAAACAGAATAAGCTGCTCGAGGCCCAGCGGCTTGAATCCAGGACAAATTATGACATGGAGATGCTGAAGGAGCTGGGCTATTGTAACGGCATAGAGAATTACTCGAGGCATCTTTCGGCGAGGCCCGCCGGGTCGCGGCCGTCCTGCCTCATAAACTATTTTCCGGAAGATTTTTTGGTCATAATAGATGAATCGCACGTTACCGTCCCGCAGATACGCGGAATGTACGAAGGCGACCGTTCGCGGAAAAATACGCTTGTTGAATACGGGTTCAGATTGCCTTCGGCGCTCGACAATAGGCCGTTAAAATTTGATGAATTTGAGATGCTTGCGAAGCAGGTAGTATTTGCATCCGCCACTCCGGCTGATTTCGAACTTTCAAGATCGAGCGTAATGGCGGAGCAGATCATAAGGCCGACAGGGCTTGTGGATCCTGAGATAACGGTCAGGCCGAGCATTGGTGAGATAGAAGACCTTATACAAGAGATAGAAAAGAGGGCCGAGCGCGGTGAACGCGTACTAGTTACGACGCTTACCAAGCGCATGTCCGAGGATCTGGCGTCTTACCTTAAAGACGCCGGTATAAGAGTGAAGTATATCCATTCGGAATTGGACGCCATAGAAAGAGTGGAGATATTGAGAGACCTCCGGCTTAATAAATTTGACTGCCTCGTGGGGATAAATTTGCTGCGAGAAGGAATAGATCTGCCGGAAGTATCGCTCGTGGCCGTGCTTGATGCCGACAAAGAAGGATTTTTAAGGAGCCAGACATCCCTTATACAGGTGGCGGGAAGGGCAGCGCGTAATATTAACGGAAAAGTGATTTTATACGCCGATAATATCACAGATTCTATGTCTCGTGCGATTTCTGAAAGCCGGCGAAGGCGGGTAAAGCAGCTTGCCTACAACAAAGAGCATAAGATAACACCTCAAACAGTAAAGAAGGCGATAAGAGAGGGCATTGAATCGTATGCCAGGGCAAAGGAGACGGCCCTTGAGGCGACCGGCGCCGACGAAAATACGAACGATATCATGGAAGTCATATCGGAACTCGAGCATGACATGGAACTTGCGGCGCGCAATCTTAATTTTGAAAGAGCGACGGTGCTGCGAGACCAGATCGTTAAGCTGAAAAAGAAGTATAATTTAGTAGCGGAGGTTTAAACTTCCGCTACACAGATGAATATGAATATCGACGACAAAATACTCCATATCTTTAAAAAATACGGCGCCGCGTACGTATCCGGCGAGGATATAAGCAGGGATATAGGCGTTTCGAGAACGAGTATATGGAAGCATATAGAAAGTCTAAGGTCACTCGGTTATGATATTGAGGCCTCTCCGCACCTGGGATACAGATTAACAGGCCGGCCCGACCGGCTCATACCGGAAGAGCTGAAAAATAATCTGAAGACCAAGTTTTTGGGCAGGAACATATTGAGTTACGCTTTGCTGGATTCAACGAATGATACTGCATACAAATTGGCCGAAAATGGCGCAAAAGAAGGCACGGTAATCGTTGCCGAAAGACAAAAAAAAGGCAAGGGCAGGCAGGGCAGGCACTGGGTATCCCCTAAAGGCGGAATATATTTTTCCTGTATCATAAGGCCTGACATAGAGCCGAAAGAGGTTGCGAAGATAACGCTGGCTTCAGCGCTTGCCGTATGTACTTCAATAAGAGAGATAGCCCGCATACCCGCTTTGATCAAATGGCCTAATGACATCATAATAGGAGGCAAAAAGGTATGCGGCATATTGACGGAGATGAAAGCGGAGCAGGATAAGGTGGACTTTCTCGTAGTAGGCATAGGCATAAATGCAGATAATCCTCTATCTCTTTTGCCTAAGGGCTCTACAACGCTTTCCGAGGAATCTGATGCGGATGTGTCGAAAGTAGAGTTGGCCAAAAAAGTCCTTGAGAAACTAGAGCACTATATTTTGCTTTTTAAAAAGGAAGGATTTAAACCGATAAGGGATGAATGGCGCGATCTTTCAGAAACGCTCGGCCGGCATGTCAGGGTGCATAGCCACGAAGGTAAAATAGAGGGGCAGGCTATAAATGTGGATAATGACGGCGCTCTGGTAGTGCGGCTCGATAGCGGTTTTCATAAACGGATCCTGTCGGGCGATGTGGTTATCGCGCATTAGATTTAGCGTATAGCGTTTAGCGGATAGTGCATAGAGAGAAAAAATGATACTAGCGATAGATATGGGTAACACCAATATAACGTTCGGGCTATTTAGAGGAAGCAGGCTCGTAAAGAGTACGCGGCTTTCTACCGCTGCCGTGAAAAGCTATAATAGTTTTGTCCAAAAAGCGTCAAAGGGCATTGATGTAAGAGCAGTGGCCATATGCAGCGTTGTCCCTAAAGTGACAAGAGCGCTCATGCCGCTACTCAAGAGGCATTTCAATTCCAACGTATTTATACTGGGCAAAGATATTAAAGTCCCGATAAAAAATTTATATAAGAACCCGCGTCAAGTTGGGCAGGACAGGCTTGTCGCCGCTTATGCCGCGCACGCGCTGTATGCGCATAGTTCGCCTGTTGTAGTAATAGATTTCGGGACAGCGGTAACATTTGATGTCGTTTCGAAAAAAGGGGCGTATCTCGGCGGCCTAATAGTTCCCGGTATGGAGATGTCACTTGAAGCCCTCTCGAAGAAAGCGGCGCTTCTACCTAAGGTCAGACTTGAAAAACCATCTTTCATCTTGGGAAAGACCACAAAAGACAGCATGATAAGCGGCGTCTTCTACGGCTATGCCGCGATGTGCGACGGGTTGGTCGCGCGGCTTAAAAAGAGATTTGGACGAAAGTTCTATGTTGTGGCCACGGGCGGCAATGCCCGCCGCATCTCGCCGTTAAGCTCATCCATAGATAAGGTCGACGAGGATTTGGTCCTTAAGGGTGTAAATTTGGCTTTTCTAAGAGGGGACAGGCGCCAATTTTCAAGAAATCAGTAACAAAGAAAATTGTTGTGTGTCCCCGTTTTTTTCACTTGACAAAATCGCCGGATTTTGTATAATAGCACTCTCAGGTTGAGAGTGCTAAATTTTTAAATAGGATAATCTGTAAAAATAGGAGGAGGTGTAGAAGTTATGAAGATACAGCCTTTGGGAGACCGCATAGTCATTGAAGTTTTAGAAGCAAAAGAGAAGACAAAGGGCGGGATAGTTTTACCCGACAGCGCTAAGGAAAAGCCGCAGGAGGGTAAAGTGGTAGCCGTGGGAAAAGGCAAGGTTTCCGATGACGGGAAAGTAATTCCTTTAGAAGTAAAAGTCGGCGACAAGATTCTTTACGGTAAATATACCGGTACAGAAGTGACGTTGGATGAAAAGGAATACCTTATAATAAAAGAAGAAGATGTTTTAGCGGTTGTAAAATAAGTGAGACCCAGACTTACGGAGCGAAGCGCTCGTAAGTCTGACGGTCGAACTTACCCTTGACATTTTGCCAATGTTTGTTCATATGTAAAATGGCAAGGGTTAAATTCGCCCTAACAGGCAAAAAGAAAGGCTACAACTTACGTTACCCGCAGCAAAATGCGTTTCCGTAAGTTGTGGGCTCATTTAAGGAGGGATTAACGTGGCAAAGCAATTGGTTTACAACGAAGAGGCGCGGCGCAAGATTTTGAGTGGCGTCGAGCAGTTGGCAAGGGCGGTCAAGGTGACCCTCGGGCCAAAAGGAAGAAACGTAGTTTTGGAAAAGAAATTCGGTTCGCCCACTATCACAAAAGACGGCGTTACGGTCGCAAAAGAGATAGAGCTTAAAGACCCCTACGAAAATATGGGCGCCGAGATGGTAAAAGAAGTCGCGTCAAAGACAAGTGATTCAGCGGGAGACGGCACCACTACTGCAACACTACTTGCTGAAGCGATATTTAGGGAAGGCCTTAAGAATGTTACAGCCGGCGCAAACCCGATGTCCCTTAAGAGGGGCATAGAAAAAGCGGTCGAGAGAGTCGTGGAAGAACTGAAGAAGATATCAAAACCCAAGACCGACAAGAAAGAGATATCGCAGGTCGCGGCTATAGCGGCAAACAATGATTCCGAGATAGGGAATCTTATAGCCGACGCCATGGAAAAAGTCGGAAAAGACGGCGTTATCACTGTTGAAGAGGCAAAATCTATGGCTACGACCCTTGAAGTAGTCGAGGGCATGCAATTTGATCAGGGTTATCTGTCGCCTTATTTTGCGACAGACGCCGAGAGAATGGTAGTAGTGCTTGAAGATCCGTATATCCTCATTTACGAAAAGAAGATATCAAGCATGAAGGATCTTCTGCCGCTTCTAGAGCAAGTCGCCAGGGCCGGCAAACCTATAATCATAATATCGGAAGAGGTTGACGGTGAAGCGCTTGCTACTTTAGTAGTCAATAAGTTAAGAGGGACATTATCCTGTTGCGCAGTTAAGGCGCCGGGATACGGCGACAGGCGCAAGAGCATGATGGAAGATATTGCCATACTTACGAACGGTGAGTTTATTTCCGAAGATTTGGGCGTTAAGCTGGAGAAGGTAACGCTTGAACAGCTGGGCCGCGCAAAGAGAGTTACGATTGACAAAGAGAATACCACGATCGTCGAAGGCAAAGGAACCCAGCAAGCCATAAAAGGACGCATAGCTCAGATAAAGAAACAGATAGAAGATTCCGATTCTGACTATGATAAGGAGAAGCTTCAGGAACGCCTCGCAAAGCTTTCCGGAGGCGTTGCGGTAATAAATGTAGGCGCCGCAACTGAAACAGAGATGAAAGAGAAAAAGGCAAGAGTTGAAGATGCCCTCCACGCCACAAGGGCGGCAGTTGAAGAAGGTATTGTTCCCGGCGGCGGAGTAGCGCTTTTGAGATGCGTTGAATCTCTTTCAAAGCTGAAGCTCGAAAGCGAGGAAGCAGTGGGTGTGGCTATAGTAAAGAGAGCCCTTGAAGAGCCTTTGAGGCAGATAGCGCAGAATGCCGGCCAGGAAGGCTCAGTAGTGCTCCAGAAGGTAAGAGAAAATAAAGAGATAGCTTATGGTTACGATGCGGATCAGGACCGGTACATAGACATGGTCCAGGCCGGTATAATAGACCCGACCAAAGTCACAAGGACAGCTTTGCAGAATGCGGCCAGCATAGCGGCGCTGCTTCTGACGACTGAGGCATTGATTGTCGAGATTCCGGAAGAGAAGTCGGCAATGCCCGCAATGCCACCCGGCGGCATGGGCGGCGGAGGGATGTATTAAAAGATAGGTAATAGGTTGGCCTCGCCCGGATGGGCTCGGCACTCCCTCGGACGTTTCGTCCTCGGTCGTAGGTTTTAGGTAATAAATAGGGACAGCTACCGCTGTCCCTATTTATTATATTTGACAATGATAATAGTTTATGTTAGACTTATACCCACAATTGAAAAAGGTAGTCCTTCGACGCGTTCCGCTTTCGCGGGACTTGCTCAGGACGAATTTTCAGCAATCAAATTGAGGGAAAATTCGGAGGTCATAAGATGGGTATGTGGGTGGGCAGGGGAAGGAAGGCCCGGCGATGTTACGGTTTTGACGAGATAGCGCTTGTTCCGGGTAATGTCACTATAAATCCTAACGAGGTAGATGCATCCATACAACTCTGCGGCAAAAAGTTCAAGGTGCCTATCTTCGCAGCTGCCATGGACGGTGTTGTTGATGTCAAATTCGCGATCGCCATGGGAAAACTGGGCGGCCTGGCCGTTCTGAACCTGGAAGGCGTGCAAACCCGCTACGAACATCCCGATGAAGTACTCGATAAGATAGCCAGTGCTACTCCCGCGGAGGCCACAGAACTTGTCCAATCCATATATCTGAAGCCCATAAAAGAAAAACTTATCACAAAAAGAGTTTCCGAGATCAAGAAGGCAGGCGTCATGGCCGCTGTCAGCGCTATCCCGCAAAGAGCGGAAAGATTCGGCAAGATAGCGGAAGAGGCCGGTTGCGATATATTTACCGTCCAGTCAACATTCAGCACCATAAAGCATATATCAACCGAGTATAAGACCCTTGACTTCAAGAAATTCTGTAAATCGATGAAGATCCCGGTCATAATCGGGAACTGCGGTACTTATAGCACCGCTTTGGAACTAATGGAGGCGAGCCCCGCCGCACTTCTTATAGGCGTAGGGCCAGGCGCCGCATGCACGACGCGTGGCGTTCTCGGCATAGGCGTTCCGCAGGTCACAGCTACTTGCGATTGCGCGGCGGCAAGAGATTTTTATTATAAAAAACACGGAAAGTTCATCCCTATAATAACTGACGGCGGAATGGTCTCAGGCGGAGATGTCTGCAAGGCCTTTGCTTGCGGCGCGGATGCCGTAATGATAGGGTCCGCTTTCGCGCGAGCGAAAGAGGCGCCCGGCCGCGGATTTCACTGGGGGATGGCGACGCCTCATCCGAACCTGCCCCGCGGTACGCGCATCAGAGTCGGGACGACAGGCACTCTTAAAGAGATACTTTTCGGGCCGGCAAGGCTTGACGACGGCTCACAAAATCTTATGGGCGCTCTCAAGACTTCAATGGGCAACGTAGGCGCAAAAAATATAAACGAGATGCAGCTTACAGAGATAATCATCGCACCCTCAGTCCAGACCGAAGGTAAGGTCTTTCAGGTCGCTCAGCGCGTAGGGATGGGGAAGTAAGCAGCGCACACTCAAGCCGAAATGAAACATTCAGAATTCGTCCACCTTCATGTCCACACTCAATACAGCCTTCTTGACGGCGCATGCCTTATACCGAAACTTTTAGAGGCCGCCAAGACAGAAAGAATGCCCGCACTCGCCATAACCGACCATGGCAATATGTTCGGCGCCATAGAATTCTATGTCCAGGCGTTAGGCCACGGAATAAAACCACTCATAGGCTCTGAAGTCTACATAGCGCCTGACAGCCGGTTCGAAAAATCGGCGCACGGCATCCATGACGCTTCTTTCCATCTGCTCCTTCTCGCCAAGGATATGGAAGGTTATAAAAATCTGATGAAGCTGATAACCGCCGGTTATCTGGAGGGCTTCTATTACCGGCCGAGGATCGACAAAGAATTGTTGAGCCAGCATTCAAAAGGCCTCGTTTGTTTATCGGCATGCCTTAAGGGCGAGATCCCCCACCTGATAAAAAGCCAGCAGATCGAACAGGCAAGAAATACCGCAATATTTTTTAAGGAAATATTCGGAAAAGATTTTTACCTGGAGCTGCAGGACAACCTCATAAAAGAACAGTACGCCGTTAATACCGCGCTCCTTGAATTTTCGCGCCAGCTCGATATTCCTGTCGTCGCCACAAACGATGTCCATTATGTTAAAAAAGAACATGCCCGCGCGCACGAAGCGCTCTTAGCTTTACAGACGCAAACGACGCTTGATGATCCCGGCAGGATGCGAATGCAGACAGATGAGTTTTACTTAAAAAGCCCCCAGGAGATGGCGCGTAAATTCCAAACCGAGTGCCCCGAGGCCCTTAAGAATACTCTAGAAGTTGCGGAAAAATGCAACCTTGAGCTGGATTTCAAAAAGACACACCTGCCTCATTATAAAGTGCCTGCCGGCAAGAAAAGAGAAGAATACCTTCGCGAACTTGTATGGGAAGGTATTACGAAAAGATATCTCACCATTACCGATGAGATCAAAACGAGAATTGAACATGAGCTCAATATAATAGAAAAGGCCGGGTATACCAGTTATTTTCTGATCGCCTGGGATTTTGTCCATTACGCGAAAGAGAAAAGTATCCCCGTAGGGCCGGGCAGGGGAAGCGCGGCGGGCAGTATCGTGAGTTATTCGCTCGGCATAACCGACATAGACCCGCTTAAATACGACCTGCTTTTTGAAAGGTTCCTTAATCCGGAGAGGGTAAGCCTGCCCGACATAGATATCGACTTTTGCTACGAGCAGCGGAATGAAGTAATAAAGTATGTCGTGGAAAAATACTCAAAGGACAATGTCGCCCAAATAATAACGTTTGGGACGATGATGGCCAAAGGCGTTATACGCGATGTTGGCAGGGTCATGGGCCTGGCTTACAGTGAAGTCGACAAAATCGCGAAGATGGTACCCAACGACCTGAATATTACACTTACGCAGGCGCTTAAGTCTTCGCCGGAACTGAATAGCCTTTACAAGACGGATCCGCGCGTAACGCAGCTTATAGACATATCCCTCGCGCTGGAAGGGCTTACGCGCCATGCCTCTACACATGCCGCCGGTGTCGTAATTTGCGAAAAACCGCTTACCGAATTTATACCGTTATTTAAGATAGGCGAAGGCCAGATAACTACGGGCTATCCGATGACCTCGCTTGAGAAGATAGGCCTTCTTAAGATGGATTTTCTGGGGCTAAGGACTTTAACCGTCATTGACGAGGCGCTGAAAATAATAAAGAAGATAAGGAATATCGATATAGACATAGCCGCCATACCTCTCGATGATGAAGCAACGTACCGCCTCCTCGCGGATGCCAATTCCGCGGGCGTTTTTCAGTTAGAAAGCTCCGGCATGAGAGATCTTTTAAGGAAATTTAATCCGGAAAAGTTTGAGGACCTCATCTCTATACTCGCGCTTTTTAGGCCGGGTCCGATGGGGAGCGGCATGCTAGATGACTTCATAGAAAGGAAGCATGGGAAAATAGAGATAAAATATGACCATCCGAGCCTTGAACCTATTTTAAAGGATACCTACGGCATAATAGTCTTTCAGGAGCAGGTCATGAGGATCGCATCTACACTGGCGGGTTTTACGCTTGCACAAGCCGATTCATTGAGGCGCGCCATGAGCAAAAAAACGCCCGAGATAATGACGGAGACGCGCAAGCACTTCCTGGACGGATGCGTAAAGAAGGGCATAAACGCCAGGACAGCGGATAAGATATTCAATCTGATAGAATATTTCGCGGGTTACGGATTCAATAAATGTGTGGCCGGCTCCACTAAATTAACGGATGCTGTGACGGGCAGCATTATAACAGCCGAAGAACTATATCGCACCAAGCGGCTCCTAAAAACTTTCAGTTGCGACGAAAAGCATTTTAAAATTATACCTCAAAAAGTAAGAGATGTGGTCTGTAATGGGCCCAAAAAGGTATACCGTTTAAAAACATATTCTGGAAAAGAAATTATTGCAACGAATAATCACCCTTTTCTTACGGCGGAAGGATGGCGAAAATTGGAATGCCTGAAACCGGGCGATATGATCGGTGCACCCAGAAAAATTCCTGCCCCTTCTTCTCCTCAGCGAATGGAAGAATATAAAATCATATCTTTAGCCAATTTGCTTTCCGAAGGCAACCTGTGCCATACGAGCGGTCTTTATTTTTATAGCAATAGCAGAAAGGCAGTAGAAGAATTCGCGAAAAATATAGAGCGCTTTGACAGGACAAGGGCCAGAATATACGAAAGAAGCGGTAAATACGAAGTATATGTAGGGACAGGTTTAGATGCAAGATTCCCTAAAAGTCATATCCCGTGGAATAAAAAGGAAGCCGTCGGAGCATGCGTAGATGATCATAAAATCTTAAGGTCGGAAGCGCGAATGTGGATAGAAGAATTGGCCTTGAGCGGCAAAAAGGCCTATGAGAAGTTTATTCCACCGCAGATTTATATTCTGCCCGTGGATCAACTGGCCCTGTTCATAGGAATTTTATGGTCGGGAGACGGTTTCGTTTTTGGCAGAAATAACACCATTCCGTTTTATGCAACATCTTCAGAAAAAATGGCAAAAGATATCCAGGACTTATTGTTGAAATTAGAGATAATGTCGGTGATCAAAAAGAAGAAGTTCAGGTATGAGTACAAAGGAAGAAAAAAAGATAAATATGGTTACGCAATTTATTTGTTCAGCCGAAAGAGCATCGATAACTTTTTAGAAAAGGTATGCCCGCATATTATTGAAAAAGACGATCAGATAATCCGGTTGAGAGGTTATTACGAAAATACAGCCAAAAATATGGAGTCGAAAGACATCGTCCCTTCGGCTATAAAGGCTGTCATAAAAAAGGAAAAAGAAAACGCCGGCAAGACATGGCGCGATATTGAGAAAGAAAGTGGTGTTTGTGTAAGAGAATTATGCGGAAGCGTTAAGTCCTATAAGAAAGGCTTCCGAAGGGATACCATAAAAAAGCTTGCCGCATATTTTGACTCTGCCGAATTGCTCAAATATGCAGAATCTGACATTTTTTGGGACCGCATAGTGTCTATTGAGAATGCAGGTATCGAAAATACTTACGACATTGAAATGGAAGGGGTGCATAATTTTATTGCCGATGGAATCATAGTTCACAATTCCCATTCGGCCGCGTACGCGATGATATCCTACAGAACCGCGTATCTCAAGGCCAATTATCCTGTGGAATTTATGACAGCGCTCCTTACTTCGGAAAAAGACAATACCGATAAAATCGCCGTCTATATTGACGAAGCTGAAAGGCTGGGCATAAATGTTTTGCCTCCCGATGTTAACGAGAGTTTTTCAAAATTTACGGTTGTGAACGATAAGAGCCCCGACCAAAAATATGACAAGGCGATATGTTTCGGACTCTCGGCCGTAAAGAACGCCGGCCACCACGCGATAGATTCCATTATTACGATGAGAGAGAAGGAAGGTGGGTTTAAATCGCTCTACCACTTCTGCGAGCATATAGATTCTCGCGCGGTTAATAGAAAAGTGATAGAAAGCCTTATAAAATGCGGCGCCTTCGATTCGTTTAAACTCCACCGGTCCCAGCTCGTCGCTATACTCGATAAGGCCATGGAAGTGGCCGGAGGCATACAAAAAGACAGACAGAACGGCCAATTTTCATTTTTTGACACATTTGAAAATGAGGATAATTTCAAAAAGAGTTTTCAGGACATACCCGACATAAAGGAATGGCCGGAGAGCCAGCTCTTGGCCTTTGAAAAGGAGATGCTCGGTTTTTATATTACGAAACACCCTCTCGCCCGGTTCGAAAAGATACTGAGGATATACGGCAATGCCAATGTTATGAGCCTGGGCACTAAGCGCGACGGAGAAAATATCTTTATAGGCGGAATATTAAATACGGTAAGGCTGACCACCACCAAAAAGACGGGCGAGCGGATGGCGATAGCAAGGCTCGAAGACCTTACCGGAATAGTGGAGGTCCTCGTCTTTCCGAAATCTTATACCAAAATAGGAAAGCATATAAAAGCGGACAGCATGCTGTTTATAAACGGCCGTCTCAGCTTACGCGAAGAAGAGCCGAAGATCATCGCGGAAGAGGCAACGCCTATCGAAGAAGTGCAGGAGAAGAAGACAAAAGCGCTATCCATAAAATTGATCACATCCGGCCTGAACAAAAAGGCCCTGGAGTCGCTTAAGCTGATACTTTCAAATCACAAAGGCGAAATACCGGCATATATACATTTTCAGACACCCGCCAATAAAAGAGTGGCGCTTGCGATAGGCGCAGACTTCAGAGTAAGGCCCTCGGCAGAACTCATCAATGAAATAGAAGAGCTTCTGGGTGCGGGCAGCGTCAGCGCCCAAAGCGCTTAATGTAATGGGCTAGCAAAGTGCATTGAAAGATTGACCCGTTCGACACTTCGACGGTGCTCAGTGTGGTTCGAAGTGTGGTGAGCCTGTCGAACCACTTCGCTCAGGGTCAATCCTTAGCGAATAAAGTGCGCTGAAGGATTGACAAGCGCCTTTTTCTGTGGTATTATAACAATATGAGAGACAGGAACTTAGAGTCAAAAATAAAACGCCTCAAAGAATTTATGCAGTTGTGGATAAAGTTCCACGATATGTATAAAAGCGCTATCAATCGCGATACGATAACCCCCGAAGAAGAGGCCGCTTTCCTTGAAACAAAATCGCTCATAGCAAGAAAATACCAGGCGCTTAAAGAATACCTTGAGATAAGCTCCTCCTATGATGACAGGACCTTTGACGTGATTTCCCAGCTTCTTTCGCTGAAAGGTGTAGCAGCTATATCCGATCTAAGCCTGCATAAAATAGAGAACGATTGGCATGGCTCGTATATTGTACTGAATAAACTTTTAGGAGAGCTTGATGCGAAAGAGGAGTCCCTGAAAAAGGTTAGTAAGTTCAGGCTTCTTTTGCGGGATCTGGCCGGCAGCCCGCTTATCAACCTGGCGCTTTTGATAATAGTGATCCTGGCTATCTATATGGTCCTCGTATATATGGGAAGGATCCCGGGTGCTGTCGAGTCTAAGGGCAAAATAGAATTCAAAACCTCAGTCGAAAATAAATAGTCCCTCGACGTGCTTCGCTTGTGGTTCGACGGTGCTCACCATGCCTCGAACCATGCCGAGCTCAGTCGAGGCACTCGGGAGAAATTTTCAGATTGGAAATAGCGGGAAAATTTGGAGGGTGTGAAATGACTAAAAAAGACATTGTAGTAAGAATTTCGGACGAGGCCGGCGTTAAGCAGACAGACGTTAAGAAGGTAGTCCAGAAATATCTAGACTATGTCATAGACAGCTTGGCAAAAGGCGAAACGGTCGAACTTAGAAATTTCGGAGTCTTCAAGGTAAAGACACGAAAAGGAAGGATGGGCCGGAATCCGCGTACGGGCGAAGCTGTGCCTATACCGTCCAAAAAGGCAGTTACATTCAAGCCCGGCCTTGTAATGAAACAGCGGGTGAAATAATCGAAACCATAAGTTAAAAATTATCCGTAGGGGACGTTTAAACGTCCCCTACTGTTTTTTTATGTATTGACTTTCGCTCCTCAAGGATAATATAATATGTTATATACAAAAAGGGAGATATGGAAAAAATTCAGTCTTTAAAGGGCATGAGCGATATCCTGCCGCCGGATGTTTATTTATGGCAGCACGTGGAAGAGGTGGTGAGAAGATTTCTTGCCCGTTACGGTTATGAAGAGATCAGGACGCCCATGCTTGAAGAGAGCGTTCTTTTCAACCGGAGTATAGGCGAGGAGACAGACATAGTAAACAAGGAGATGTATAGCTTTATTGACAAGGGAGGCAGAAACATTGCGCTTCGTCCGGAAGGTACGGCGCCGATAGTCCGTTCATTCATACAGCACAATATAGATCTGCAGGACCTGGTGAAATTGTATTATGTGGGGCCTATGTTCCGAAGCGAGCGGCCGCAAAAAGGAAGAAGCAGGCAGTTTCATCAGATAGGGGTAGAGGCAATAGGTTCTTCCAATCCCTATGTGGACGCCGGCATGGTCGTTTTAATGAAAGAGCTTCTTTTAAATATAGGTATAAGCGGCTTTGAAGTAAAACTCAATAGCTTAGGGTGCTCTACCGACAAGAAAAAATTTGCCGAAGCGCTGCATAAACATTTTTCGCGTGAAAAGAGCAGGTTATGCGATGATTGCAAAGTGCGCCTGGACAAGAATGTGCTGCGAATACTGGACTGTAAAGTCGAGTCCTGCAGAGCCCTTGTCAGAAACTCGCCCAAAGCAAAGGATTTTCTTTGCGAGAGCTGCGTGACGCACTATACAAAAGTAAAAGAACTTCTTACCAAGCATACGCCCGTTGAATACAAAGAAGACGGAAATATTGTAAGAGGCCTGGATTATTACACAGGCACTGTTTTTGAGGTCAGCCATACCGCATTGGGCGCGCAGGACGCCATAGCGGCGGGCGGTAGGTATGACAATCTGATAGAAGATTTTGGCGGTAAAAAGACAGGCGCGATAGGATTTGCTATCGGCATGGAGCGACTTTTAATGGCATTGCCTGCTCTTAAGCGAGAAGAGATATTGGCGGAAAGAAGCAAGCAATTGGACCTATTCGCTGTAACGACAAGCTCTGCGGCATATGACAAGGCATATGAGGTTATAGAAGGCTTGAGGGATAAAGAGGACATATTCTGCGAGATAAATTATGACGTAGGTCGGTCCCTAAAGTCGCAGATGAATCTGGCAAATAAAAAAAATGCCGGATTTGTGGTGATCTTCGGAGATGATGAACTGAAGAAAGGCGAAGTAGTGCTGCGCAATATGAAGACGGCGAAGCAGGTAACCGTGCGGCTGGATCGTATCTATGAAGATTTGAAGCGAGAGTTGCTAGGATGTACCACTAGCGGTCGCAATGGCCCAAAAGACTAAAGATGGCGGCAAAGACGAGAGGGGGACATTTTCCGTTCTATAGCAAGGCTATTTCAAAGGAAAGTGTCCCCGACACGAGGGAGCTAAATGTTTGAACGGACGCATAGTTGCGGGGAATTGACTGAAAAGGATTTCGGGAAAAAGGCTGCGCTTTGCGGCTGGGTTCATACCTGGCGCGACCATGGCGGGCTTGTTTTTATAGATTTAAGGGATAGGGACGGGATGACGCAGATAGTGTTTAATCCCGAAAAGAACAAGGAAATGCATACGGAATCCAGGAAGCTGCGCTCGGAATATGTCGTAGCCGTCAAGGGCATTGTTGAGCCGCGGCCTAAAGGTACCGAAAATAATAAATTAAAGACCGGAAAGGTGGAAGTCGCGGTAGAGGAATTGAAAGTCCTGAATACCGCCGAACCGCCTCCTTTTGAGATATCCGACGACGCTAAGATTTCAGAGGAGGTAAGGCTCAACTACCGCTATCTTGACCTTAGGCGGCCTTGTATGCAGAGAAATCTCCGCATACGCCACAACACCGCTAAAGCAATGAGGGACTTTCTTGACGAAAATGGTTTCCTTGAAGTAGAGACGCCCATACTGACCAAGAGCACGCCCGAAGGCGCGCGCGACTATCTTGTGCCCTCAAGGCTTAATCCCGGCAAATTCTATGCCCTTCCGCAATCGCCGCAATTATTCAAACAGATCCTGATGGTCGCCGGATATGAAAAGTATTTTCAGATCGCGAAGTGTTTCAGAGATGAAGACCTGAGAGCCGACCGTCAGCCCGAATTTACCCAGCTGGATATAGAGATGTCTTTTGTGGATGTGGACGATATTTTGGCCCTTACGGAAGGCCTTTTTAAATACGTCATAAAAAAAGTGGCGGGCGTGAATATTAAAACGCCGTTTCCAAGATTGACATACGATGAGGCCATGTCAAGATTCGGCACTGATAAGCCGGATACGCGTTTCGGCATGGAGATCTCGGAACTGAGGGACATATTTGAGGGAACTGAATTCAATATTTTTAAGACAGCCCTTCGGCCGGGCGGCAGCATATTCGGCATAAATGTAAGCGGCTTTGCCTCGGCATCGCGCAAAGACATAGACGACCTGACGGCTTTCGCCAAAGATAACGGCGCGAAGGGGCTCGCGTATATAAAATTTACGGAAACGGGCGCCGAATCGCCCATCCTGAAATTTGTAGGCCAGGAAAAGGCCGAGGTGGTGCAGAAAAAGATCGGCGCCCAAACAGGCGACCTGGTCCTTATGGTCGCCGACGCCGATAAAAAGACGGCGCTTGAGGTACTAGGCTCTCTCAGGCTCTACCTTGCCAAGATCAGGAATATCAAAAAAGAAGAGGGTTTCAATATATTATGGGTCCTGGATTTTCCGCTTCTCAAATATAACAAAGACGAAAAGAAGTGGGATAGCGAGCATCATCCGTTTACCTCATGCAGGGATGAGGATATTCAGTATCTCGATAAAGAGCCCGGCAGGCCGAGGGCAAAGGCATATGACATTATCATAAACGGCATGGAGCTTGGCAGTGGATCCATAAGGATCCATAGAAAAGATATGCAGGAGAAGATGTTTAATCTAATAGGCCTATCAAAAGAAGAAGCGGAGGGGCGTTTTGGCTTTCTTCTGAAGGCCTTCGAATACGGCGCGCCGCCGCATGGCGGTATAGCATTCGGCCTCGACAGGCTGATAACCATCTTTACCGGCACCGATACCATAAGAGATGTTATCGCGTTTCCTAAGACCCAGAAGGCCGTATGCCTCATGACGGACGCTCCGTCAGATGTGGACGAGAGGCAGCTTAAGGAATTGGGAATTCGGTTAAGGTGAGGATACCAGTTTCGTCATTGGGCTAGGGTTACGTTTTAGACGTAAGACGTAACCGAATAACGATACGGGCTTCGTAACCGTAACCTAAAAACGATAATGTTGAAGCACGAAATAACATTAAAAAATGATAATGAGGCTAAGTTACTCTTCGGGCCTCACGACCAGAACCTTAAGCTTATAGAAAAAGGGATAGGCGTTACTTTGTACGCAAGGGGCCTCGGTATCGCAATTGAAGGGCCAAAAAATGAGGTAGATAGCGCCACGCGGCTTCTCAGTGAACTTTTGATAACGATACGCGAAGGCGTCCAGATAAAAAAGCACGAAGTCCTTTACGCTATCCACGCGATAAAAGAGAATAAAGAAGAAGACGTCCATAGCATATATCTTGACAAGATAGAAGTCTCGGCGAAGCGCCAGTTTGTCTTTCCCCGGAGCAAGGGGCAGAAGGAGTATGTAGAGGCGATAAAGCGCAATGATATCGTCTTTGGCGTAGGGCCGGCGGGCACAGGCAAGACATACCTGGCCATGGTGATGGCGGTGAACGCGCTTAAAAAGCAGCTCGTTTCAAGAATTATTCTGGCGCGGCCCGCGGTAGAGGCGGGAGAGAGCCTTGGGTTTCTACCCGGCGATCTATACGAGAAAGTGACGCCTTATCTCAGGCCGCTATATGACGCCCTTTACGATATGGTCGAGGCGGACAAGATACGCGATTATACAGAAAGGGGCATAATAGAGGTTGTGCCTCTCGCGTACATGAGGGGCAGGACGCTGAATAATTCTTTTATAATACTTGACGAAGCGCAAAATTCCACGTCCGAACAGATGAAGATGTTTTTGACAAGGCTCGGCTTTGATTCCAAGACAGTCATAACGGGCGACATAACGCAGAGCGACCTGCCAAGCCACAAGGAATCCGGCCTGAAACAGGTTATAAATATACTTAAGGACATAGATGGCATAAAATTTGTGTTTCTGTCCGGAGAAGATGTAGTCAGGCACGAACTTGTGCAAGAGATCATAAAGGCGTACGAGCGAGCGGATAGCGGAAAGGGTTAATATGAAAAGAATATCTGATAGCGGGAAGGCGTTATACAAAAATATGCGTATGGCAAGCCCCGCGAATATCCTGATCTTTCTGATTTTATTAGCGCTCATAACTGCCATCTTTTTTATCGGCGAGCCGTCCTATAAGATAAAGCTGGCGGAAGGCGATATATCTGTCAATGATGTTTACGCGCCCTATAACTTTACTTATCCCGGAAACATTGACGAAGCCAAGACGAACGAATTAAAAGAGAAGGCGCTGACTAATTTTCTGCCTGTCTACGCCAGGAAGCCGGAATATTGGGCCGAAAAAGAAAAGGCCCTCAGGGCGTTTTTTAAGGATCTGGATTCGGCTAAAAAACTTGCCGGTGACGATGAAAATGTCCGGGTAGAAAAGCTGAAGAAGCTCTCAAATACGGCGCTCGAAAATAACCTCCTTTTGGCCCTCCTCAAAGGAGACCCCGCGAGCTTGGAGGAGACCGGCATAAAAGCGTTCAAGGGGATATCTTCTAAAGTCATCGCGGATGACAACATTATAGAAGAGCTCATATCAAACAAGAAATCCGAGATAACGGTCCTCAGTCCAAAGACGGGCGCGGAGGCAAAAGTGCCGCGCGCCGAGTTATACACAAAAGTCCTGATAAAGCCCATAATAGAAAAAGAGCTTGTAAATAGCGGCATTGATGATGAGGAATTGCGGCAGGCGATCGCGAGCGTAACAGCAAGCCCGCTTGACTCAAACATCGCCTATGACAAAGCCGAGACCGAGACGCGCCGCAAGGCAATACTTGAAAAGATCTCTCCCGTATATACACAGGTACTGGTAAAGAAAAATGAGCTCATAATCGGAAAAGGCGAGAGAGTTCATGCCGCGCATTTAGTACAGCTCGGCCAGCTGGCCGAGAAGGAGAAAGCGCGGTTTAAGACGGCGTATTCCGGCGGCGTAGCGATAATTTTAGGACTGCTTGTTATTATTTTGATTGTTTATCTCGATTCCTACCGCAGCAAGGCATTTCTTAAAAGCAAAAAAATTTACCTGATATTTACGGTGATCCTCTTAAATATATTTTTGGCCAAGGTCATAGTAATATCTCCGCTGGTTTTGTATATAATGCCCGTAGCAACCGCCGCCATGCTGCTTACGATGCTATTGGATACGGGCTGCGCCTTTATGGTCGCTATTTTGCTCAGCGTTATTACGGGTGTCATAGCCGGCAATAAATTTGATATAACGGTCGCATCGATGATAGGCAGTATAACGGGCATATATTTCGTGAAGGGTATCCGCAGGCGTTCGGAACTCCTAAAGGCAGGAGTTGTCGTAGGCCTTGGGCAATTTCTGGTCATATGCGGGCTTGGGCTTTTAACTCTGCTTGAAGTGGGCGTATTTTTACGCGAGGGCATGTGGGGCTTTGCGAGCGGCATCATCTCAGCGGCTATCGTAATGCTGCTTCTTCCGATCTTTGAATGGCTTTTTGGGCTTACTACCGATATAACGCTTTTGGAATTGTCCGACTTAAACCACCCGCTTCTAAGGCGCATGGTGCTGGAGGCGCCGGGCACATATCACCACAGCCTTGTAGTCGGGAACCTCGCCGAAGCCGCCAGCGAGTCGATAGGCGCGAATTCTTTATTGGCAAGGGTGGGCGCGTATTACCACGACATAGGGAAGATAGAGAAGGCCGAGTACTTCAGTGAAAATGAGATGGAGAATAAGAGCCATCACGAAAAACTGGCGCCTTCCATGAGCGCCCTCATTATAACAAGCCATGTCAAAGACGGTGTAGAGATCGCGAAAAAATACAAACTGGACAAGGCCCTGATAGATTTTATATCCCAGCATCACGGCACCGGGCTCATTTACTATTTTTACCAGCGCGCGCTAGAAAAGCTGGAAAACGAAGAGACGCTGCGGGAAGAGGGCTTCCGGTATGGCGGCCCCAAGCCGCAGACCAAGGAGGCCGCAATCGTTCTTTTGGCCGATTCCGTTGAGGCGGCAAGCCGGGCGCTCGATGACCCCACGCCCGCAAGAATAAAGAGCCTTGTCCAGAAGGTGATAAATAATAAATTTATAGACAGCCAGCTTGACGAATGCGACCTGACTCTTAAGGATATGCATAATATAGCCGAGTCATTTGTGCGGATACTTACCGGCATATTCCACACGCGCGTGGAATATCCGGAAAACGGCAAAGCCAAATCCAAGAGCAAGAATACAAAATAGTGATACGCCTTAACGTTTCAAATATATCCAGATGCCGTTTTTTAAACGCGAAAAAACTGAAAAAGGTAGTCGTTTCTATTTTGCGGAAATCCGGCGTGCGTACGGGAGAATTATCAATCATCTTCGCCACCGATTCCGAAATAAGGCCGCTCAATAAAAAATACAGGCAAGAGGACAGGCCGACCGACGTATTATCTTTCTCACTCGGCGAAGAAGGCATATTAGGCGATATTGTCATCTCCGTTGAAAGAGCCCGGGCGCAGGCAAAGGCCTTTGGGACGTCATTTAAATATGAGATGGAACTTTATATTATTCACGGCGTGCTTCATATTTTGGGCTATGGTGACGAGGTGCCGCCCGAGCGAAAGGTGATGCGCAAAAAAGAGAAGGAATATTTGACCTTATGGCGAGCGCGAAGATAGTAGATTCCTTTAACCACGCGATAGAAGGCCTCATATATGTATTGAAGACTCAGCGCAACATGCGCATCCATTTCCTTTTTTCGGTCCTCATAACACTGGTTGCGATATATCTTAATGTTTCTAAAGTGGAACTCCTGATCGTGCTTTTGGCCATCGCCTTTGTCCTCGTGGCGGAGATCGTCAATACCGCCGTAGAGCACGCCGTGGACCTGGCGACAAATATGATAAATCCTGTGGCCCGCGTCATAAAAGACATAAGCGCGGCGGCGGTTTTGATATCGGCGATAGCGGCGTTTGTAGTCTTTTATATAGTATTTTCGTATTACCTCAACATACCTTTCGCAAGCGCCATATTCAAGATAAAACAGTCGCCCTGGCATATATCTTTTATAGCATTTATTATCGTCTTAAGCCTCGTTCTGGCAGGAAAGGTTTTTTTTCATAGGGGCACACCCCTTCGCGGCGGCATGCCGAGCGGCCACGCCGCTTTGGCATTCGCGATGTGGACTGCCATAGCGTTTTCAAGCACCAATAATCTGGTGATCGTAATGGCTTTTATACTGGCGTTTTTTGTGGCGAGAAGCCGCATAATAGAATCTATACATACTGTGTGGGAAGTCGTCGCGGGGGCGCTTGTAGGCATATTAGCGACGACGTTCGTTTTTCAACTTCTCAAATGACAATCAAACGCGGAGAGAAAAGATGTGGAAGAAACTGAGAGACAATTTTATTACCGGCATAGCCGTAATATTGCCGATCTTTATTACGCTCTGGGTCTTTGATGTCCTTTACAAGTGGATAAACAGGGGGCTTCTGATGCCGCTTACAAAACTGTTTACTCCATACCTCGTAAACCCCTATCTTGAGTACGGCGTGTCTATCACCATCTTTGTGCTTTTGATATTGATAGTAATCGCGATCGGCATGGCGACAAGGATAATATTCCTGCGAAAGCTATTTTCCAGCGGCGAAAGAATGTTCTTCAAGATACCGATGATCGGAAGGATCTATGTCACACTGAAACAGATAAGCAGGGCGTTTCTGGGCGATAAGACGAAGGCGTTCCGAGGGGTTGTTTTGGTGGAATTCCCGCGAAAAGGGATGTACTCGATAGGCTTCCTGACATCCGGAAGTATAGCCGAGATAGAAGAAAAAACCGGCAAAAAGCTTGTAAACGTATATATACCGAGCGTACCCAATCCGGCCACGGGATTCTTCTATATTTTCCCCGAAGAGGAAGTGGTACTCCTCAAGATGAGTCTCGAAGATGCCATGAAACTTGCGATATCGGGCGGCGCCGTCACGCCTGATACGGTAGGATTATCTGACGATTGAGATGAACCTGACATGTCAATACACACCACCGATGCCATAATATTGAGGAAGCGGGATATCCGCGAAACAAGCCTTTTGGTTACGTTTTTTACGCGCGATTTTGGCAAGATAAAGGGGCTCTTAAAGGGGGTAAGGGGGCCAAGGGGTCCCTTAGGTTATCAGGTCCAGCCGTTCACGCAAAGCCGCATAGTATTCTACGAATCCAAGAAATCCGATATCCACATCGTCTCCCAATGCGACCTCACGGACTTCTTCGAAGACGTCCGCAAAGACATAGTAAAGACCGGCTACGCGTATTATTTTATAGAACTTGTCGATGCCCTCACCGAAAATAGCGGCCAGGGTGCTGAGATATTTGACCTTCTATTAAACAGCTTAAACCTCCTTAAGACCGACGCATCGCCAAAGCGCATCGCGCGCATACTTGAGATAAAATTGCTTTTACTTTCCGGAGTCATGCCGCGGCTCGATGCCTGCGTGGCCTGCGGCGGAGCGGTAGATTCGAAGAACGGCGCACTGCGCTTCAGCTATAAATTCGGCGGCCTCTTATGCAAGAACTGCACGGCCAAGGACTCAACGTGCCGCCAAATCCTTGCCGGCACTGTGAATTTTATCGACCACATCGAGCGCACCACATACGAAAAGGCCGAGAATATCAAGGTATCCAAGGATGTAGGTGAGGAGCTCGAAGGCCTCATGAAGCGCTTCCTTGCGTATCAATTAGATACGCAGTTGAAGTCGCTGGAGTTTTTGAAGGCGATTACGTAGCACCGTCATTGCGAGCGAAGCGAAGCAGTCCCATTTGATAAAAGGGGACGTGATAAAAGGGGACGTTTCACTTTGATGCAACGTCTTTATAGGTAGTGAGTTACAATCGGTCGATTTCCATTTGAAAAAAAGGGGACGGGGCGCTTTGGGACATTCACCAAAACCAAATATCGTGCAGCTGGAGGAGCGTTTTAAGTGAAGAAATGCCCGTATTGTGCCGAAGAAATACAGGATGACGCGGTTAAATGCAGATATTGTAATGAATTTCTGAATAAAACTCCGCCGCGGCAATGGTATTTCAGGACATCCGTGTTTATAATTGCGTTTTTGTGCATTGGGCCACTCGCGCTACCGCTTGTCTGGTTTAACCCCTGTTATAACCGGGCAAAAA
The DNA here is from genome assembly GCA_043800065.1 of Candidatus Omnitrophota bacterium. GTDB lineage: Bacteria > Omnitrophota > Gorgyraeia > JAHIPI01 > JAHIPI01 > JAHIPI01. The sequence goes on from JAZDNG010000006.1 coordinate 29,176, forward strand.
AGATAATTATAAGCATTGTCGTTTTAATACTTAGTTATTACCTGTGGATTTTTTTCATGAAGTCTCTCGAATCTGTTAAGGAGTATTATAAATTATTCCAGCAGTTTTAATCTTTTAGTAATTGGTGACGTCCTGAAAAGAGTAATTGGTGACGTCCTGAAAAGGGACACCCTGGAACGGGAGCTGAGGCGGAAAGCGTACCTATATTTAGGAGATGCAGCATGGATATGAAGAAGTCGGCAACTCATAGAAAATGCAAGTATCCGGACTGTAACCACGTTCTTAGCATTTATAACCATTCGGCCTATTGCAACGTCCATATCGGCGTGATGTCTCATGACGATAATATAAAAGCGGCAGAAAGGGTACGGGTTAAAGAGGGACGCCTTAAAAAGGTAAAAGATAAGAAGATAGTAAGGAAATGTAAAAAGTGCGGGGTACCGCTGGAAGGGGTCCTGTATAATTTGATTACCGCAAAGATATTCAGGGTTAAGCCTTCGGACAAGGATCCGGGGATTTGTAATAAGTGCATCGACAAGCCATAACTAGTGCCGTTCTAACCTGGTCAGAATTGGCAGATTAGAATAAGGGAGCGGCCTGCGGAAATAAGGGAATATGTACAATATAAAATTAGGCGATAACGGTAATAGATTGGACGTTAGCTATAAAGATCATTTTGATCTCCGGCAGGGGGAGCAATTCTATAAAGAACTTCAGGAAACAGCGCCTAAACTAAAAAAGGGCTTCATGGTATTGGCGGACATGTCTTCATTGGAGCGAATGGACTTAAGCGCGAAGTTATACGTTGAGAAGGCAATGGATTTATTAAATAAAAAGGGTGTTTCCAAAGTAGTAAGAATTATTCCGGATGATACCAAGGATATCGGGTTCAAGATCCTCAGCATATTTCATTATTCCTCAAAAGTAGTTATACATACTTACAAATCTTATCAGGAGGCGGAAGAACATTTAAAGTAAAAGGGGACGTCCTGTAAGGGGACACCCTGGTGAAGGAGAAAGAGGATTATGGACAATAAAAAATCGGTGGGTTTGATTATAATCGGTGTGTTTGAGATTCTGATCGGTTTGTTCGGCATCTGGAACCTATATTTACTTCTTACTTTTGAAAAGAGGACCGGCAGCACCGCCGGGCTAGGATGGTTATTTTTACCTTTATTATTGGCAGCTGCCCTCTTATTCCTTTTAGGTATCGGTATAGTATTACGCGCTAAATTGGCATGGTATTTTCATGTTATCGGTATTCCTCTTACAATCGGTGCTTTGGTTTTATTATTTATATACTGGGGGATGGGTTTTACGGATCTCGATTTTTGGATGCTAATTGCATTTCCTGCGATTGTCGCGATATTGTTAGTGTGGTATCTCATCCTTCCCGGAATAAGGGAACAGTTTTGGGTAAAAGGGGACGTGGCTGGAAGGGAACGTCCCAATACAGGAGAAATAGAAAGATGATAGTAATCGATTATGATAAATGTTGCTGGAAGGACGGTAAATGCGTAAGCTGTGGGTGCGGCAGCGCCTGTGACGGATGCGTGGAAGCCTGTCCGGTCGGCGCGCTAGAGAGGCAGAAAAACGTAGTTTTTCATCCCGATAAATGTATTGATTGCGGCGTATGCATAACAGCATGCAAATATGGTGCGGTAGCTATGAAGGAATAGAGAGGAAATAGCATGCGTGAGGTGATTGAGATTTTGGGTATACTGGCGTTTTTATCGCTTGTCTTGGCCGTTACGACAGGGCTCATGATATTTAGGTTCCATGTCAAGGGGGTCAAGATGGAATGGCACGTCTGGTCTGCGGTCGCGACTTTAGTCTTTGCCGTTCTGCATGTAACTTTGATTGTTCTATATTAAAAGTCGTTCCAAAAAGACTTGATTTTGCAGTTCGCCTGTGTTAACATAGCCAAAGTTTCCCAAGGAAGGCAAGATGGCCCAACAGCAAACCGATCTAATGGATAAAATAGTATCATTATGCAAGCGGCGCGGATTCGTGTTTCAATCCAGCGAAATATACGGAGGCCTGGCGAGCACGTGGGATTACGGGCCGCTTGGTGCCGAGCTTAAGCGTAACCTCAAAGACGCGTGGTGGCGCTCCAACGTTTATGAGCGCGATGACATAGAAGGACTGGATGCTTCTATTCTTATGCATCCCATGACCTGGATGGCTTCCGGCCACGTTTCCAGCTTTGAAGATACGCTCACCGATTGCAAAGGCTGTAAAAAACGTTTTAAGGTCGAAAACCTCGTAAAGAATAAGTGCCCCGAATGCGGCGGGGACGTCACGGAGCCGCGGCAATTTAACCTCATGCTCAAAACTCATCTCGGCGCTGTTCTTGATGAAGCAAGTCTCATATACATGAGGCCCGAGACGGCGCAGGGCATCTTTGTAAATTTTCAGAATGTCGTAAACACCTCCCGAAAAAAGATTCCATTCGGCATAGCGCAGATAGGCAAATCTTTCCGCAACGAAGTCACTACCGGAAATTTCACATTCCGCTCGCGTGAATTCGAACAGATGGAGATAGAGTTTTTTGTTAAACCCGGCACAGATGATACGTGGTACGAAAAATGGGTCAACGAGCGGTTCAGCTGGTATACCTCACTCGGCATAAATAAAGACAGTCTTCGAAAGCGCCAGCATGAAAAAAGCGAGCTCGCGCATTACGCCAAGGCATGCACCGATATAGAATATAAATTCCCGTTCGGATGGTCAGAGCTCGAGGGTATAGCTAACAGGACGGATTTTGATTTAAAGCAGCATATGAATTTAAGCGGTAAAGACCTGCAGTATTTCGACGAAGAGACGAAGGAGAGATATATTCCCTACGTCATAGAGCCGTCAGGAGGCATAGACAGGTCCATCCTGGCATTTCTTGCCGATGCCTACCGCGAGGAAAAAGTGAACCCCGCCCCTCGCAAAGACCCTTTTCTTAGCACGAGGGGCGGGGTGAAAGACGAAAAGCGCGTCGTACTCGGCCTTCATAAAAAACTAGCGCCGATAAAAGCGGCGATCCTCCCGCTTTTAAAGAATAGAGGAGAGGTCGTCAGCATGGCAAAGTCCCTTGCGGCCGATTTAAGGAAATCCTTAAGAGTGATGTATGACGATACTGCCTCCATCGGCAGATTGTACCGCCGACAGGACGAAGTGGGTACGCCTTATTGCATTACGATAGACGTAGAGAGTCTTACGGATAAAAAAGTAACGGTGCGCGACCGCGATACCATGAAACAGGATCGCGTCGCGCTGGATAAGGTCAAAGAATATCTGGAAGAGCAGTTTAACATGTAGAAAACAGAGATACTTCGGCAGCTACAATCCTCCTATTCGTCGGATTGCTTAAAGCTGCCGCAGTATCAAATTTTCTTCGAAAATTTGAAAGTGAGGTCAGTTGAAATGGGCAGTAAAAGCACAAAATATGTATATTCCTTCGGCGGCGGAAAGGCCGACGGAAATGAATCGATGAAAAATCTCCTGGGCGGCAAAGGCGCAAACCTTGCCGAGATGGCAGGCCACCTAAAGTTACGGCTTCCTGTGCCCCCCGGGTTCACAATAACGACGGACGTATGCATTCATTATTACAAAAATAAGAAGACATACCCGAAGGAGTTAAAAGCCCAGGTCACTAAAGCTCTTTCGAAGGTCGAGCATCTCATGGATAAGAAGTTCGGCGATCGGGCAAATCCGCTTTTGGTATCCGTGCGTTCCGGTGCGCGCAAATCTATGCCCGGAATGATGGAGACGGTTTTGAACGTCGGGTTAACAGAAAAAACGATACCCGGTATCGTAAAACTTTCGGGCGATGAAAGATTTGTCTACGACGCGTATAGAAGGCTCATCATGATGTACTCCGACGTTGTCATGGAAAAGGCGGCAGGTATTGAGCCGGAAGAGGGTAAAGGCATAAGAAAGCAGCTCGAAAGCATTATGAACGAGATGAAGAAGTCCAAGAATTACAAAACCGATACTGATTTAAAAGTTGGAGATCTAAAGAAGCTTACGACGCTCTTTAAAGAAAGAATCAAGAGCGTTTTAAATAAACCATTTCCCGACGATCCCCACGAACAGCTGTGGGGCGCCGTAAGCGCGGTATTCGCGTCATGGAACGGAAAGCGCGCTATCGCTTACCGTAAGATCGAGGGCATACCCGATGAATGGGGCACTGCCGTAAACGTGCAGTCGATGGTCTTCGGAAACCTGGGCAACGAGTCCGCGACAGGTGTCGCGTTTACAAGGGATCCGGGAAACGGCGAAAACAAATTCTACGGCGAATATCTTATAAATGCGCAGGGCGAAGATGTAGTCGCCGGCACAAGGACACCGTCGCCCATAAATAACGAATCGAGAAGCGACCACAATAAAAAGCTTCCCACGCTGGAAGAGCTGATGCCCAAGGCCTACAAGGAACTCTTCGCAATACAGAAAAAACTGGAAAATCACTACAAAGATATGCAGGACATAGAATTCACCATTGAAAAGGGCAGGCTCTTTATGCTGCAATGCCGTATCGGCAAACGAAACGGCCCCGCCGCGGTAAGAATTGCGGTTGATATGGTGAAAGAGAAGCTTATAACAAACGAGATGGCAGTAATGCGCGTAACGCCGGCGCAGATCGATGAGCTTTTACATCCCATGATAGACCCGAAGGCCGAAAAAGACGGTGATCTTATTGCCAAAGGTTTACCCGCCGGCCCCGGCGGCGGCGTCGGAATGGCAGTATTTACGTCAGAGGATGCCGAGCGATGGGCAAAAGACGGCAAGAAAGTCATTTTAGTCCGTGAAGAGACATCACCCGAAGATGTGCACGGTATGCACTCAAGCCAGGGCATACTTACGTCGAAAGGCGGCATGACATCGCACGCCGCTCTTGTGGCGCGCGGATGGGGCAAATGTTGCATAGTCGGATGCGGCTCCATACATATTGAAGAAGGCTCAAGGCGTTTTGTTACCGGCAACACCACTGTAAAAGAAGGCGACTGGATCACATTAAACGGCACTAAGGGCAATGTGTATACCGGCGAACTTCCTTTAGTAGAGCCCCATATTGAACGGGATGTATATTTTAATAGTTTCATGAAGATATGCGACGAAGTAAGAAAGATGGATGTCAGGACCAATGCCGACAGGCCCGAAGACGCCGCGATAGCAAGAAAATTTGGCGCCGAAGGCATAGGACTCTGCCGTACCGAGCATATGTTCTTCGATCCTGCTCGAATAAAATCTATAAGGAAAATGATCCTGGCTGAAACGACAGCAGCGAGAGAGAGCGCGCTCGCGGAACTCCTGCCTTATCAGAAGGAAGACTTCAGAGGCATCTTAAAGGCTATGGAAGGCCGCCCTGTCATAATAAGGCTCCTAGATCCGCCTTTACACGAATTCCTGCCGCAGGAAGACGATAAGAAAAAAGATCTGGCAAAAGACCTCGGTATTTCGCTGGAAAAACTGGAAGCAAGGATCGCAAAACTGCACGAGCTCAACCCGATGCTTGGCCATCGCGGATGCCGTTTGGGCGTAACGTATCCGGAGATCACCCGCATGCAGGCCCATGCCGTATTTGAAGCGGCGGCAGAACTTACATTAAAGAGGGTAAAGGTATTTCCGGAAATAATGGTTCCGCTCGTCGGATCCGAGACAGAAATAAAAGACCAGTACGATATCATAAAAGCCAAAGCCGAAGAGATCCAGAAGAAGCACAAAGTAAAACTTCATTACATGATCGGGACGATGATAGAGATACCGCGCGCCGCGCTTACCGCGGACAAGATCGCTGAAGTCGCGGAGTTTTTTTCGTTCGGAACAAATGACCTCACGCAGATGACGTTCGGTTTCAGCCGCGACGATATAGGCGGATTCCTGCCGGCTTATCTTGAGAAGAAGATCCTCCCGAAGGATCCGTTCCAGTCTATCGACCGCGACGGCGTGGGCCAGTTGATAAAGATGGGCATAGAAAAAGGCCGCTTGACAAAGAAGGGTTTGGAAATCGGCATATGCGGGGAGCACGGCGGAGACCCGGACAGTATCGAATTCTGTCACATAGTAGGAATGGATTATGTCAGCTGCTCGCCTTACCGCGTCCCGATTGCGCGGCTTTCGGCAGCGCAGGCAGTGGTGAAGAATAAGAAAAAATAACCATGGATGCTATTAAACTGTATCTGAAAGACATAAAAAATATCCCCCTTCTCACGGCGGAAGAAGAGCTGGACCTTGCCTATAAGATAAAGAAAGGCAGTAAGCCGGCGCGCGCCAAAATGATAAGGTCCAATCTGCGCCTTGTGATAAACATCGCAAAGCGCTACAGCTATCTTGGCGTGCCTATGATGGACCTTATCGAAGAGGGTAACCTCGGCCTTATGAAGGGCGTCGAGAAATATAACCCCAAGCGGGGTTACAGGTTTTCAACCTATGCCGCGTGGTGGATAAGGCAGTACATAACCCGCGCCATCGCAAACCAGGGCAAGACCATACGCGTTCCCGTATATATGGTAGAATCCGCGATGCGCTTTAAAAAAATATCAGAGCAGCTGCAGTTGGAACTCAAGCGCAGGCCCAGATTGGGAGAGATAGCCAGACGAATGAAGCTTTCTCTAAAAAGGGTGCGGCAGCTCGACAAGATGGCAGCGAAGATATCGTCACTTAACGCGCCCATAGGCGAAGAGGGCACGGCGGAATTCATGGATCTTATAGAGGATGAAAACACATCTACAGCCGCCGATGAGCTTGTGGATTTTCTCAAAAAAGAGAAGGTGGGCGAACTTCTAAAACAGATGTCTCCCAGGGAAAGAAAGATCCTTACGCTGCGTTTCGGCTTAAAAGAGGGCATAACTCGTACGCTAGGGTATACGGCAAAAAGGTTTAATATAACCAGAGAGCGAGTGAGGCAGATAGAGTTCGCGGCAATGAAAAAATTGCGCGCCTATCTTAAGCAGCAGGAACTTTCCTCACTCCAAAGCGCGCTTATCCCATCCTTAAAAGAAAAGGTGTAATCATGAATCCCGTGGCGGATGAATTGAAAGCGGCGATAAGAGACGTCCCGGACTTTCCTAAAAAAGGCATAATATTTAAAGATATAACACCACTTCTAAAAGATGCCGCGCTTTTTAAAAAAGCAGTCGACGCGCTTGTCGACCAGTTCAAAGATAAAAAGATCGATAGAGTGGTAAGCGTAGAGTCGAGGGGTTTCATACTTGGGTCCGCGATTGCCTATAAACTAGGAGCGAGCTTCATACCCGTTCGCAAAAAAGGAAAGCTGCCCCACCTTACCTATTACGCCGAATATGCGCTCGAGTACGGCACTGATATTCTGGAGATGCATCAGGACGCTATACGAAAAGGCGATAAGGTCCTTATAATCGATGACCTTTTGGCTACGGGTGGGACTCTTGGCGCCGCAATAAATCTGGTAGAGAAGATGGGCGGCGAGATCGCCGGCATAGGATTTCTGATAGAGCTCGCGTTTTTAAAAGGCCGCGAGAAAAACAAGGGCCACGAGATCTTTTCACTTATAAAATACTAGCGAGCGCCTGTCCTCCTTCGCCGAATACTTATTGTGTTCGGCTTCGGAGGACTAGGCTTCTCGTAGGAGAAGTTCGCAGATGTGCGCCTGTAGCTCAGCTGGATAGAGCACAGGTTTCCTAAACCTGGTGTCGCCCGTTCGACTCGGGCCAGGCGCGCCAAATTTTGCGAAGCAAAATTTGATCCCGTGACCGAGGACGAAATGTCCGAGGGAATGCCGAGGCTATCCAGCCGAGGCGAGCGCCGTAAAATCCGCCAAAGGCGGATAGGCGCGGAGGGACCATGGAATGTTCCTCTTTCAAAAAGACAGGATAATATGATCGACCTGCACACTCACACATTATTAAGCGACGGAGAACTTTTACCGAGCGAGCTGGTGCGGCGAGCGGAGGTAAGGGGCTATAAGGCCATCGGCATCACAGACCATTGCGACCGGTCAAATATAGATTTTATAGTGCCGCGAATAGTTAAAGTCGCAAAGGCTCTGAACCTCTATTGGAAAAATATAAAGGTCATGCCGGGCGTGGAGTTGACGCATGTCCCCCTTGAAGAGATAGCCCCCCTTATAAAATATGCGCGGGGAGAAGGCGCAAAGGTTATTGTGGTGCATGGCGAAACATTGAGCGAACCCGTTCTTCCCGGTACCAATAGAATGGCCATAGAGAGCGGGGCTGACATACTTGCGCACCCGGGTAATATAAGCGAAGAGGATGCCATGCGAGCCGCCAAAAATGGCGTACACCTTGAAATAACCACCCGCAAGAACCATTCGGCTTCCAATAGGCATGTCGCGGAAATGGCGCGAAAAACAGGCGCCAAACTTATCCTTAATACTGATACCCATAAGCCGGAAGATATTACGACGAAGGCCGATGCCGAGCGTGTTCTCAGTGAGGCAGGGCTCTCACAACCCGAAATAGAGGAAGTATTTAGGAATTCGGAAATTTTTGCCCAAAGACCTTGACAAAAGCCGGTTTTGTGGTATACTTCTCACAAAAGGTGGCTTTTTGTATAGTTTTACGTAGTGTTACATCCTAACGCCTATACCGCAATAGGCTCTTTAATCTTGAGACGAAAGGTGGTGAAACCAAAAACTCGAAGATGCCTATAAGTTGTGATATAGATATATAAGAGTGTCATCGGGCAAATATATTCTAACGCCCGTTTTAACATAGAGTAATTTTCTTAACAAAAATAAAGAAAGCAAAATTTTTAAGGAGGTAAGGCATGAAGTTTTTAAGAGCGTTGTGTTTAGTAGCTCTTTTGGTTGCTATTACTCTCCCTGTATATGCTGAAACCCAAAGCATAAAACTGAGCGGCGACATCATAACCAGATGGATCGACCGCAAGAATTATGACTTTAACCAGTGGAATGCAAATGGCGTGACATTGCCCACAAGAGATTTTAACGCGGCCGATGCCAACTATTTCATGACCACTGCGGAAGTTCAGCTCGATGCGGATCTGACGGATAACGTCTCCGCGACGATCAGGGTGGTAAACCAGAGAGATTGGAATGTGAGAATATGGAACGCAGCCGATAACACCTATGTTGCTCCGAGCGCAGGCGGTACCGGTATCGCGAATGACGACCACTACGGCTCAAACAATGAGTTCAAGCTAGACGTCGACCTTGCTTATGTTACATTGAAAGAATTCTTCTTTGCGCCATTGACAGTAAAGATCGGACGTCAGGACCTTTGGTACGGTAAGGGATTCATCATAGGGGCCAATGGTTGGCAGGATCCTCAGCATCAATTGTCAGGCGACGAATGGTCAGTTCTTAATGCATTTGACGCCGTAAGGGCTACGTGGGATGCTGCTCCTTGGACATTGGATCTTATTTACGCCATGATACTTGAAAACGACATTGGCGCAAATGATGATGAACAGCTGTATGGAGCAAATCTTGGATGCGACCTGAGCCAGTATAACAATGCCGAAGCCGAACTCTATTATTTTGTAAAAGATGATAGAGCTCTTAGAATGGTAGCCGGCGGAGGGCCAAGTTCAGCGGTAAAAGAAGGCAATACGGTCCATACTCTAGGTATCAGGGGCAGCTTTGATCCGCACGAAGCCATCACTCTTTGGGCTGAAGGCGCGATTCAGGTTGGCAATTATTATCGAGGGGTAAATCAGATAGACGAAAGGCCGAGAGCGGCCGGAGCCGTTGATGTCGGAGGCGAGATGAGGCTTTGGCAGGATCAGTATGCGTGGAAGCCGAAAATCGGCGCAGAGTATATTTACTATTCGGGCGACGATATAGCCGAGGATCGTAATGATACCGACCATCATTATAACGGTTGGGACAGGATGTATCGCGGTAAGGTAGACAGCGCAATCCACGAATGGTACAATGTGCTCTACACCAACAGCATAAACAATGCTACAGTCGCAGATGCCGGAGACACAAACCTCCATCAGTTTATCTTAATGGGTTCATTACAGCCTATGGATAATCTGAAAGTGAACGGCAGATGGATAGATTACTGGCTGGCTACAAACGCCACGGCAGTGTGGGGCGGCGGAAACAGGCACGTTGGTAATGAGTTGGATGTCGAATTGAACTATGACTATACAGAAGACGTATCATTCGGCCTTCTGGGCGCATGGTTCTGGTCCGGCGATCATTACATCATACCTGAGCACGAACAGAGGCTCGTTCCGGGCGGTTCGAATAACAAAGCAAAGAACGTCGCGACGGAACTTGTCGGTACTTGCAAAGTTACGTTCTAAGGCAGTCAGTTAGTTTGTTAGTTGGTTAGTTATTTAGTGATAGAAAGCCCAGCATCAAAAGTGCTGGGCTTTCTATTTGACAAATAAGGTATAGGCGTTATATACTGATTACAAACCGGCAAAAAATCGGAGGCTGAAATGGCGGAAGATAAAGAAGTCAAGGACGGTAAGGTATTCGCATTGATGGCGTATCTCGGTATTTTGTGTCTTATACCGCTTGTGGTAAAAAAGGATAATAAGTTTGTCCTCTTTCACGGTAAGCAAGGATTGGTCCTGCTTATCGGAGAGTTGGCCGCCGGCATAATCGGCATAATCCCGTTCGTCGGCTGGATCGTAGGTTTTATCAGTATTATATTATTCGGCACGCTTTCGCTCTTGGGAATAGTCCAGGTGCTCATGGGCAATTACTGGAAGATTCCCGTAGTGGCGGACCTCGCCGATAAATTCAATATTTAATTTGGATTACGAGCGATTATTAAAAAATTGCGCCATATGTCCGCGGAAGTGCGGAGTAAACAGGCTAAAGGATGAGCTTGGTTTTTGTAAGGCAGGTAAAGTGGCCGAGGTCTATTCCGCGCACCTTCATTTGGGCGAAGAGCCCCCAATCTCAGGCCAAAACGGTTCCGGCACCATATTCTTTGCGCATTGTAATCTTCGCTGCGCATACTGCCAGAATTATCAATTAAGCCAAATTGAAAGCGGAAAGCCATTTGAAACGGAAAATCTGGCTGGCCTAATGCTTTCGCTCCAAAAAGAGAAAGCGCATAATATCAACCTTGTAACACCCACCCAATATGCGCCGCAAATAATGGCTGCTATTCTACTCGCGCGCAAAGGAGGGCTAAATATACCGATAGTCTACAATACAAGCGGCTATGAGGGAATATCGACTCTGCAGCTTTTAGAAGGCATTGTCGATGTATACCTTGCCGATATGCGTTACGGCGACAATAAATGCGCGTCACAGTATTCTGCGGCACCGGATTATGTAGAAGTCAATCAGGCTGCTGTCAAAGAGATGCATAAGCAGATCGGGAATCTAAAGCTGGCGGATAACGGCATCGCAGTCAGAGGCCTTATCATACGCCACCTTATACTTCCTCATAATATAAGCGGCACAGAGGAGATCCTTAAATTCATATCTTGCTCACTCGGCAAAAAGACATATATCTCTTTCATGAGCCAGTATTACCCCGCCTACAACGCTTTTAAACACAGCGGGCTTTCCAGACGGATAAACAAAAAAGAGTATGATGAGGCGATTAAACTTCTGGATAAATACGGCCTTCATAACGGCTGGGTCCAGGAGTACATGGGCGGCTCAGTCGACGAAGGCTTTGCGGGCACGAATATTGTACTCGATGTGTAACAGTGAACTTGAATTCCGTTCGCTCAGGTAAAATTTTATTCGCTCGTTTGGAATATCAAGTTCAATGTATTACGTGCGGCTACACACAATATTGATACTTCTCCGAGCGACTGCGAAATTTAGCTTCGAACGAGTCAAAAAGCGGTTTTTCCCGCATGCGCAGTTGCGCATGCTGCGGGACCCCGACTTGGCGGGGTAAAAGGGCGAAATCTGTCCGCGGAGCGGTCCCCCCTGCTTCGTTTTGCGAAGCAAAACGGCGGGGATGAGGGTGGCATGGCAATGCCCCCGAGTTATTTCGCCCCCGCCCCTCACATCTATAGTTTGAGAGGGGTGCCCGAGCAATAGCGAGGGCACTTTTTGACGAAGTGAGAAGCGTTAAGAATTTCGCCGGAGCGAGGAAAGTATCAATATTGTTGTGTAAAGACAACCACAAAGTTGAGCAGCACTTTACCGGAGCGAGGAGAGTATCAATATTATTGACTTATACGCAAAATAGTTGTATATTTATACCCATATAAATAGGAGACAGAAATGAAATTAATTTGTAAATTTTTACTTGTTGGAATCGTATTGTTGCTGATGGCGCAGCTTGTCGGATGCGGGGAGACGTTCACCGGCATAGGCAAGGATATTAAAAGAGTCGGGCAGGGTGTCAAGACGATATTCCTCAGAGACGGCAGCTAATGGCGATACATACCACAGCGGTCATAAATCCCGGAGCAAAGATAGCGCCTGAGGTCGAAATAGGCCCTTACGTTGTGATCGAGAATAACGTAACTATAGGCCCCGGCGTTAAGATATGGGCGAATGCTTATATATCGGAAGGAACCGAGATAGGAGAGTCTTCCGAAGTCCACATGGGCGCTGTTATAGGCCATTTTCCGCAGGATCTATCCTTTCGGAAGAAAAGAAGCTATCTAAAAATAGGCAAGCGCAACATCATCCGGGAATACGCCACTATCCACCGCGGCACCCAGGAGGAGTCTTCCACCATAATAGGCGATGACAATTTTATAATGGGTTTTGTCCACATAGCCCATAACTGCAAAATAGGCAATAACGTTATACTTGCCAATGCCGCTACTCTAGGCGGTCATGTAGAAGTTGAAGACAGGGCCTTTGTTTCGGTATACTGCGCAATACACCAATTTGTCAGAATAGGAGCAGTCTCCATGATATCCGCCCGTACGCGTTTGGGCAAGGACCTGCCGCCGTATATGCTTCTTTCTCCGGCTAGAGGGGAGGCAAGTATTTTTGGCCTAAATGCGCTTGGTTTACGAAGGGCAGGATTTTCTCCGGAAGTTCGCAGCAATATTAAAAAGGCCTATAAGGTGATTTATCATTCCGGACTTAAATTGCCGGAGGCCGTAATTCGGCTTGAAGAATCGAATCCCGGCCCGGAAGTGCAGCACTTGATAGATTTCATGAAGAAAAAAACGAAACGAGGATTGTCCCCCCACATCAGAAAGACCTTAGCCGCTCCTGTCGAATTCGCCGAATAATCCCACCGATAGGTGAGGCAGATCTAATCGCTTATATTAAGACTTGGCTCGTCGAAAAGCACCTTTCCGGTCGATTTATTACCGCCTGTCATTACGAAACTGAATATGGCTTTCTTAGCGTTCCGCGGAACGAGCCCTCGCACAGCCAGTTTAGTCCAATTTGTCGGCTGCGTTATGCTGTTTGACTTGGCGATCTTTACCTCGTTTTCGGAAGCGTCGAGAAATTTTACCTCTATATATGCTTTGGCATCGTGCTTAAGCGGCACATCATTGCTCTTATTGAGCACCCATCCGCTTGCCTCAAAGGCCTTGGCCGGAGTTACATCTACAGTTTGGCTTATACCGCCCCACCTTTCGCCTTCGCCGTAAAATATCTTTCCTGCGCATTTTGATCCGGCATAGACCATCTCTTTCGGCGCCGGAAATCCGGCCACGCCGTCTTTAGGCTCGCCGGAAGCGCTTCCGCTCCAGTCTGCCCAGTCGGCGGGTGGAAAATCGCCTGCTTCGAAACCGGCGTTTAGAAGTATATTTGCCGCATAGGATTCCGGTGTTACACAAGATAATAATAGCGCTGTGATAAATGCGCACAAAATGTTTCTGGCCATTGCTCACCTCCGTTTGGTTTGGGTAAATACATCATCCCCCTACGCCGTTGTACGTGTGTATCGTCAACAATAGCTTCGGGGGATTCCGCCTGCATGGCAAAAGAATGCCTGAGGCTACAGTAGTATACCATATTTTCGTTTATTTTTGTTGAAAAGCGCCAGTATAGCGTATATACTTAGACTAAAATAAATGAGACCATAACTTACGAGCCGTTGCTTTAGATATGTGAACGTAAGTTATAAGGTCGAATTTATCCTGAGAACGCGACAAGCAGGAGCGGTCGAAGGATCCCAAAAATAGATTGCTTCGCCCCGACGATACGTCGGGGCTCGCAATGACATAGGAGAAATGGATGAAAAAATATATGCCTGAAGAGGACTTTACTGCAGAAGACCCATGGCGCGTTTTTCGCATTATGGGCGAATTTGTTGACGGGTTTGAGACGCTTTCAAAGGTCGGGCCTGCGGTTTCCATATTCGGGTCTGCCAGGACGAAAAAAGGCAGCAAACATTATGTATTAGCCGAACGAATCGGCGCTCTCCTTGCCAAGGAGGGCTATACCGTAATCACCGGTGCCGGGTCGGGAATAATGGAAGCCGGAAATAAAGGGGCAAAGACAGCGGGGGGAGCATCCATAGGATTGAACATCGAAGTTCCTGTTGTGCAAAAGCCAAACAGGTACATTACTACTTTGCTCGAATTCAGGTACTTTTTCTGCCGAAAAGTCATGTTTGTTAAGTATAGCAAGGCCTTTGTGGTACTGCCGGGCGGCTTCGGAACTCTGGATGAATTATTTGAGGCGCTTACCTTGGTGCAGACAGGAAGAATCGTGCCTTTTCCGATAATAATAGCCGGCAAAGAATACTGGAGCGGGCTTTTAGATTGGGTCAAAAAAAGTATGTGCAGGAATGGCTGTATATCCGAGGCGGATTTAAAACTCTTTCACCTTGTCGATACGCCTGAGGAAGTCATAGCAATCTTAAGAAAATTTTACGGTTCAAAGAAAAATACCCGCAAATAACAACACATCGTAAAGACATGTATTGATATGGCCAAGAGGATACTTAAGGTTCTAATTCTTTGTTTTATCTCTGCTTCGCTATTCGTTTTTATAGCCCTTGTACTTCTAAATAATTTTTTGGCGCCGGCAATAGAAAAGAAGATACGGCAGTTTGCGGCCGAAAATTTCGACAAGCGCGTGCAGCTTGCCGAAGTAAGCGTAAAACTTCCGGAAGCCGTTGTGCATATAGAAGGTTTCGAACTGGCCGCTTGCAGCCTAGGAAAATCCTGCGTTTCGATAACTGCGGGTGAAACAGTCCTGCATTTAAGCCTGATAAGCACGATTTTACAAAAGAAACTCATATTTGATGAAGCGTACCTCAATGACTGGGTATTTATTATAGAAAAGATTACCCCTCCGTCGTCAAAAGTTCCCGCATCGGCCGGCACATCCCAAGGGGGCGGTACGCCCGATTCAACCAAAAACTTATTTTCTTCCATCCATGCGAGGCTAATAAAGGTGGAGAACTTAAAATGCATTTTTAAGGATAGTGTTAACATACAGCCGCCCGCGCCTATTGAGCTGTCAGGCATAAATGGAGTAGTAAGCAATTTTTCCGCATCACTGGAAAAGGTGGGGGATTTCAAGGGAAGAGTAAATTTTAAGGGCCACTTCGATTCTGACGATAAAGGAGTACTCAAGGTCGCCGCAAGCGTTTCCAGGGAAGGAAAAAGAGTAGATTTTACGGTGACGTCGGAGCTTTTGGATGCCGACCTCACATATTTTTCGCGATATTACGCAAATACATCCTTTACCATTATCAAGGAAGCGCGGATAGACATTATGTCGGATGCCAAATGCAGTAATAATGAATTAATGACTTCGCATGAGGCGCATATTTATAATATTGGGCTCAACGATGTAACCCCCCGCCCGGACGACACATTGTTTACTTTACCGGCCGTCACGGTGATAAATTTTTTCAAAGATTATGGAGGAGAAGTGAAGTTTGGTTTTAACATAAATGGCCCGCTTAACGACCCCAAGTTTGAACCTAGTCCGCTCATACAAAAAGTTCTTTCAAAGGCGCTTGGCGATAGAATTGCGGCAAAGCTTAAAGAATTGCCGCGTGATGTTGCGAAAATGAGCGAAAAGGCGATCAAGGGCGGCCTGGACATAGGTAAAGAATCGCAGATCTGGTTTAAAGAGATAGAAAAGAGGTTCGGAGATTTCAGGAAAGAATTGAAGGAAAAGTACGATGCCAGCAAAAAAGTTGACTGAGAAATGCACAATAAACAAATAGCGGATATATTCAAAGACACTGCCGATATTCTCGAGATACGGGGAGATAACCCTTTTCGCATAAGGGCGTATCGTAAAGCGGCAGATATCGTGGGAAATCTCACCGAAGACATATCGGTAATTGCCGCCAAAGACAAGCTGACTGAGCTTTCCGGCATAGGAGATGACCTTGCATCCAAGATAAAAGAATTTCTTGAAACAGGTAAGATATCTTTCTACGAAAAGCTTCTACGCAAGATAAGCCCGGTGGTATTGGAGATGCTCAATATTCCGGGCATCGGCCCCAAAACAGCAAAGGTCTTGTATGATAACCTCAAGATAAAGTCCCTTAAAGACCTTGAGCGAAAGGCAAGGGCAAACCTTATAAGCGGATTACCGGGTATAAAGGATAAGACCGAAGAGAATATACTTAAAGGGCTGGAATTTTTAAAAAAAGACAGAGGCAGGATGCTAATCGATACGGCGTTTACGACAGCCGAACATATGATCTCCGGGCTTAGGGGGCTTGCCGAAGTAATGAAGATATCTCCCGCAGGAAGTTTGCGGCGCATGAAAGAGACAATCAGGGATATCGATATACTTGTTACATCCAAAAAGCCCCAGCGCATTATGGAAGCCTTTATGGGGCTTCCCAATGTGGCTAATGTCGCAGCCCACGGCCCTACAAAATCCAGCGTAATGACAAAAGATAATGTGCAGGTAGACCTGCGGGTGGTGCCGCCAGAGAGTTATGGCGCCGCTATTATGTATTTTACGGGTTCAAAAGAGCACAATGTAGAATTGCGGAAGATAGCGATAAAAAGAGGATTGAAAATCAATGAATACGGTGTTTTCAATGTAAAAAATAATAAGAGAATCGCAGGATCCGCGGAGCGGGAAATATACGCTATTTTCAAGATGGGCTATATAGAGCCGGAGCTGAGAGAAAGTACAGGCGAAATCCAAAGTGCCCTGAAAGGCAGCCTGCCAAAACTTGTGACCACGGATGATATTAAGGGAGATTTCCATATACATACCGAGGCCTCCGACGGTGTATTGACAATTGCCGAGATCGCGAAAACCGCCAGCCAAAAAAGGTACAACTACGTGGTCATTACCGACCATTCGGCATCGCTCAAGATAGCCGGCGGGCTTAGCGAAAAGGAATTGTTGCGGCAGAGAAAAAAGTTGGACGCTTTTAATAAAAAAACGAAAGGCATGAAGCTACTGCTTGGTTCCGAAGTAGATATTTTGGACGATGGAAGTATGGATTATAGAGATGATGTGCTGAAAGAACTCGACTTTGTAATCGCGGCCATACATACGGGATTTCAGCAATCCAAGGAAAAGCTTACAAGGCGTATTGTAGGGGCCATGCATAACCGTTATGTGAATATGGTAGCCCATCCGAGCGGCAGGCTGATAGGAGAGCGCGCGGCGTACGAGCTGGACTACGATAATATATTTGTCGCTGCCAGAGATACAGGTACGGCGATAGAGATAAATTCCTGCCCCCAAAGACTGGACCTTACTGACGTAAATTGTAAACGCGCGAAAGAAGCGGGGGTTAAGATGGCTATCGCTACCGATTCCCATGTCCAAGGCCAGATGGATAATATGATATACGGCGTCAGCGTCGCCAGGCGCGGCTGGCTCGAAAAAAGAGATGTCGTAAACTCATTGTCGCTGAAAGAGCTTTTAAACTTCGTTAAAAAGAAGCGTCGATGAGAAGAAAATTATATAAATTATACAATGCGCTATACCGCCATTACGGGCCTCAGAAGTGGTGGCCCGCAAGGACGAAATTCGAGGTCATAGTAGGCGCGATATTAACACAAAATACTTCCTGGAAAAACGTGGAGAAGGCCATAAGGTCACTTGCCGGCGCGAAACTGTTGAATCCTCGTTCAATGGAAAAATCCGGCAAGAAAAGAATAGCATCTTTGATACGGCCGTCCGGTTATTATAACATAAAAGCAGAACGGCTAAAAAATTTTATAGATTTTCTTTTTAGTAAATATGACGGCAGCCTCAGGAAGATGTTTTCGCGAGATATGCAAACTCTGCGCGCTGAACTTTTAGAAGTAAAAGGATTGGGTCCGGAAACAGCGGATTCCATACTTCTTTATGCCGGGGAAAAACCTGTTTTTGTAGTAGATGCCTACACTAAAAGAATATTATCGCGCCATAAAGTTATCTCTATCATGGATACATACGAAAAGGTGCAGCGATTATTTATGGAAAACATCCGGCCGGACGCGCGTATTTTTAATGAATATCACGCCCTTTTAGTCCGGCTTGCCAAAGACGCCTGCAATAAAAAACCTAAGTGTTCGAAATGCCCGGCCAGAAGCGCGCTATAAATACCTTCATTCTTAGCAAAATCTCTTGATAATAGAATGATTGCAATGTATACTATATGCAGTATCATAACTCCAATATTAGAACTTATTTAGACGCTTGAAAAGGGGAGGATAATGAATGTCAAACCATGCGGAAACAAAAGAATCTGCTAAAAAAACGATAGTGCTTGCTCTTCCACACTTTTTGGATATGTTCGGCTCTTATTATGCCATGGAAATAATGAAGGGCGTAGGAAAAGCGATAGAAAATTATCCTTACGACTTGCAGCTTCATATATTTGACGCTGTGATGGAAGAAGAGGCTATAAAAGAACACCTGACCGCGGTTACCCGCTTGGGCGGGGTTCTCTTTGCGGATATAGACGGCAACCGCAAAATCATCAACATGGTTCGCAAGAATAAGATACCCTACATCATAATGAATAATATATTTGACGATAATGAAACAAATTATGCGGGCATAGACAATAAAGTATCGGCCAAAGAAGCTGTTCAATATCTTATAGACCTTGGTCATAAAAAAATAGCCACCATAACCGGCAATCCGAAGACACAATCGGCGATAATGCGCCTTGAAGGGTATAAGGATGCCCTTCGCGATAACAAAATACAGGAAAATCCGGAATATATAGTAAACGGCGCTTATAACAGGGAAAAGGCCCAGGAAGCAATGGTGAAGCTTATAAATGAAAAACCGCGGCCGACGGCTATTTTTGCCGCAAGTGATCTTATGGCTTTTGGGGCTATTATGATGGCGCTAAAAGAGGATGTAAAAGTACCCGAAGAAATCTCGATAATGGGTTTTGATAATAGCCCGCTTGCCGCGCTGGGCCACGTTACCATTACTACCGTGAGCCAACCGCTGGCAGAAATTGGCATGGTATCCGCTAAGGCATTGATCGATATTATAGAGGGGAATATAAAACAACCTTTCCAACAAATTCTGAAGACGACCCTGATCATGGGCAGTTCTTGCAGGAAGGTGTAAATATTTGCACGTAAATCGCCCTTCGGATGCTCCTCTTCGTCGCATCCGCAGGACGAATTCGTGCACGCACGAATTCGGAGGCTTAAAATGGTGAAGAAGAAAAAGAAGAAAGCCAAAAAAGCCGTAACTAAGAAAAAAATAAAAGCCAGAGCAAGAAAATCTAAACCACCCGCAAAGGAAAAAAAGCGGAAGGTCAAAAAGGCAATAAAAAAAGTAAGCATACCGGTTGAAGAAGGAACTCTAATAGGAAAGGTTACGCATTATTTCCCGCATGTTAAAGCAGGTGCCATATTGATAGGAAAAGGCCAGCTTGTTTTAGGCGATACAATACGAGTAAAAGGCCACACATCCGACTTTAAACAGAAGATAATGTCTATGCAAATAGACAGAGTTTCGGTAGAAAAGGCATCTAAGGGCCAAGAAATAGGCATACTTGTCAAGGCAAGGGTGAGAATACACGACAAGGTTTATAAAATATAAAGCATATGAAACAGCGCGCCAAATCGGAGATATCCCTTAGCGTTACCAGTGATTTTAAAATGGGAATGGTGGTGCTGATATTCCTTATTACATGTTTCCATCTCTTCGAAGTGGTCTACTTTCCGAATGTCACGATTGTTTCCAATGAGATCCTGTTAGGTGTTGTGCTTTTGGCAATAGCCTACCTTTGGATACGGGAGGTAAAGGACAGAAAAGGTATACAGGTTGTAAACGAAGAGCTCTTAACAACACAGGAGGAGCTTAAAGAATCTAACATTGCCGCAATGAAAGCGCTTATAATGAGCGAAGAGGCGCGGGATACGTATACGAGCGGCCATAGTAAGCGGGTAACGGAATATGCTGTCGCAATAGCAAAAAGAGCGGGCTTGGACCGTGAAGAGAGAAGGCATATAGAATACGCGGGCTATCTCCACGACATAGGTAAAATAGGTATTAGCGATGCGATCCTTAATAAGGCCGGAAGCCTGAACGCTGATGAATGGCAAATTGTAAAAAAACATCCGAACACGGCGTTGGAGATACTGGACCCTCTTAAATTCCTGCCTGAGGAAAAAATCATAATAAAACATCATCACGAACGGTATGACGGTAAAGGTTATCCCGACGGTTTAAAAGAAGAGGAGATTCCTTTAGGCGCAAGAATAATGGCAGTGGCGGATTCATTCGACGCTATGAATTCAAAGAGGCCATACCGTGGCGCCCTTCCTAAAGATAAGATAATATCCGAATTAAAGGCATCAAAAGGCACTCAGCTGGACCCGAAAATAGTAGATATATTTTTGGCCATGCTAGATAAAGACAGCTGGATTTTTGAAAGGAAAGACTAAAAGCAACCATGGAGAATAGGCTGCATAAAAAGATATTATTGGGATTGGGGCTTGATACCAAAGACGGCCACGTAAGGGTCACTAAGGGTAAGAATTTCAGGCTTTACGGAGGGTCGGAAGAGACGCACGAATTTATGCAGGATAAGGCCGTTAAATTTAATGAGATTTTGGATAAAAAGGGCAAAACTTTAGATAACATCAATAAGGAAGAATTTTATGATATTGCGTCCAAAATCGGCCTGAAAATAAATGAGAATGAAGATGGGTGAATGTATGCCGCCAAAAAATCAGAAGAATAACAACGAAAAAAGAAAGTACATAAGGCTGGACAGCGTTTTTCCCATAGAGTTCCAAGTCGTCGGCGGAGATCGCAGGGAACTTCTTTCGGAAATGAAAGAAGGCTTTACGCGCAACATCGGCAAAGGCGGCATGGGCATATTTGCCAAGACGCTGAAAGAGCATGACAAAGAGGTATTCAGTTTTGTTCCTCATGAAACGAAATTGCGTCTTATAATCAATATTCCTTTAGACTCAGAACCTATTGAATGTTTTGCTACGGTTGAATGGGTGGAGAAAGAGCCGGGCCACATAGTAGATACATATGCTTTCGGCGTTTCATACGATTTTATAAATGAGATAGAATACGAAAGAATAGTAGATTATATACGATGGCTGCATTTAAAACCGCGTCTTAGTATGCTGGCAGTGGTGATTCTTGGCGTATTTTTGACTCTTACCATTGCTGGTTTATTGCAAATAAATGTCAGAAGGATGGAGAAGGAAAAGGAGTTATTAGTTTACTCGGCAGAAAACAAGCGGGCGGAGGCGGCAACGGCCGAAGCGGAAAAAAATCGTATTCGAGCGGAATCGGAACTTATGGATGTCCAAAATAAGCAATCGGAAATAGAAGAGAGGATTAAAAAGACAGAGGAAGAGAAAACAGCGCTTGAGAGAAAAGCTCGATTAAGCGAGGAAGATAGGGCTACCCTGCAAGCAGCGTTTGAGGAAGTAACAGAGGACAAAGCTGCGCTAGAAAAGAGCGCGGAAGAGAATGAAGAGAGCGCAATAGTTCCGGTAGAGGTTGAGAGTGAACCTCCGGATGCCGGTGGTATTTCTGCCCAGAGGATCAAATTGGAAGAGGGGGTATATAAGAGGTTTAATGAATTAATTTTGGATGGCAAAATACATCCGCTCAGCGCCTATGTATCTGCTCACAGGGGCAGCATATATCACGCAGCAGCACTCTTTGCCCTCGCAGAGCTGAGATATAAGGCCGGCGATGCATCTTTAGCGGAAGCGAATTATGCTCAGATAGTTGAGCTTTACCCGAGAAGCAAATATGCCCGGTATGCCAGCCACAGGCTGGATCAAATACGCCAGAAGCATAATTATGTAAGATACAGCCTTAAAGATTTGTGCGAGAAGTATAATTTGCCTGAATTGTTCGACTACCGCAGCATCGAACCGTATCATGCCTCCCAGTAAATTGTTAGGATAATACAAGCTTTGATATTTCAGGCTTGACTGCTATGGTTTTTTGCTATATTAATATTTAGTAGGCAGGATTAACAAAATAAAAAAGGTAGCCCCTCGACTTTCCGCCAGAGGCGGACCCGCCGATGCGTTGTGGCGGGCGCTCGGGAGTAATTGCAGCCTGACAAGCGAGGGCAAATCGGAGGAACAATGGCAATAAGAGCGTATGTATTAATGAATCTTGTAACATCTGATTTATCAAGCACTATGTTACAGCTTAGAGAAATAAGGGAAGTAAAGAATGCCGATGCGGTGATAGGGCCTTATGATTGCATAGCGGAAATAGAAGCCGACAGCATGGATATGCTCGGCAATATCGTTGTGAGTAGAATTTTAAAAATAGAAGGAGTGGCAAAGACGCTTACGTGCGTAAAGCTTTAAGCGCAGCAAGCGGTAATTTAAAATACTCGGTTCGGAGGGAAAGTGGATATACGCGCAGCATTTATGAGGAAAAGCAAGGATATAAAGAGCAAATCTTCCAAACGTTTTGACGACTGGTCAAAAAAGTATGATAGAAGCCTGCTCCAGTTTCTTATATTTCGCAGGTCTCACAATATGTTTATAAGCAATATAATGCACGATTCGCGCCATATAAATATTTTGGATGTAGGCTGCGGTACCGGTGAGTTTGCAATGAAGCTTAAAAGTTATAAAAAGGACGCCAGTGTATACGGCCTTGATATTTCGTCAGATATGATACGCGCGGCCAAAGCTAAGTTTAGCGGTGAAATAGATTTTAGAGTAGCCGATGTGGAGCATATGCCATACGAAGACAACCAATTTGATTATCTGACATGCTCGCACTCTTTTCACCATTACCCCCACAAGAAGAAGGCCGTGAGGGAAATGTACCGTATTCTCAAAAATAAAGGCAAAATTATGATAATAGACGGCTGCAAGGACAATCTTTTAGGAAGAGTCATTTTTGATATCATAGTAAAGGCCCATGAAGGAGATGTCCACCACCTTCACAGCAGTCAATTTGCCCGCATTTTAGAAGAATCCGGTTTTAAAAATGTAACACAGGAAATTTTCAACCCCTGCATACCGTTGCTTTTCACTATGGGGGTAGCCAAAAAGCCCGCCTGAGGCGGGCAAGCTCACCTGAGCGCAGATAGGGAGGAAGTATGTTGATTTTTATTACAGGTGCTACGGGGTTCATAGGAAGCCATCTTGCCGAAAGATTGGCGTCAAAAGGCCATAAGTTGCGATGTCTCGCGCGAGAAACAAGCGACACAGGGGCCCTCTTAAAACTTAATGCCGAAATAGTAACGACGGATATGAACGATCCGGCTGGATTAAAGAAGGCGCTTGAGGGCGTTGATATCGTATATCATTGCGCGGCCATGGTAGGCGAATGGCTGTCTAAGGAAGAAGCCGGTAAGTTCAATATAAACGGCACAAAAAACCTTTTGGATGCAAGTATGGCCGCGGGCGTTAAACGGTTTGTTCATGTAAGCAGCCTTGCCGTATTGGGCATGAAGCACCATTATAGCACTCCACCCGAAGCCCCGTACAACATGACGGGCGATATATATTCCGATACTAAGATAGAATCGGAAAAGATAGTGATGGATTACCATCGCCGAAAAGGGCTTCCCATCGTCATAGTAAGGCCCGGCTTTGTATTCGGCTTAAGGGACAGACGGTTTCTGCCAAGGATGTTAAAGCTTCTCGATGATAACAAGTTTGCCTTTTTGGGAAGCGGCAACAATATTATGAACCTGGTTTATATCGATAATCTTATTGACGTTTTGATAGAAGCAGGCACCAATGAAAAGGCCATAGGCCAGAAGTATAATGTTACCAATAAAGATAAAGTTACGATGCGCGATTTTGTTTATATGATTTCCGATATACGCGGCATGAAGAGGCCGAACAAATCTATACCCATACCCCTGGCCAGGCTTATTGCCGATTCATTAGAATTTTACGGAAGATTGACAAAAAGTCAATCGCCGCCTTTTCTGACCAAAGCCCGCATAAAGGTCGCAAGTCTTAATCTTGACTTTGATATCTCCAAAACGATGCGAGACCTGGGTTACGACTCCAAGATAACCATCCGAGAAGGGCTTGAAAAGACCCTCAAGTCGTAACAAGGAACACCATGAACGAGATAATGGCGAACATCAAGAGTCGTCGGTCAAGAAGGGCTTTTGTCGATAAGCCCATTCCGGAAGAGATAATAGAGGATATGCTGGAAGCGGCGAGATATGCTCCCAGCGCCCTTAATAAGCAACCGGCGAGATTTATAGTTGTATCAAATAAAGAGATGATCCTGCGTTTATCCGGCATTATCCGCAGCATAACCGAAAAAATTGCCCGCCTTCTACCGTTACTCAGCATTATCCAGCTCGAATTGCGCGATCCGCGCGTAGTCGCAGCTATCCAAAAGACGCTTTCAGGAGACGGTGACACCGTCTTTTACGGCGCTCCGCTTCTAATTTTAATAGCAGCCGAGAAGAAAGCGGGCCGATATGCGGTAAAAGATTGTTCACTGGCGGCCGAAAATATGATGCTGTATGCAAATTCCGTGGGCATAGGCAGCTGCTTTATAGGAAGGGCAGATATGCTTGCGATGAGTAGGCATGGGAGAGAGTTGCTCGGACTGCCCCCGCAGTATAAAATACATGCTGCCTTAGTTTTTGGCTATACACCGGTAGCCTGCGATGCAGCCGCGCCGCAAAGAATGCGAGACAACGTATTAAAGTGGGTGCGCTGATGAAAGAGTCGTTAGGCCAATACGCCGCCAGAGACGGAAATATGCTCAATTTCAGGAAGTGGCATGGGCCGGATGACGTCATCGTCTATCTTCACGGCATAGAGTCCAATTCCGGATGGTTTTCCTCATTTGCTTCCCAGCTTGCCGAAAGCGGCTTCACGTTATACGGAATAGACAGGAGGGGCTCCGGGCTTAATTACGAAAATAGAGGTGATATAAAGGATTATAATATATTTTTGAACGACATAGAAGCTGCTGTCAGTTTTGTAAAAAAAGAAAACCCGGCAAAAAGGGTTTATTTAATGGGTATATGTTGGGGTGCTTTTTTAGCGGTAAATTATTCCATAAATAGGCACTCTAATCCCGACGGCCTTATTTTGCTGTCGCCGGCGATCTATAGAAAGGTGGATTTTAAGGCCGGGCCTAAAATTGCGGCAAGAGCATGTTCGCTTGTTTACCCGAAGGCATATTTCAAGATACCCATAAAAGATCACATGTTCACCGATAACGAGAGGTATCTGGATTTCATAAGAAGCGATAAGATGCGGCTCGGCTCATTGACATGCCGGTTCTTCAAGGAGATCCTTCGGATGGAAAACGACTTTGCGTTCAAATCAAACGAACTTTTTTTACCCGTACTTGTGCTTCTTGCCGGCCATGACGAAATAGTGGATAACAGAAAAATTCATAACTGGTTTGATTCGCTGCCGGCGGAAGATAAGACCATAAAGACATTTACGAATTTCCATCATGTAATGCCCTTTGAAGAGGACACGTCACCCATTTTAGATGCGATAAGCGGCTGGATAAAGAAAAGGAAAGTGCCACTTGCAGTTCAAGGTATCAAAAATTGATATATATGCGGTAGACATACCCTTCAGGATGAAATTTGGGCATGCCTCAAAGAGCCGGAAAAGTTCCGAAAGTATTTTTGTGAAAGCTGAAAGCGAAAACGGCGTTAGCGGTTTCGGGGAATCCCTGCCGCGCCGATACGTAACCGGCGAAGACCAGTCCTCCGTAATAGACTCATTAAAGGCTTTACTGCCCGGCGCTATTTTAGGCAGGACTTTTGATTCTTTTGGGGATGTCGTAGATTTTTGCGGCAGCTCTTTTGGCGATTTGAAAGGCGCCAGCTGCGCTGCTATTGAACTTGCTTTGCTGGATTTGGCCGGCCGCGTCTTTAAATGCTCCGTAAGTAAGGCATTGGGAGCGGTACTCGTAAATGATCTCAGGTATAGCGCGGCAATCGGAAGCGTCCCACCCCTCAAATCCGGTATTTCGGCATTAAAATTCAAGTTATATGGATTTAAAGATATAAAGATAAAAGTCGGGGACGATCGTGATATAGGCAGGCTAAAGGTTGTTCGGGCGATGTGCGGAGGAAATATGAATTTGAGGCTCGACGCGAATTGCACCTGGGGCGCGGATGAAGCTATAGAGCGGCTTTCGGCCATGAGAAGGTATAATTTCAGCCTGATAGAGCAACCCGTTAAAAAAGGAGATATAGCTTCTCTTAAGAAAGTCAGTAACGCCATACGCGAGCCCGTCATGGCGGATGAGTCGCTTTGCACGCTGGATGACGCAAAGAAACTTATAGAAGAGAAGGCCTGCAAAATGTTTAATATACGCATATCAAAATGCGGCGGGTTGATCAATTCGCTGAAAATAGCAAAACTTGCCCAAGAGTCGGGCATCTCTTATCAGTTAGGTTGCCAGGTAGGGGAATCGGGTGTTTTGTCAGCTGCGGGCAGGCACTTTGCCTCGTGCGTGAAAGGAATAAAATACCTAGAAGGCTCGTACGCCAAATTTTTATTGCTGGAAGATGTTATCAAGGAGGACGTCGGGTTTGGTTACGGCGGCCGCGCAGGCCTTTTATGCGGCAACGGGCTTGGCATTACGGTTGATGAGCCGCGCCTAAAGAAGTATGTCACGAATGAAGCCATAATCAAGTAGTAGAAGAATTATATCCGGAGAGTGAGATAAATGAATATAGCCTCATTAGCAGTTAAGGCGCATGGTTTAAAGGCGCATATGTTCGAGCGGGCTTTGAAAGATCCTTTCACGAGCCAAAAGAAGGTATTGGCTGGATTTCTAAGCCGTAATAAGAACACCAGGTATGGCAGGGAGTATGGTTTTCGAGATATACGCTCGATAGATGATTATCGTTCACGTGTACCGCTAAACGACTACGAAACGCTGCGCCCTTACGTAGACTGCCTAATGCGGGGCGAGGAAAATGTGTTGACCGCCGATAAGGTCACACTTTTTGGCGTAACAAGCGGCACCATGGGGAAGCCTAAGCATATACCTGTTACGGAATATTCACGAAGGAATAAAAAAGATGTAATGGATCTTTGGGCTTATTATGCCTTACGTGATCATCCGGGGCTCTTGGACGGCAAAATACTTGCTATAGTAAGCCCCGAAAAAGAAGGTTTTACTATCAGTAAAATACCCTTCGGCGCGGAATCAGGCCATGCATACAGAAATCTGCCGCAAGCCGTGAGAAATCTTTACGCCATACCTTACGAAGTCTTTGAAATACCCGATTACGAGTCAAAATATTATTGCATATTAAGAATAGCCGCAGAAGAAAATATTTCCACGATCGCGACATTAAACCCGAGCACTATACTTTTATTATGCCAAAGGATGGAAAAAGTAGGCGCCCAGATAATAGAGGACATAAGGCTAGGGGCCCTTAACAAGAAGTTGAATGTCTGCTGCGAAATAAGGGAAAAGATAGAGGCCCGCCTAACGCCTAACCCCAAAAGAGCCGACGAACTTTCAGAGTTGGCAAAGAAGCGGAATGGTGAACTTCTACCCATGGACATATGGCCGAATTTAAAGCTTATAGAATGCTGGAAAGGCGGTAGCGTAGGCGTTTATATTTCGTACTTTTCAAAATATTTCGGTCCCAATACCGCGATAAGGGATTTCGGGTACCTTTCGAGCGAAGCGCGCGTCTCTATTCCTATGTGCGATTCCGGCTGCGGCGGAGTACTGGCCATAAACAGCAATTTTTACGAATTCGTCCCGCGCAACGAAATGGACAAAGATGATAAGAGGTTTTTGCTTTCGCATGAGCTTGGTATCGGTAAGGAATATTACATAATACTGACGACGCCCGGCGGGCTGTATCGCTATAATATAGATGACATCATACGGGTGTCGGGTTTCTATAAGAATACCCCCGTAATAGAATTCGTACAGAAAGGCTCCATCGTATCGTCGGTAACAGGAGAGAAGATCTATGAAATGCAGATAGACGAAGCGGTAAACAAGGCCGCGGGGCTCATCGGAGCGAATCTCCAGTTTTTCTCTGCCTGCGTAGAATGGCAGGCAATCCCGAGGTACGCTTTTATAGTAGAATTTATGAATGACCTGTCCCGCGAAGGCAAGGTATCACTGCTTAAAAGTATAGAAAATCAGCTTATAAGGCTTAATGTCGAGTATGATACAAAGCGGCGCTCGCAGCGTCTCGGCAGTCCGGTCTTGAAAGTGGTGGCGCAGGGCACCTTTGAGGAATATAGATCAAGGAGGGTGCAGCAGGGCTCGCACGACGGCCAGATTAAGATACCAAAACTCGTTACAGATGTATGTTTTCAGAATAATTTTAAGATTCTGGAAGAAATAGCAGTATGATCATTGTTGATTTTTTATTGAGTTTGTGTGTAATAGTTTAAAATCCAGGGAGGTAAAGGTGGCTAAGATAACAATAGATGCGTCATTGTGTACGGGGTGCGGCTTATGCGCAGCCGGTTGTCCGGAAGTCTTCGAGATGGGAAGCGACAATCTAGCGGTTGTAAAAAGCGACAAATCCTGCGATTGCGACCTGAAGCAAGTTGCGAGCGAATGCCCGGTAGAGGCGATAAAAGTAGAATA
>JAZDNG010000028.1:0-3034 GCA_043800065.1 Candidatus Omnitrophota bacterium
CTGAGAGAAAAAATTTCTGTCGGGTGAAACGGGTTGAAGCGAGGTGGATACAAGATTCAACTTTAGGGGGTATGAGGATTTGTAAAGGGGAAGGGGGACATGCTCACCCTTCCCCTTTACTCTAGGTAGTGTGTTGTTTAATGGGAGAATACATTTAAGGAAAGGGGTGACAGCGAGCGAGTTACCATATCTATTAATAGCTGCGAGCGAGCGCCATGCAGGGGAAAACTACGTTTTCCCCTATGGAGGTCCGGGGCTAATTCTACTTGAAATATTCTGACGTGGCGAGGTCCCACTTGTCCTGGGACTTGAGGATGAGGTCGACGATCTCGCGCACTGCGCCGCGACCGCCGGTCTTTGAGGTAATGTGATGCGATATTGCCTTTACCTCTTCTATCGCATTAGGAACAGAGACGGCAAGCCCGACCCTTTTCAAAACCGGCACATCTATAAGGTCATCCCCTATAAAGCAGATCTCTTCGGGCGGGATCTTAAATCTTTTGATCACATCATTAAAAGGTATAAGCTTATTGGTAAAACCGGCATATGACTTTGCGACTTTTAAGTCGCGGCCGCGCATCTTTACGATACGGCTTTTTTTTGCCGTAATTATGACGGTCTTGATGCCGGCCTTGTTCAGGAGGGATATGCCGAATCCGTCGGTGACATCAAAAAATTTCAGCTCGTCGCCATAGATACTATAAACGATACGGCCGTCAGTCATTACTCCGTCTATATCTACAATTAAAAGTTTTATTTTCTTCGCTTTTTCTATAACTTCTTTTGTCGGCATTTTAACTTACCCTACACAAGCCCTGCCTTAAGCAGGTCCTGAACATCCAGCAGGCCTATGGGCCGCTTTTTATCATCTACGACGGGTATTTCGTCTATCTTCCTTGAACGCAGAATATCAAATGCCTCCGCCGCTAACTTTTCTTTATCTATCGTAACAGGATTTTTTGTCATTACGTCTTTGACTTTTTTATTTGTCAGGTCGGCTTCGGTCTCAAGATGCCGCCTCAAATCTCCGTCTGTGAATATTCCCTTGAGACGTCCTTTGGAATCTACCACACTTGCGCTTCCGGCCCTTGCCTTGGTTATTGCCAGCAACACCCTCTTCACGGTAAAACTGTCTTTCACAATAGGATTATCCGCGCCCTTCCTCATGATATCGCTGACCTTAAGTATAAGGCGTTTGCCCAATATTCCGCCGGGATGGTAGAATGCGAAATCCTTCTCCCTGAAACCTTTCCTTTCCAACAGTGCCACAGCCAATGCGTCACCCATGGCGAGCATAGCTGTTGTAGAAGCCGTAGGTGCAAGACCTAAAGAGCAGGCTTCTCTTTTTACGGAAGTGTCTATAATATAATCCGAATTTTTCGCTAGTGTGGATTTGGCATTCCCCACCATTGCGATCAATTTTGCGCCTATCTTTTTCACTATAGGCAAAAATTTTATGATCTCTTCTGTCTCGCCGCTATTCGAAAGCGCCAATATCAAATCGTCTTTCGTGACCCTTCCCAGGTCTCCATGCAGCGCCTCAGCCGGATGTAAATATAGGGAGGGTGTTCCCGTAGAGGAAAGGGTGGCTGATATCTTTTGTGCGATAAATCCGGGCTTGCCCATACCTGTGACTATAACGCGCCCTTTTATATTATAGATAGCATTAACTGCCTTCTCAAAATTCGCGCCTACCCTATTTATCAGACAGGAAAGTGCGTCACGCTCAACCTCTAATACTTTTTTGGCTACCAAATTTGTATGGCAAATTTGGTGCCTACTGCTTGCCGTAGCATGTTGTTTCACAGTCTTAGCCTGTCGGGCTATATTCCGTGACATTGCCTTACCGCCTTTTCAATTCTTTTTAATCCTATCAGCATCTTTTCTAATTCGGACAACCTCATCATATTGGGGCCGTCGCTTAAAGCCTTGTCAGGATTTTCGTGGACCTCAACAAATATGCCGTTGACACCGCATGCAATGGCGGCCATAGACAGGTACGGAATAAATCTTCTCTCGCCGCTGGATTTGTCGCCAAGAGCGCCGGGCATCTGGACCGAATGCGTCGCGTCATAGACGACCGGATAACCGAGTTCCTTCATGATAAGAATGGACCTGAAATCGCTCACAAGATTGTTATAACCGAAGCTTACGCCTCTTTCGGTAAGGATTATATTCTTGTTGCCGCCGGATTCTATTTTTTTAACAATATGCTGCATATCCCACGGAGCCAGGAATTGCCCCTTTTTTATATTTATGACCTTGCCCGTATCCGCTGCCGCCAGGATAAGGTCTGTCTGTCTCGAAAGAAACGCCGGGATCTGGATCACATCAAGGACTTTGGCCGCCTCGGCCACCTCTTCCTTACAATGTATATCGGACAAAATTACCAGTCCTAATTCTTCTTTGATTTTCTGCAATATCTTTAAACCCTTTATTAACCCGGGCCCGCGGAACGAATCTATAGATGTGCGGTTAGCTTTATCATAACTTGACTTATAGATAAGCGGCACGCCAAGCCTTCTGGTGATATTCTGTAACGCCTTGGCATGACGGATAGCGCTCTTTTCCGATTCAATAACGCACGGCCCAGCGATGAGCACCAGCTCCCGATTTCCGCCTATTTTTACATTGCCTATCTTTATCTCTTTTGTCATATGCGTATCTTGAAATTACTGCCTTTCTGCGAGCATCAGCTCTTTTACTCGCATCAAATCTTCATGGGTATCAACGCCCACGGTGTCAAATTTTGTCTCAACGACCTTTATCTTATACCCGTATTCCAGGACCCTTAGCTGCTCTAATTTTTCCGCGTTCTCCAGGGCAGACTTAGGCAGATTTCTGAATGTAAAGAGAAAGTCTTTTGTGAAGGCATACATCCCTATGTGTTTATAATAGGGCGGCAACTTTGCCTTATCAACTGCGCTTGTCCTGTTATAAGGAATAGCGTATCTGGAAAAATATATAGCGTACCCGAGCTTATCGAATACAACCTTGACAACATTGGAATTTGTGAGCTCGGAATCATCTTCTA